>JAHISB010000044.1 GCA_018818425.1 Patescibacteria group bacterium
AACGAGAAAAGAAGACATCAATCGCTTGATTACAAAACTCCAGCACAAATATATTTTGCCAAATAATTTTTAAATAACTAACTAACTAAAAATCCACCAAATACACCCAATACTACTGTCTTGACAAGGGGAACACTATACTACTAAGACGAGTTATAGATAAAAATTTTAATTACATCACCCACCACACAATCGCCAATTCCCGAGCTAAATAAAATTATTTTTTACAACTAACAAAAATATTTATGTCAGAAGAAAAAAATCAACAACAAGAGGAACACAAAAAAAAGAAACACGGCTTAGGCAAAATTCTTTTTAAACTTATAACTCTGGGAGGATTATTGGCGCTGCTTTACAGATTTTTTCAAAAGAATCAAGTCAAATCTGATTCAAAGAAATAAGATTAAGAAAATTTCAGTTAATCTCTGCTTAAAAAATACCCCGAACAAAGCTTGGTCCGGGGTTTTTACGAGTTCTAAGACTCGCAACAATTTTAATGATCGTTTTTTTGCTCAAGAATCAATTTGCTGGCTGCAAATACATTTTCAGCATAAACGATCTGAACATAACCATACGAATCTAAATAATAAAATGGTAAAAGATTCGTGTTTTTTTGATTTTGCTTAGAACCCGCAGTCCGTTCTTGGGACTCTGAGTTCATAATAAATCCTTTCAGTTAAATAAAGGTTATGGTTTGATGGCAGTCTAAAAGAGCAGGGCTATTATTTAATATAGACTCTATAACAAAAATTTGCAAATAGAGTTTATTTTTTTATCCACAATCAAAGTGGTTGCCAAGAGAATTAAGGTGGGGTATAATGTTTGTAGAGTGGTGGAAAGTGGATAAATGTGGGGATAACCACTCATTTCTGGGTATAAGTAAATTATCTAAAAGGGCGCAAAAGTATTGGGATAGCTGCTAGTTTTTTAGCTATTTTTTTGGCTCTTAATCGCAACCTAATGTTTATTGGCGAATATTCTCATTCAATTGATGAAAAAAACAGATTGGCCATTCCCGGCAAATTCCGTTTGGAGCTAAAAAATGGCGCCGTTGTTACCAGAGGATTGGATAACAGTCTTTTCCTATATCCTAAAAAGGCCTGGAACGAACTGGCGGAGAAATTAGCGAAGTTGCCTATTAGCCAAGCGGGCAGCCGGGCTTTTTCACGGTTAATGCTGGCCGGAGCCATGGATGTTTTGTTGGATAAGCAGGGGAGAATCAATTTGCCCGATTATTTAAAAAAATACGCCGGTCTTAAAAAAAAGGTGGTTATCGCCGGTTTGTATAATCGTTTAGAGATTTGGGATCAGCAAACCTGGGAAAAATATAAAGCAGGGACAGAAAAAAACAGCGGAGATATTGCCGAAGCGCTGGGAGAATTGGGAGTATAAACAAAATCACAAATTATAAATTCCAAACTCCAAATAAATTCTAATATCAAAATCCAAATGCTCAAAACAGCGTTAAGCTAAAAAATGTTGATATTTAATGTTTTGGATTTAGATTATTTGAATTTTGATATTATTTAGGATTTGCCTCTCGGCCATGAGCTCGCCTCCGTGTCGAGTCGGCATCGAGACGAGGCCGAATGGAAATTTAATCATATTATGTCATATTTTCACCAGCCGGTTTTACTTGGGGAAGTTTTAGAATATTTACAGCCAAAGCCCAACCAAAATTTTATCGACTGCACCGTGGGCGGCGGCGGCCATGCCGAGGCCATTTTAGAAAAAACTTCGCCTCGGGGGAAACTATTAGGCCTGGACCGCGACCCGGCTGCCATTGCCGCCTCGTTAAAAAGATTAAATAAATATAAAAACAGAATTACTTTAATCCAAGATTCATACAAAAATCTGGATAAAATATTATATGGAAAGAGATTATTTTTACAGCTTAGCGGTATTCTGCTTGATTTGGGCATTTCTTCTTATCAAGTATCAATTGAGGACCAAAGAGGTTTTTCTTTTCGGAAAGAAGCTCCGCTAGATATGCGTTTTGGCCCCGATGGCGAATTAACAGCTGAAAAAATTTTAAATAATTATTCAGAGAAAAAACTTACAGAAATTTTTAAGAAATTTGGCGAAGAACCAAGAGCCAAACAGCTGGCTAAACAGATTATTCTTTTTCGAAAACGAGAGCCCATCAGGACAACTAGCGCCCTTATGGGGACGATAAAAAAATTATCGGCTATCCAAAGTTGTTCTGATGGGCTCCATCCGGCTACCAGAGTTTTTCAGGCCTTAAGAATCGCCGTTAACGATGAATTAAACGTTCTTGAAGAATCACTGCCTAAGTTGCTAAAAATACTGCCGGTAGGAGGCAGATTGGCCGTAATCAGCTTTCATTCTTTAGAGGACAGGATAGTTAAGCAATACTTTAATCAGGAAAGCAAGGATTGTTTATGTCCTAAAGAAATTCCAGTCTGCCGTTGCAGTCATCAAAAAACAGTTAAAATTTTAAATAAAAAAGTTATTATTCCCCGGCCAGAAGAAGTCAGAAAAAATCCCAGGAGCCGGAGTGCTAAATTGAGGGTGGTTGAGAGAATATAACAATGGAAAGCGAAACAGGGAAAGCTTATATCGTTCATACATCACCCATTTCATAATCAAGAACCAATAATGATTATAAAACAAAAACAAAAATGGCTTAAAGGAGCGGGTTATAACCTCAAATTGATTATTTTTTCTTTAAGCATTATCAGCATAGTCGCTTATTTATTGGTGGTTAATTATACTAATACTTTGGGCATTGAGATGGGGGAGATGCAATGGAAAATCAATCAGTTAGAAAAACAGCGCCGCGACTTGCAGAGCCAAGCTACGGCTTTGCAGTCCATGACCCGCATAGAAGAAATCAGCAACCTGCAGCTTAGCATGGTCATGGCCGATAACTTTGATTATCTTCTGCCGGAAGAAAAAACATTTGCCGCCAGAAAATAAATTCCGCCTTGCGGGCTGATCCGGCGCTAACAAGGCGGCGCGGGATTAATTTGTCCAAGTTAGGTCGCCCAAAGCATAGGCGACTTAATTAAATCTTTTAGGACGGTTATGATATTAAGGTCCAACAGAAACAGTTCCTGGCTTTTAAAAACCGATCGGCTAACTATCTTGAGCATAGTTATTTTTTTATTTATGGGTTTAATTATTATTCAGCTTATCAACTTGCAGATTTTTCAGCATGGCAAGTATAAAGACATGGCCGAACTTCAGCATTTATCCGAGAAAGAACTGATACCAGATAGAGGAGGCATTTATATACACGATTATCAGGCAGGCGAAAATATCTTGTATCCGGCGGCCATTAATAAAAAGTTTTATCTGGTTTATGCCGTGCCTACTCAAATTAAGAATATTAATGCAGTTGTAAAAATATTGGCCCCGGTTTTAGAGATGGATGAGGAGGCGCTGTATCAGCGGCTGGCTAAAGAAGATGACATTTACGAACCTTTGAAACGGAAGCTTGAAGAAGAAAAGAAAATAGAAATAGAAGCTTTAGGCCTGGAGGGAATTAGATTTGAAGAAGAAGTTTACCGATATTATCCGGAAAAAAATATTGGCGCTCAGGTAGTCGGCTTTGTGGGCTACAGCGGCGACGATTTAGTGGGCCGTTACGGAGCCGAGGGCTATTGGCAGGAAGAGCTGGCCGGCGAGAGGGGCTCCTTTGTTTTTGAGCGCGATGCTTTTGGCCGCTTGATCCCGGTGGCTAAAAGAACCAAAGCGGCGCAAAGAAACGGCGCTGACCTTGTTTTAACCTTAGATCGTTCGATTCAGTTTACTGCCTGCCGGTCGTTGGAAGCCACTGTTTTAAAATATGGCGCCGATAACGGGACGGTTATTATTATGGATCCTAAAACCGGCGCCATCCTTTCTATGTGCGATTATCCCAGTTTTGATTTGAATGAATATAATAAAGTTGAAGATATTGCCATTTATAATAATTCAGCTATTTTTGAGCCCTATGAGCCGGGCTCGGTTATTAAAGGCATTGCTATGGCCGCCGCCCTGGATGTGGGCGGAGTAACGCCAGCCACCACTTACGAAGACACCGGCACGGTGGAGATCGCCGGCTATACTATTCATAATTCGGACGGCGAAGCTCACGGCATAAAAAATATGACCCAGGTTTTAGAAGAATCGCTTAATACCGGCGCTATCTATGCGGCTCAAACAGTGGGGACAGAGATGTTTTATAATTATATGCTGCGTTTTGGCTTTGGCCAGCCAACCGGCATTCAGCTGGATACAGAAAAAATCGGCGATATAGCCAATATCTCGTATAAGAAGGAAATTTTTATGGCTACTGCTTCTTTTGGCCAGGGCTTTACCGCTACCCCCCTCCAGGTTTTAAACGCTTTTGCCGCCATTGCCAATAAAGGCAAATTAATGAAGCCCTATATTATTGATGAAGTTAGGCATCCGGACGGCAAGGTAGAGAAAACTCAACCTCAATTTTTAAGACAAATTATTTTAGAAAAAACTGCCAACACCTTAGGTGCTATGCTGGCCTCGGTAGTCAAATATGGCCATGCCGATAAAGCGGCGGTGGAGGGCTATTATATCGCCGGCAAAACCGGCACGGCCCAGGCCGTTGATCCGGGCACCGGCAGATATTCAGCAGACATAACCAACCATACGTTTGTGGGCTTTGCGCCGGTTGACAACCCGGCCTTTGTTATGTTAATTAAACTAGACAGGCCGCGCAATGTAGAGTGGGCCGCTTCGTCGGCCGCGCCGCTGTTTGGCGAGATTGCCCAGTTTCTGCTTAATTATTTAGAGATCCCGCCTTCCTATTAATAAATAATCAATAACCAAAAACCAAAATAAAAAGAACCAAACAAATCAAAAATCAAAAATCAAAACTTTTTAATTTATAATTTTTTATTTGTTTGATAATTGGTTCTTAGGTTCTTGGAATTTTTTTATGAGAAAGCTTTTATATTTCATTCTAAAAATCATCACCAAAAAGATAATTAAAAAGTATCGGCCTTTTATTATTGCTATAACCGGCAGCGTAGGCAAAACCAGCGCTAAAGAGGCAATTTATTCAGTTGTAGCTAAACATCATCAAGTCAGAAAAAACGAAAAGAATTATAACAACGAAATCGGCGTGCCTCTGACCGTTATCGGCGCCAATGAGCCGGGCGGAAAATCAATTTTTAAATGGTTCAAGATTTTTATTCAAGGTCTAAAAATCAGTTATAAAAAACCGGAGGATTTTCCGGAGATGCTGATTTTGGAATATGGCGCCGACAGGCCGGGGGATATAGATTATCTTTTAAACATTGTTCCCTGCGATATCGGCGTGCTGACGGCCATAGCCCCGGTTCATCTTGAATTTTTCGGCTCCTTGGAAAATGTTTTTTCCGAAAAGAGCAAAATCATCACTAAGCTGGCCAATGCCCACATAGCTGTTTTCAACGGCGATGATTCAAAAATCAAAGAACTAAAAAATCAAACCAAGGCCAAGGTTTTCACTTATGGTTTTAATGACGGTAATAATTTTAGGGCGCAGGACGTTAAAATCAGCCATAAAAATGGCCAGCCGGGCATGAGTTTTAAACTTAAATATGACGGCAAAACTATTCCGGTGTTTCTGCCGAATATCTTGGGCAAGCCCCAGGTTTTTGCCTGTTTGGCGGCTATAGCCGTGGGCAGAGTTATGAATATTAATGTTTTGGATATTATTGAAAATCTTCAGAGCTATAAAGCGCCCAAGGGCAGAACTAATTTAATCGAAGGTATTAAAAATTCAACAATTCTTGATGACAGTTACAATTCATCGCCAACATCAGCCAGCGCGGCTCTGGAGATTCTATCAGAAATCCAAATACCCGAAGGTTGCAAACGAGTCGCTGTTTTGGGAGATATGTTGGAGCTGGGGAATTATACCGAACAAGGACATCAGCAAGTGGGTGAGAAAGCCGCTAACATCGGAGCGGATTTATTAATCGTAGTCGGTGAAAAGTCCCGCGACATTATCCGAGGCGCAATAAAAGCCGGTATGCCCGAAGAAAGAACTGCCCATTTTAACAATAATCACGATGCCGGAATTTTTGTCCAGGAAAAAATCCATCAGGGCGACATTGTTTTAATCAAGGGCTCGCAGGGCGCCAGAATGGAGCAGATTGTCAAAGAACTTATGGCTGAACCGATGAGTGCGGAAAAATTGTTGGTTCGTCAGTCAGAAGAATGGTTAAAAAAGTAACAAGATACAATCAACAAGATACAAACAAATCTCAAACGTTTAAATTTTGAATTTTGGAATTTGTTTGGAATTTGAGATTTGTAATTTGTTTGTATCTTGTATCTTGTTGGTTGTATCTTAGTAAAATGCCGTCTTCGTCTAGTGGTCAGGACGCCAGGTTCTTCCTCCTCCGCTAAAGCTATGGAGGACAGGCATCCTGGCTGACGCAAAAATAAAAAAATAATTGGAATTTGGTGCTTGATTTTTGAAATTTGTTTGTTTCTTGTATCTTGTTGGTTGCCGTGCCTGCCGGTCTTCGACTCTAAGGGATGAGCCCTCAGGCTCAGACTCGAATGAGCAGGCAGGTATCTTAGTAATGTGGCCCTATCGTCTAGTGGTTAGGACGCCAGGTTCTCATCCTGGTAACCGGGGTTCGACTCCCCGTGGGGTCACCATTAAATTAGGGTGTTAGGAGCATAGGAGGTTAGAAATTTAATACATAATAAGCTTTCTTTCGTTACTCCTGTCCTCCTGACCTTCTAGACCCCTGATTTTCTATCCTCCTAATAATAGCGGGAGAAATAAAAAAGGAGCGTTTTTGATGTGCGCTCCTTCAATGTTTGTTTGATGACCTTAATTTAGGTCATTTTTTGAGCTGTTTGAGACAGCGAGCAGCCATGGCTTTGGCCAAATGCCCGCCGATTCTTTGAAGGTTAATAATTTGTTTAAGCATGGCTTTTGACCCCTGCTCATCACCAGTTCTTTGCAAAGCTTGAGCGTGGAACAATTTTTATGCTAGAATAGAAAAACATGAAAAATCTCAAACCATTATATATCATCATACTTTTGCTGATTATCAGCGCATTTTTGATTTGGCAGTATGGCTTAAGTTCGGAACCTCAAATTGATAATCAAATTATTCAGGAAGAGCCAATAGTCCAAGATAGAATCGTGGAAATCAAGATTGAGCCGAATTCTACTTATGGCCAGTTAATGAAAGAGGCAGGCGCAGAGCCGGTTGTTTATGCAGCGATTTTTAATGCCGCCAAGGATGTTTACAATTTAACCAGCATCAGAGCAGAACGCTCATTGTTTTTGTATTTTGACGGCGAAACAGATGAGTTTAAACGGCTTGTCTATCAAATTGATTCAGAAGAAGAACTTTTTGTCGTGTATCGCGAATCGTGCCGGCCAGAGGCCGGTCAGCCTTTGGCTGATATAGTGTATCGTAATGCGACTTCAACTGATCAAATTGAAGATCAGGGTTGCTGGGAGGCAGAACGTCTGCCGATTGTATATGAGATTAAAGAAGTAACGCAAGAAGGCGAGCTGGAAACATCGTTGTACCAATGGGCGCTGGATAACGAGGTAGATGTCAGGGCAATTTTGGATTTGGCCGATGCTTACCAGTGGACCATTGATTTTGCCATTGACCCGAAAGCGGGCGACACTTTCAAATTTATTTACGAAGAAAGATACCGCGATGGCGAATATATTATGCCGGGCAAAATTTTAGCAGCTAAATATATTAACGAAGGCGCTGAATATCAAATTTACTACTTTGAGGAAACTGATGAAAACAAAGGCCACTTTGATGAAAACGGAGTTTCGGTTCAAAAAGATTTATTAAAAGCGCCGATAAATTATAAATACATAACTTCCGGATTTACCACCGGCTTAAGATGCCTTTCGTATTTTAGCTTATGCACTAATCACAGAGCAATCGATTATGCGGCGGCCGCCGGTACGCCAATCAGATCGGTAGGCGACGGCACGGTTGTTTTTGCCGGCTGGAACAGCGGGGGTTATGGCTATTTAACAACCATTCGCCATAACGATACTTATTCTACAAACTATGCGCACCAGTCAAAGATCCTTGTCAGTTACGGGCAAAAAGTAAAACAGGGCGATATCATCGGCAAGGTCGGTTCAACAGGGCTTTCCACCGGACCTCATTTGCATTACGAAATATTAAAACACGGAACTAAAATAAATCCGCTGACTTTAGAACTGCCGCCAGGCGAACCTATCAAAGAAGAGAATAAAGAAAGATTTTTTCAAGAAATTGAGAAATATCAAGATATGTTAAATCAATAATAATCGCCAGGCTCAAAATTTTTATATCATAACGACGCCATTTATGGCGTCGTTTATATTTATTTCAGCCAACGCAATGTAGCGGCGCAATCCTTCGGCTCGGCTCAGGATGACAATGCGTCGCTACGAGGTACGCGCCTCGGTGCGTACGTACATTTTATTTATAGCAATCCCTACCAGCTTAGAATTAATTCGGTTTCTTTTTCGGTTAGAGGACTGCCGGTCGTATAGACAAAACCATCATTAATCTCCAGCAGAAATTCCCACCTGAATCTGTTCTGGAAGAAAGCGCTTTCGCTGGCAATGGGCCTTTTATGAACGCCGTCCCAGTAATAAACAGCGGGATTGTTAGAATATTTAATCAGTACTCCGGCAGGATGAACATTGCCGGCGGTGAGGGGTTCTGCTTCGGTATAGTTTTGGAAGAAGACATCCTGGACATCAACCACCATAGAAAAGTTATAGCCCAGAGCATAGAAAGCCGGCTCATCTACAATCCAGCGGATAATGCCTCCGGGCTCTACGGCATACACCTTATCGTTGGCCTGAATCTTAATAGGATGAGTGCCAGGCCTCATAGTAATATTGCCTGCCAAAGGATAAGTTATCAGTTCGCTGATATTAATTACTTCTACATCATTAAAATTATAGTACCAGGAATAATAAACTTTTTCGTCAGGGAAAACATAGCGGGTATGAGAATTTTCCGAAAGGTAATAAACCGCCGGCGAAGCAGGAGTTTTAGCTAAACGGCCCTCTTCAAGAACAATCGGAGGTTCAATGCCCTGGTTAGTGTTCGTATTAGTATTAACGTTAGTATTAGTATTGGTGTTCACATTAGTGTTCGTATTAACGTTAGTATTGGTATTAGTGTTAGTGTTAGTATTTACATTGGTATTTATATTAGTGTTGGCGCTTCCGGACTGCTTAAACTGGTCAACAAATTCAGCGGTTTTGTTGATATAATACCAGCCATATTCCTCTGTCGGTTCAATATGAGTATGTTCGCCCAGTTCATTAAAACTGGTAATATGAAGCCAGTCAGGGTTAGAAGACATAGCGGCGTCAAACGTCATCTGATAATATTGGCCGTTGTTGCGATCTTTCCAACCAGCAACACTGGGAGGAACATCCCGGCCAGCAATATTTCTTTCATCAAAACCCGGCATAATGGTAGCGTGCCACTGGGCAAGATTATTGGGATGGCTGTTATTATACTGTTCCGTTGCTGTTCTGAAACTCTGAAAGAGAGCCGGCAATTCACTATCTTGAGTATCAACAGAAACATACTGTTCTAGGCATCTGAACGGGCCAAGATAGCGGGGACCGGTTTGGCCGGAAACTAAATAAAAAGCTGGCAGGCCTTCGGCTGTTAAATTATCAAAAAGTGACTGCCACTCATCTGGCGAATAGTTCCAACTACCCCAAATAAGCGCTACTGGCTTGCCGTCTACTTTTAAGGTAGCCGGGAGATTGCTAAAATTACTTAAATAATAATGAAGGTTTTCATAAATTTCATCCATAGTCATGTAGGCGCCTTCTAAATCAATTGAAATTTTTAAATCATAAAGAGCGGCTTTTTCAAATAAAGTGTTTAAACGATAATTCATGCCATAAGCGCTGGCATCATACCACCAGGAAGCGGCAAAAGCATCAATTTTGGCTTGTTTAGCCATTTTAACATGCTCTTCTATAATATAAGGGTCAGAGGAATTATAAGCGCCAAGCGTAGGGTGAATATCTTGAAGTTCGGGCGCGGTAGAAAAAGTATCAGCTTTATACCACATATAATAATAGGCAATAACAACTTTGTCGGAAAAAGAATAACCGTTATTGGTGGCTGAAGATTTGGTAATAATTCCGTTGAATATCATTATGCCGGTAATTAATATAGCTACGGCTGCTCCGGCAAAACTAATGGATTTTAATTGTTTTTTGGGTATTTTCATATAACAGATATCTTTATAATAAATCCAAAATCCTAAATTCCAAATCCTAAATAAATCCAAAATCCAAAATTTTAATAACCAAAATAGTATTGGGTTAAAGAATGTTGATATTTAATGTTTTGGATTTTGGTCATTAGAATTTTGATATTATTTAGGATTTGGTGCTTAGTGCTTAGGATTTATTAGTCTTTATAGTTATACGTTTAAAACGCTTAAAAATTACATTTATTTCATGAATTTTTTAAATTTCGCCTTGCAGGATATTGTTATTCTAGCTTAAAAGCTTATATAGTTCAATCTTTTGAAAATTCATATTTTTGCTATAATCACATTATGAAATATACTAAAATCACAATAATCGTTATAATCATTATTATTGTAATTACTGGTTTGATTATTGCTTGCGATAATTTATTTAATCAGGATAATCATCTAACTGATAAAAATATGAAAATTGCTAAAAATGTGCGAAAGCCGGCAGCGGCCGGGGCATTTTATCCAGGAAGCGCTGATGAGCTAAATCAAGCTATGTTGTCATTAATTGGCCAAAAAAAGCCTGCAGAAGGCAAAATTATGGCTCTGGTAGCGCCCCATGCCGGCTATACGTATTCTGGCAAGGTAGCGGGCCAAGCTTTCAGCAGTCTTAAGGGGGAAAACTATAAAACTGTCTGGCTTTTAGGCCCAAGCCATCAAACATCGTTTGCCGGCGTTTCGGTGCCTAGCTACACTCATTATCAAACACCGCTGGGCGAGGTTCCGGTTTCGTCAATAGTCCGGGAGTTGCTTAACGAAAAGAATTTTCAGAACATCACACAGGCTCATCAACAGGAACATGCCCTGGAAGTTGAGCTGCCATTTCTTCAATCAACATTAGAAAACTTTGAAATTGTGCCGATGATTTTTGGCAATCAAACATCCCTTGAGCAAATCAGGGAAATTGCCTCAATCTTAAAAAAATATTATACCAGCGACACCTTGATAATCATCAGCTGTGACTTTACTCATTACGGCCCCAACTACGGCTATGTTCCCTTTACTGAAAATGCTTCAGAAAAAATTAAAGCCATAGATGGCCAGGTCATCAGCTATCTTTTGGATTATCAAACCGATGAACTATTCAACTATCTGCAAACCACTGCCATAACCAACGACGGCGCCGGAGTATTAACCTGGCTCGCTGAATTTTTTAGTGATTCAGATGTCAAAGGCGAATTAGTTGCTTATGATACTTCAGGCAATATCACCGGCGATTCCGCCAATTCAGTCAGCTATACCAGTTTGATTTTTACAGGCGAAATGCCCGCTGATTCAGCTGGCCGTGCTTTAAATCAAAATGAAAAAAATTATCTTTTGAATCTGGCGCGCCAGACTTTGAATCATTATTATGATACTGGTGAAAAATTAACAGTCAACGAATCTCAAATACCCCCAAGATTAAAAGTAGAACAGGGAGTTTTTGTTACTTTAGAAAAAAATAAGCAGCTGCGCGGCTGTATCGGCTATATTGAGCCCGTCAAGTCTATCTATCAATCAGTCATTGACAATGCCATTTCCGCGGCTGTCAACGATCACAGATTTCAGCCGGTGACCAAGGATGAACTCAATGATATAGAAATCGAAATATCAGTTCTTTCTGTTCCTCAATTACTGGCTGTGCCTGCCTTGGATCGGTTGACGGCGCTTCGTCCTTTAACTGACGGAGTAGTTTTAAGAGAAGGCCAGAGAAGTTCAACTTATCTGCCGCAAGTCTGGGAAGATTTAAAAGATCCGGAAGATTTTTTACAAAGCTTGTGCCAAAAAGGCGGCTGGCCATCCACTTGCTGGAAAGATGATGAGGTTCAGCTGTACACTTATCAGGCCGATGTGTTTGGAAAACACTGACCACGCGAACAGCCACTGACTTACCACGAACCACTGACAAAAAATGTCGGTGGTCAGTGAACTGTCAGTGGTGAGTCCGTGTGGTCTGTGGTTGTCAGCGATGGTAATAAAAAACCGCCCCATTGCCATATTTGGGACGGCGATTACAATTAAAACGAAAAGTAAAAATTTAGACCTGCAAGAAACAGCATAAACATTATGCTGTTTAAAATCCATGCTTTGCTTAATTCCGGACTGCGGTAAATGATGAACCAGTCGTTTTCCAAGATTGTTTTCGGTTCGTCATCTTTTCTCATTTTATCCTCCACATTAAGAACATTTTAAATATCTTATCATAAAATTTAATAAAAAGAAAAGATCGGTATTTAAGAGCGCGCTGATTGCGCGAACAAACGCGAATATTCGCAGACCGCGAACATACTTTGTCAGCCCAGTCAAACTTGGTCAGCGATAAGTCAGCGTCGTTTGTGTTCATTTGTGGTGGTAATAAAAAAACCGCTCCTTAAAATAAATTTGGAGCGGCGTTTGCCTAAAGGCGCTATCGTGCACGCGTCCAATATTCAGACGGTGCTTGTAACACCTTTACTTTATACGGTTTGGGGAGGAATAAGTTTAGAGAATCACTGTAGTCGGTGAAGAGTAGTTTGTAGGCAGAATCTATCACAGCGTTGGTTTTAAGTGAATCGCTGTAATAAATTCCAGGCGCGTGCATTGTTAATTGAATTTGGTTTTTGTCGATGGCTACAATCTCGCCCATTTTAGGATTAGTTGGCGAGGAGAAGGGCGAGGGATAGTAAGTTACTTCTATGCCCCCTGTAGTTGTTGTGGTGTGAGTGGGAGTTTTTCCCCACCAACTGAATATTAAGAGTAATAACACAGAGATTCCTGTCAGTGGCAGGGCTATATACCACTTGCGTATATACCACTTGCAGAGAATTGTGAGTATTGCTCCCATATTACCTCCTTTTTTGAGAGAGCTTATTTTAATAAAAGATATCACATTTTTATTATTTTGTCAAATTAAAATTTTTAGGTTCCAGCTATAAGTATTTCCCTAAATAAAAGATAGCGCTATAATAAGAAGCAAATTTATGAATTATGCTAATTAATTAGCGTAAATTAAGCTAAAGTACGGATAGTTCGCGGATAACGCACAGATAGCTCACGGATACGTTTTATTATCAATCGGTGAGTCATCGGTGTGATATCTGTGAACTATCGGTGATTATCAGTGAGTTATCCGTGAAATTAATTTAAAATTAACGATTTAACTAGCACAATCTATAAATATGTCTAAGCCAATTTTAAAACATTTGGGAATAATAATGGACGGCAACAGGCGTTGGGCTAAAAAGCGCGGTTTGCCCACTCTTTACGGCCATAAAAAGGGCTATGACAAGGTTCTTAAAGTCGGCGACTGGTGCCTGGACAGGGGAATCGAGGTATTAACGGTTTGGGCTTTTTCAACGGAAAACTGGAACCGCAGTAAAAAGGAAGTCGGTTATTTAATGAATCTTTTGAAAAAAGGACTTCGGAATGAAATAAAAAGTTTTCATAAAAAAAATGTTAAGGTTCAAATTTTGGGCCGGCTGTCGCAGTTGCCTCAAGATTTACAAAAAGCCTGCCAAGAAGTTATGGAACTGACAAAGAATAATACTCGAGCCATCTTAAACATCGCCATAAACTATGGCGGTCAGGCAGAAATTATTGATGCGGTCAATAACATTATCAAAGATAAGGTGAAGAAAGTAACTCCAACTGTATTCCAGAAATATTTATACGACCCTAAAATGCCGTTGCCGGATTTAATTATCAGAACATCAAATGAATACAGAACATCAGGTTTTTTATTATGGGAAGCGCCTTACAGCGAACTGTATTTTTGTAATAACCCATGGCCGGCTTTTTCGGAGAAAGATTTAGATACTGCCCTGGCCGATTATCAAAAAAGGCAAAGAAGGTTCGGTGGTAACTAGGCAGTAGTGAGTAGACAGTATGTGGTAGTCGAGCTTAACTCGATTTTTTATTTTTATGACAAATTTGTTAAAAAATGGTATAATTACTGTTGATAAGTAAAATTAAGTGTTAAGTCATTTAAGTCATTTATGTACCCAGATAAATGGGAGGAAATAAAAGTAAAAATTAAGAATAATTTTGAGGTTATAGAAGAATTTAAAGAAAATGATGAAGAGCGGCGCGAAGACATCGAAGCTATTGAGTTTAAAGGCCCTTTGGGCAAAATGAAAGTGGAATGGATTACCCGGCCTAAAGTTTTAGATAAAAAAACCCAGTATTCCAGAAGAATCGGAGGCGACATTAGCGTTGATTATGTTTATTCGGAAGACGAGGTAACCCACACTTTTAAGGTTTATAAATACGATGAAGCAGGGGGCAATTGGCAGGAAATGAGAGGCGATAGTTTTATTTGAACACGAGAACACTTGAACACGAGAACATTTGAGCATGAGAACATTTGAGCATGAGAACATTTGAGCATGAGAACATTAGAACACTGGAGCATTAGAACATTTAGAGCACATGCTCCCATGCTCTAATGTTCTAATGCTCCAATAATTTACATACTCAATCAATTTTAATTATTAATATTCAAACAAAAATGGTGAAACAAAATCAAGGCAGAATTTTTCAAGCCGGTATTTTAATCGGCATTATACTTTTAGTTCTTAATTCAATTGAGGGCTGGCTGTTCAGCGGTTTATACGCTAACTCCGATCCTGCCCTATGGCAGAAAATGAGCGGCAACTGGTGGCTGCAAATACTGATTTTTAATCTAGTGGTTGGTCTAATTTTAGCCCTAGTTTATTCGGTGATGTATAAGGGAATTCCTGATAAAGGTTTGGGCAAGGGCATTCAGTATGGTTTTTGGATTTGGTTAGTGGGGACGGTGCCCGGTTTGTTGATTACAATGTTAACCATGACAGTGCCGGCCGAACTGGTGGTAGTATGGATAATAACCGGTTTAATTAATCTGCTGATAGCGGGCATGATTTTGAGCAGTTTAATTAAGATTAAGGAATAGTCAAAGTTTCGATTATTAAAAATTCTATAAAATGTATTATACAATTATAGGAGTTGTAATTTTTTTGGTTCTTATCTCTTTGAGACAGATTAATCAATACCAGAGAGGGGTAATGTTTACCTTTGGCCGCTATACCGGCACCAAGATGCCTGGCTGGCGCTTGGTTATTCCGATTTTTCAGATGATGAAGAAAGTTGATATCAGAGTTAAGGCCGTAGATGTGCCCGACCAGGAGGCCATTACCAAGGATAATGTTTCGGTCAGGGTTAACGCGGTTATTTATTATAAAGTAGTTGATGCCGCTAAATCGTTTATTGAGGTGGAAAATTTTTACTATGCTGTCTCCCAGCTGGCTCAAACTACCATGAGGAACGTGGTGGGCGAGGTTGATTTAGATGAGTTATTAACTGGTCGCGATGCTGTTTCTAACAAGATTCAAATTATTGTTGATAAAGCCACCGACCCTTGGGGCATTAAAGTAGAAAGCGTGGATTTAAAGGACATTGTTTTGCCGGAAGAAATGAAGAGGACTATCGCCAAGCAGGCCGAAGCGGAACGGGAGCGCCGGGCCGTTATTATTAAAGCCGAAGGCGAGGTTATTGCCGCCAAGAATATATCTAAAGCCGCCGAAATGCTTTCCGGCTCTAAAGGCGCTTTGCATTTAAGGACTTTGCAGTCTATCAACGACCTTTCTTCCGATCAGTCCAATACTGTGATTTTTGTCCTGCCTTTAGAAGTGCTGCAGGCGTTTGCGGGGTATAAAAAGGACTGAGGACTGAGGATTTCGGCCAGGGGCCGATCAGCCTTTCGGCCAAAAGCCGATGACCTATGGCTCATGGCTGGGAGGATTAATTTTTTAAATTATCGTTGAATCATAAATTATTATGAATATCGGACGAGTTTTATTTATAGCCATTTTTCTTTTTTCTTCGGCTACTCTTTTAACAGTTAGCTCGGCTTTAGAAATGGTTAAGAACAGCATTGTTTCGCCCTGGGAGCAAGATTTAAGAGGGCAAAAAAAACAGTTGGAATTAGAGCAAGAGTATAAAGAGAATTTGTTAAAAATTCTGGAAACTTTTAACACCGGCAATGCTCAATTAACCGATGAACAGCTTAGTAATTTTGAGGAAGAACTTTTATCTTTAACTGTGCCGGCAGAATTAAAGGATCTGCATTTTGAATTAGTGGCTTCGCTGGCTTTGATTAATCAAAAATCAGATGAGAGCGATAAGGAGATTATTCTTCAAAAAATAGAAAGGATGCTGGAACAGTATAGCTGGCTGACTTCCAGCTGGTCAATGTTTTTAATGAACAATTTTTAAAAGTAGCGAGAGATGATTATAAATTTTTTTCTGCCGCAATTTTATATTTTCGGCTGCGACATAGCTTTGTAACCCTCTCTAATTGATTATTTTTCTTATGCTTTTTTTTTATCGCCTTTGGGCTTTACTGCTGACATTATTTACTGCCGCCTGTTTATTCTTCATCTTTTATAAAGGCCGTTATTTATATTCAGGGGCTTTTTTTTGTTTTATTATAATTTTTTTGGGCACTTATTTTTTATTAAACCCAAAACTAAAAAATTGGCGGCAAAGCGTTAGTTACTCTTTTTTCTCTTTCCTGCTTTTAGCCAGCGGAATTTTTTATTTAGTTTTTGCGGAGGACCTGATAATCAAGGCGGGAATTATTATTTTAGTTAACTCGTTATTATTTATTTATTTAAATGAATTTTCAAAACAATTTTTTACTCCGCAGAAAGCAATGGAGGAAAGGCAGTTATCAACTTTTTTGCTGATTGAGTCGGTAATTGTTTTTTTTATTTCTGCCGGCTTATTGGGCTTAAGAGATTTTTTAAATTTGTCTTTAGTAATTTTAATTCTGCCTTTTGCTTTATTGATATTTACCTTGTTTAATTATTTGGCGGTTATAAACAAGAAACCGAGGCTTAATAAGATACTGTTTTCTTTGATTATTACCCTGGTTATGATAGAATTATTTTGGGCCATGGCTATTTTATCTTTAGTTTATTATTTAAAAGGCCTAATTATCAGTTTTTTGTATTTGTTGACGGTTAAGTTTCTTATCAGCAATTTATCCAAAAGGGATTTTTATAAAGTTATGCGAAATTATTTGGCGGTTATTTTAATTATCCTGGGCATTATTTTGTTTACCAGCCGCTGGTTTTAATTACATTATCGCTTAACTATATTGTTTTGAGATTTTATCCAGCACCTTTCTGGAATATTTAAGCGCCATTTAATTGATGCTGGGGATAAGTCTATCACCATATATCTAAAAAAGTAATGACGGAGGTATGGGTATTAAAAAATTCTTTCAGCGGGGTATAATACCCCTGGAAGGTGCGGGATTTATTAAAATAGGTTATAATAGAAATAATGACTATTGTAAAAAAAGATAAAAAAAATAAATCAACAGATGCCATAGAGGAAATTTATAAACAGGACATTCAAGCGCCGACTATTATCAAAAATAGGACGGGGTTTAAAATTATTATTGTTTGTTTGATTATTTCCTTTTTAAGCGGTTTTATCGGCGCCTGGTTAAAAGATGCTTTAATTGGCCAGAGCATTATTACTTATGCTCCCACGGCTGCGCAGCCAAACACCGAAACTGAAATTTTAGATTTAGAATTCTTACTTTCTAAAGAAGACCAGCAGTATAATAAAGTTTTAAGCGAGCTCAAGGGCCAGCTGGTCGGTTTTTATAAAAAAAGGAGCGGCCAGGGTATTTTAGATTCAATTTATTTACAAAAGGATTTTTTGGGCTCGGGCATAATTGTCACCAGCGACGGCTGGCTTTTAACTCATAGCCAGGTGGTCGGCAACGAAGATTATGTAGTTATTACCGCCGATAAAAAAGTTTTAGAGCCGCTTAAAGAAGTGGCGGATGATTTCACCAAAACGGTTTTAGTTCAGGTTTCGGCCAAAGATTTAACACCCGTTAAATTTGCCGACTTAAATTATTTACAAGTGACCGATCCTTTGCTGACGGTTCGTTACTCTGCCCAAAATCATGGCTCGGACATTGTTTTAACTTCTATTCAACGGTTCGCTTATCATGACCAAGTTAAGCCGACTGATTTTTTGCTGTCTACAGAAAAGATTGACCATTATTTAAAGGTAACTGATGATTTTGATTTAGTTTATAACGGCGCGGCTGTTTTCAACAATCAAAGCGAGGTTGTCGGTTTGTTGTTTAAATCGGGGCGCGAAGAAATTAGACTAGCCGTTCCAGGCTATTATTTAAAGTCGGCGGTCAGCAATTTCCTTTCTTCTTCCGCCGAAGTTATCAGAAGCAGTTTAGGGGTTTATTATGTTGATTTATCAGAATCACTGGGCTTGCCGGAAGAAGTGGCCGGGGGCAGGTTAAAAGGAGCTGTTCTTTTGGGCGATTTAGATGCCAATGTTATGGCCGTGGCCGAGGGCAGCAGCGCCGCCGAAGCCGGTTTGGAAGCCGGCGACATTATTCTTAAAGTCAATAACGAAGAAATAAACGAAAAAAATTCCTTAACCAAACTAATTCAGGATTATACTCCGGGCCAGGAACTGACTCTTTTAGTTTTCAGAGCAGGGGAGGAGCTGGAAATTAAGGCGGTGCTGGGGGAGATATAGTTATTAGATTATTTGAGTATTAGATTATTTGAGTATTAGATTATTTGAATATTAGATTATTTGAATATTTGGTTTCCGTCAAAATAGGCGGTTTTTTTATTAATTTGACTTTCGGTTTATTTTCGGTGTATAATGAAAGTGTAAAAAGGGGATTGTGGATAACTGTTGAATTTCAAATTTTGCCATGCCTGCCGGTCTTCGACTCTGAAGGATGAGCCCTCATGCTCAGACTCGAATGAGCAGGCAGGAAAAAACCTAATTTCGAAATTCGAGCTTCAAAATTTATTCAAAATTATCAATTAATCACCAAATATATGGAAAAACTATCTAAACGTCAAAAAGAAATCCTTGATTTCATCACCTATTATTTAAAAGAAAATGACTATGCGCCCAGCTATATGGAAATAGCCGAACATTTTGGCCTGACTTCGCCGGCCACGGTTCATCAGCACATTAAAGCTTTAGAAGATAAGGGCTATTTAAAATCAGAAAAATATCAAAAAAGAGCTTTAGAGCCGATGTATTTGTCCAGTTATCGTGATTCCACCATAATCGACCTGCCTTTGGTGGGCCTTATTACGGCCGGCGAGCCCATTGAAGCTGTTGAGGAAAAGGAAACCATGGCCGTGCCTTCCAACTTTATTAAAGATTCGGAAAATTCTTATGTCTTAAAAGTTAAGGGCCAATCAATGATTGACGAAGGCATCTGGGACGGCGACTATGTTATTGTGGAAAGGAATCACAGCCCGCAGAACGGCGATGTGGTGGTGGCGCTTTTGGATAATGCCTATGCCACCTTGAAAAAATTTTATCGCGAAAAAAACAGCATTAGGTTGCAGCCGGCCAATCCATCAATGAAACCCATTTACACCAAAGACCCTCTGATCCAAGGAATAGTCAGAGCAGTTATTAGAAAGTTTGCGGCGGTTTGAGCGCTTTAGTCATAAGTCATTGATAGTCTTCAACTCTCAAAAATAAAGAAAGTCCTCGCTGTTTTGCGCTTAGCGAGGACTTTGATAATCAGGCACGCATCAAGGCACTCGAGATTTGTCAGACAGCAGATTCTGTGTTAGGATAATTCACGTTAAATCAGCAAAAATATGTTGCATATGCTGCAAAAGAAAATAGGCATAGACTTAGGCACCACCAGTACTTTAGTTTACCTGCCCAAGCGCGGGATTATTATTAATGAGCCGTCGGTGGTGGCTATTTCGTTATTGGATAAAAAAGTTCTGGCCGTGGGCGACGAAGCCAAAGACATGATTGGCCGCACTCCCGATACTATTGTGGCCAAGCGCCCTTTGCGCGACGGCGTGATTGCCGATTATAAAACAACCGAAAGCATGCTGCGCTACTTTATCAATAAAGCCATTGGCGGCATCAAGCTGTTTAGGCCGGAAGTAATGATTGCGGTGCCGGCAGGCATTACCTCCACCGAACGCCGGGCCGTGATTGACGCCACCATGTCGGCCGGGGCCAAGGCCGCTTATATAATTAAAGAGCCGATTGCTTCGGCCATTGGCGCCAATATTCCCATCGGGTCTGCCTCGGGGCATATGGTGGTGGATATGGGCGGCGGCACCAGCGAGATTGCGGTGATTTCTTTGGGCGGCATTGTTACCAATACTTCCATCAGAATTGGCGGCGTAAAATTCGATTATGCCATTGCTGAATTCATCCGGAAAAAATACGGCTTAGCCATCGGCGAAAGAACGTCCGAAGAAATCAAAATCAGAATCGGCTCGGCCATGTATTTAGATGATAATGAACGGCTCAAAATGAACATTAAGGGCCGCGATATGATCTCCGGCCTGCCCAGATCCATTGAAGTTAATTCCGATGATGTTACCGAAGCTTTGCAGAACGACTTGCAGGGCGTTATCTCGGCCGTTAAAACAGTTTTATTTAATACCCCGCCGGAGCTTTCTGCCGACGTAATGGATAAAGGCATGATTTTAACCGGCGGTTCTTCGCTTTTAAGAAATATCGATACCTTGCTTTCTCAGGCCACGGGCGTGCCGGCTTATGTGGCCGACGATGCTATTTTGTGCGTGGCCAAAGGAACGGGTGTGGCTCTGGATAATCTGGAGTCGTATAAGCGAAGCATACTTTCTACGAAATGATCAAATTAAAAGAACCAAAGATCCAAACAAATCAGAAATCAAAAGAACCCATTTTTTTATTTTTAATTTTTTATTTGTTTGGCATTTTTGATTTTGGTTCTTGGAAATTTTAATTTTATGATTATAGCCATTGATGCCTCGCGGGCCAATAAAACTAAACGATCAGGGATAGAGTGGTATTCCTATTATCTGTTAAAACAGCTTTATCAGCTCGATGATCAGAACCGCTATTTTTTATATACGCCGGAAAAGCTGATTGACGACCTTAAACCCCCGCCTTCTAATTTTACCGAAAAGGTTTTAAAATGGCCTTTAAAAAAATTATGGACTCTGGGCCGGTTTAGTTTAGAGATGCTTTTTAATAAACCCGATATTTTATTTGTTCCTTCCCATACTTTTCCTTTAATCGGCGCTAAAAAAAATATTATCACCTGGCACGATGTTGGCTATAAGAAGTTTCCGGAAACTTATACTAAATGGGAGCTTTGGTCATTGAACCAGGGTAATAAAAGGGCGGTTAAGATAGCGGATAAAATTATTACTATCTCTCATTTTTCCAAAAAAGAAATTTTAAAGTTTTATAAAATTGATCCGGAAAAAATTTCGGTAATATATCTGGGTTGCAACCACGATCTCTGGCAGCCGGCGCCGGCTGATGCAGTCAGAGATTTTTTACAAAGAAATAGTTTTAAGGCGCCTTATTTTGTTTATTTAGGCCGACTGGCTTTAAGGAAAAATATTGTCGGCCTGATCAGAATTTATAATCGTTTCAGGGAAAAATATCATAAGCCGCATCAGCTGATTTTAATTGGTTCGGCCGAGCCGCAGCAGGATGAAATTAATCAGGAAATTCAGGCCTCGCCCTTTAAAGATGAGATAAAAAAAATGGGCTGGCTGCCAACAGAACAATTGCCGATTTTATTGAGTGGCGCCAGCGGCTTTGTTTTCCCTACTATTTACGAGGGATTTGGCTTGCCGGCCGTAGAAGCCATGGCCTGCGGCTGTCCGGTAATTGCCAGCAATTCCGGGGCTTTGCCCGAGATTATTGATGAAGCCGGCCTTTTAACAGAAGCCCATGATGTTGACGGCTTTGCCCAAAATATGATAAAAGTAATTGAAGATTCAGAATTTCGCCAGGATTTAATCAGTAAAGGATTACAAAGATCTAAGGAATTCAGCTGGGAAAAGTGTGCTCAAGAAACGTTAAAAATTCTACAATCATAAATAATTTGTTTTAAAATGGCTGACCAAATAGGTCGGTTTTTTAATTAAAAAAGTAGCGACGCATTGTCATCCTGAGCCGAGACGAAGGATTGCATCGCTACTTTTATGCTCATTCAAATTAATAAGCCGAATTTTGTAGCCCCGCTTTGTAGCTACGCGCCGCGGCGCGTAGCTACAAAGCGAGGCCGATGATCATCTATCTAGCCACGCTTGTTGCCAAGCGGATCAAGCTCCCAACCCGCCCTTCAACAATGTTCAGGGCCTACTTGGGATTGCACCGAATAGAAGTTTACCTCTTTTTCTATGTCGCCATAGAAACGGGTCAGCTGATTATCTGACCTTTTCACCCTTAATTCACGGAGGGTATACCCTTGATCCACGAATAGGAATATTTTCTGTTGCACTTGTCCTAATCCGAGAGTTGCCTCTCGAATCGGTTGGCGTTACCAACTATTCTCGTTTTTTAATGGAACGATAACCGCGGTGTTCGGACTTTCCTCTCACGCCTAAATGGCGCAAGCGATCATCTAAATTTGAATGAGCAAAATGAGTATAGCACAATAGAATTGTTTTGTCAACATGAAAATTTTTGCCTAAAGAGCTTTGTTTTGCTATGATACTCATATGAAAAAATTGGAATTAACCTTTGCCGCAATTTTAGTCCCTTTGGACTATTTGGCCCTGCTGATGGCCGGCACGCTAGCCTATTTTTTAAGGTTTGAGTCTTTTGTCACAGAAATTCGGCCGGTGATTTTTGAAATGAATTTTCAGATTTTTTTTCGGATTTTATCGTTCGTGGCCATTGCCTGGATTATCGTCTTTGCCTTAAACGGCTTATATACCATCAAACGTCATAAATTAATCAGTGATTTTTCCAAAATTTTTGTGGCCTGCAGCGCCGCCACTTTGATAATTGTGGTGGCCTTTTTCTTTAATTTTAATCTGTTTTCTTCAAGACTGATTATTTTAACCGGTTGGCTGCTTTCCATAATTATCATCAGTCTAGAGAGAGTAGTCATCCACTACATTAAAAAGATTTTTTACAAAAAAGGCATCGGCGTTCGCCAGGTAGTAATAATCGGTGATAATAAAAACGCCCAAGACATAATCAACGAATTCAATAATAAGCCAACGTTCGGCTTTAAAGTTTTAAAGAATTTTTCTAACTTCGATTCTTCAACCGGAGAACAATTAAATGAGATTTTAAAAGAGCAAGAAATTGATGATGTAATTTTAGCAAATCCAGAATTGCCCTTAGAACAAAAAAACAGCTTGGTTAATTTTTGTACCGACCATCAGCTTAATTATAAATACGCCGCTTCGTTGTTAGAAACTAAGCTGATAAATTTTGATTTGAGCGCGGTCGGCGGCGTGCCTTTGATTGAAGTCAAGCAGACGCGCTTAGACGGCTGGGGCAGAATCATTAAAAGATTATTCGATCTCATCACGGCTTTGCTTATTTTAATAATTTTATCGCCCTTGCTCATCATTTTGGGCTTGTTTGTCAAATTAACGTCAGCCGGTCCGATGATCGTCAAATTGCCGCGCATTGGCGCTAATGGCCAAAGGTTTAGTGTTTTAAAATTCCGTTCGATGATTAAAGACGCTCATAAATTAAAGCCCGAATTAGCTGAATATAATGAACGGATAGACGGTCCTTTGTTTAAAATGGAAGACGATCCCCGCATTACCAAATTCGGCAAATTTTTGCGAAGGTGGAGCTTAGATGAGCTGCCGCAGATCATCAATGTCATCAGCGGCCAGATGAGCCTGGTCGGCCCCAGGCCCCACGAACCAGAAGAGGTAGCCAGATATAAAACCCGCCAAAAAAAACTGCTGGCCATTAAGCCAGGCATCACCGGCATGGCCCAGGTCTCGGGCCGCAGCGATTTACAATGGGAAGAAGAAGTCCGTTTAGATACTTACTATGTAGAAAACTGGAGCCTGGCTCTGGATATTCAGATATTGTTGAAGACGCCGCGGGCGGTGGTTGGGAGAAGGGGGGCTAGTTAAATATGAAGGAAAAAGAAAACAATTTTGCATTTATTGATAGTCAAAATCTTAATTTGGGTATTCAGAGTTTAGGTTGGAAATTAGATTTTAAGAGATTCAGAAAGTATTTAGAAGAGAAGTATAGTGTTTCTACTGCGTATTTATTTTTAGGATATATTCAAGAAAATCAAGATTTATATTCATCTTTACAGAAAGCAGGCCATACATTAATTTTTAAACCGACTTTACCTAATAGCGATGGAGAAGTAAAAGGAAATGTTGATGCTGATTTAGTTTTACAAGCGATGATAGATTTCAATAATTATGATAACGCCGTTATTGTCACTAGCGATGGCGATTTTTATTGTTTAGTCAGATATCTATACAAGAAGAACAAATTAAAGAAAGTTTTAAGCCCTTACGTACATACATGCTCGATTTTATTGAAAAGATCCGCTAAAGAGAAAATAGTAGATATGGCTAATTTAAGGCGAAAATTAGAGTATAAAAAGAAAAACACCGCCTAAGGACGGAACCTTAAGAGGTATTTTTCGTATGGATTCTGAATTAATGATAGCATATAGTTAAAATAAGTCAATATTTACTTTTTCCACATTTTCTCAATTTGAGTTTACAGATTAACGCACCTGCCTATCGGTCTTCGACTTTTAGGGATGAGCCCTCAGGCTCAGACTCGAATGAGCAGGCAGGGACGACGCGGACATTCGCTTGCTTCGCTTCGGAGGCAAAGCGGGCTGACTTTCCACAGACTTTATTCAGTTTATTTATCGAAATATATGAAAATCGCCTTAACACACGATCATTTATTCCAGCTTGGCGGGGCCGAGCGGGTGCTTTTGGAACTGCATAATATGTTTCCGGAGAGTCCGGTTTATACCTTGATTCATAACCCCGAGAAAGCCGGTTTGTTTAAAGATTTAGACATTAAAACTTCGTTTTTAGAAAAACTGCCTTTTGGCAAAAATCATTTTAAATGGTATTTGTGGCTGATGCCTATTGCCTGGGAGCAGATGAATTTTTTTGGTTATGATATTGTTATTTCCTCATCCTCGGCCTTTTCCAAAGGCGTAATCACTCCGCCCAACACTTTGCATATTTGCTATTGCCATTCACCGACCCGCTATTTATGGTCCGACGCCCATAACTATGTCGAGGAGCTTAAGCAGCCCAAGATTATTAAAAAAATCCTGCCGCTGATTATGAACAAACTGCGGATCTGGGACCACATTGCCGCCCAGCGAGTCGATAAATTTATTGCCAATTCCGAGTTTGTGGCCAAGAGAATCAGAAAATATTATCAGCGGGAATCAACGGTCATCTATCCGCCTGTCGATACCGGGCAGTTTCGGATTTCTTTGGAAATCGAAAATTATTATGTAGTTGTTTCACGGCTCCGTCCTTACAAAAGGGTGGATATAGCCATTAAGGCCTTTAATCAGCTGGGCATGCCGTTAAAAATAATCGGCAGCGGCGAAGAGGAAGCCAATCTTAAAAAAATGGCCAAAAGTAACATTGAGTTTCTGGGTGAATTACCCGATCAGGAAAGAAACAAAGTCTTAGCCAGAGCCAGGGCCTTTATCCATCCTCAAGAGGAAGATTTTGGCATTGCTGTGGTCGAGGCCATGGCCTGCGGACGGCCGGTCATCGCCTATAAATCGGGCGGCGCCTTAGAAACGGTCATAGAAAACGAAACCGGCCGGTTTTTTATTGAACAAACCTGGGAGTGCTTGGCCGATACAGTCATCAGATTTAATCGCGAACTGGATCAATTTGATCCAATAAAAATTAAAAAACATTCCGAGAATTTTGATAAAGAAATTTTTCAGCAAAAAATAAACGATTTTGTCAGCCAGAGCTGGCAGGAATTTTCCGGCAAAACACTGATAAAACACTGATGGCGCACAGATAACCCGCAGATAACACACAGATATAAATAATCAGTGAACCATCTGTGCGCTATCAGTGAACTGCCAGTGATTATCCGTGAGCGATATTTTCAAACAATAATTTTAATGATATAATGAAAATCACCTCAACTGGGGATTTTAATCATTAATTTATAAAACATATGGACACTTGTACCAAATGCACTATGCCCTTAACTGATGATACTAAATGCAGTTGTCAGGATGGGGTTTGCTGCCATTGCTGTGATTGCGATGAAGGTTGCGCTTGCGGCTGCAAGGATAAATAATCATTATTGTTGATATACAGGGGCCTGCCCCCGCCTCGAGCGCAGTCGAGAGGCGGGGTTGCTTTATTTAGTCAATTTTATAGAATGAATCTATTATGGTCATAGGCATAGATATCAGAACTTTTGTTATCAGCCAGCTTACCGGCATTGGTATTTATACTTGGGAGATTTTAAACCATCTGTTTAAAGAAAATACTGGCACTCAATACAAGCTGTTTTATAACCAGGGCTTTGGCCGGCAGATTAAGCAGGTTCAGGAGTTTAAAAATTATCCAAATGTCAGCTTGCATTATCATCGCTGGCCCAACAAATTTTTGAATTTTTCTTTAAAATACTTTAAAGGACCCTGTTTAGACGAATTGCTTGGCGGGACAGATATTTTTTGGTTTCCTAACCTTAATTTTTGGCAAGTCAGCCATAAGTCAAAAACTATAATAACTATCCACGATTTATCATTTATCCGGCTGCCCTGGGCTTATAGTCCCAAGATGCGCTGGTGGCATAAGCTGATAGATTTATCGGAAAAGTTAAAGTCTGCTGATAAAATAATCGCTGTTTCAGCCAATACCAAAAATGATTTAATTGAACTTTATAAATTGCCTCAAGACAAGATTGAAGTTATTTATTCAGCCGTTAGCGCAGAACCTAAGGCCAATAATCTAATTTCAATCAAGCAAAAGTATAATCTGCCGAATAAATTTATTTTATTTTTAGGAACCTTGGAGCCAAGAAAAAATGTAGAGGGGATAATTCAGGCCTTTAAATCTTTGAATCAAATTGATGTTGATTTAGTTATTGCCGGCGGCCAGGGCTGGCTTTATAAAAGAATTTATCAAAAAGCTAATCAGTCAAAGCTAAAAAACAGAATTCATTTTATCGGCTATATTAAACCAGATGACAGATTCGCTTTTTATAAAATGGCTCAAGCCCTTGTTTGGCCGTCGTTTTACGAGGGCTTTGGCTTTCCACCTCTCGAGGCGATGAGTTGCGGCTGTCCGGTGATAACTTCGGCTAATTCATCACTGCCCGAAGTTGTTGGCAATGCCGCGCTCCTTGTCGACCCATATAATATCAATGAGATTTCATTAGCCATTAATCAAATATTGACTAGTAGTCAGCTGCGTCAGAACCTCATCAACAAGGGCTATGAGCAGGTTAAAAAATTTGACTGGCAAACAAGCGCTAAAAAAATGGCAGAGGTTTTTAGGCAAATTGAATAATTGGTTAATTGTTGCTGTTTGCCAATGATTCAATGATTCTATTATTCAATTATCCAAATAATCTATTATCCTATGAAAATAGGCATCGACGCACGTCTCTACGGCACCAAACATCGCGGATTGGGGCGTTACGTGCAAAAATTAGTTGACGGTGTAGCTAAAGCTGATGATAATAATCAGTATGTGGTTTTTTTGGCTTCAGAAAATTTTGATTCTTTCAATTCTAATAATCAGAGAGTTAAAAAAGTTCTGCTTAACGTTCGGTGGTATAGTTTTAAGGAACAGTATTTAGTTCCGCTGGTCATCAAAAAGGAAAAAGTTGACTTAATGCATTTTCCTCATTTTAATGTGCCCCTGGCGTATAATCGGAGATTTATTGTTACGATCCACGATTTAATTATTAAGCATTTTCCTAATTCCAGAGCCACTAATCTGCCAAATTGGAAATACAAATTAAAGCTCAAGGGGTTTGACAGAGTTTTGAATCATGCCGTTCAAAAATCAGAAAAAATTATTGTGCCGTCAAACTTTGTTAAAGGTGATATTGTCAGCCAATTTCAAATTTCTGACAGCAAAATCAAAATTATTTACGAAGGTTATTTTTTGGAAACTCACAAAGAGGCGGCTGATATATCAAGGTTCGGCATCTGTAAGCCCTATCTTTTATATGTGGGCGCCGCTTATCCTCACAAAAATTTAGAAAGACTGGTTAGGGTTTTTAAAAAATTAAATCAGAATTGTGAATATCAATTGATATTTGTCGGCGACCTGGATTCTTTTTATCAGAGAATCCAAAAGCTGGCAGGTGATTGTCCGGATATAATATTTACCGGTTATGTGGCGGAAAGTGAATTAGCCGGCTTATATCAGCAATCAATTCTATATGTTTTTCCATCATTATACGAGGGCTTTGGCCTGCCGCCGATAGAGGCCCAGGCCCACCAAGCGCCGGTGGTTTCTTCGAATCGCTCCTCGTTGCCGGAAGTTTTAAAAGATTCAGCAGTTTATTTTAATCCTGAAAACGAAGAAGAAATGCTGGAAAAAATAAAATCGGTTTTAACTGATGAAAATTTTCGTCGGCAATTCATTAATCGCGGTTTAGAAAATATCAAAAGATTCAGCTGGGAGAAGATGGCCAGCGAGACAATTAATTTATATAAAATATCCAAGAACCAAAATTAAAAATGCCCCTTCGACTCGTTGAGCAAAGCTCAACTCGCTCAGGGCAGGCAAACAAATCAAAAGAACCGAAATAAGATATTTTGTTTTTTATTTTGAAAATTGTTTGGTTCTTAGTTCTTTTAATTTGGTGATTTTAGCTTATTTGTGTTATAATTATGTCGTTGAAATAACTTTTCCCCAATGAAAAAAACTATAAAAAGTTTGGCTAAAGGCCAATCCGCCTTTGGCGGAAAAAATAAAACAGAATCGAGAAAAAAAAGAATAGCCCCAATAGCCCCCAAAACCTCAACTAAGAAAACAACAAAAAAGAAAAGAAGTTCTGTGAACAAGTCTGCTGTTTTTAATCCGTCTTCAGCCAAAAACATTGAAGAAAAATTAACCGATCAAGCCAGTTTATCGCTTGACAGTTTTTTAGTTAATGAACAAATAAATTATTCAGATAAGTTGCCGGCTAAAAAGGCAGAACAGCCGTTTTCAAATATTGAACCGATAATTAATGATTTAGATAAATTAATTTTAGGAGAGCGCAGGGCCGGCAGTTTTAAGGGAATTCTGCCCTCTAATCAGATACAAATTTCTTTAAATAAGCAAGGACAGGTTAAACGGGAGAAAATGGTTAAATTTTCCGGCTCTATTCATCAATTAGATTTAAAAAAAGAAAAGGAAGATTTTAAAGAAACCGAAGCGCTTCAGCCGGCTAAATCCAAAAAGTTAGAGGCGGCCCGGGTTAATTTTGATGAATTTAAAATTTTTGATGCTGCTTTGACTATTCCCAAAACAACTTTGATTAAAAAAGAGAAGCTGACTAAATGGTTTGTTGATAAATGGATTAACCTAAAAACCAGTTTAAAAAATCGTTCTAAAGATTCTCCGGCTTCTATTAAATCTTCTTGGATACTGAGCATTAAAACAACTTTAAATTTTATGCTGGTGGCCTTGTTGTTAATTTTGCCCATCAGAGCCCTGTTTTTTTATCAGCATTTAGAAATAACCAAAGGACAGGTTTTGGGCATCAGCGAAAACGCTTTAAGCGATCTGGAGTTAGGCGCCCAGGCGGCTAGCCAAGCTGATTGGCTGGAGGCCGGCAACTATTTTTTATCGGCCAGCAATTACTTTAATTTAGCTCAAGAGAATTTAGAATCTTATAATCAAACCTTAATTCAGATTGCCAAAAATCTGCCGGCCACGGGGGATTTAATTAAGTCGGGGGAGAGTCTTTTAAAAGCAGGACAACATCTGACTAAAGCGGCCGGCAATTTAACCACCGTTTTGAATCAAATTAAGCAAAGCGAGGATTTTCAGCAAACTATTACCGATAACCTTTCTTTAATTAACTTGGCCTTAAATAACGCCCAAGAGGAAGTAAATTTGGCCAGCGATTATATTTTAGAAGTTCAGCCCAAAGTTATTCCTGAACAATACCGGGATTATTTTATTCAGGTTCAGAATAAATTGCCGGATTTTTCCTCCGGCTTAAAAGCCACTCAAAATTTTATCAAATTTAGTTTAAATGTTTTAGGCCACCAAGTTCCTAAACGATACCTGTTTTTATTTCAGAACAATAACGAATTAAGAGCTACGGGCGGCTTTTTAGGCAGCGCTGCTTTGGTAGACCTTAAAAAAGGCGAAATCACCAATCTGGAGGTTCCGTCCGGCGGGCTTTACGATTTGAAAGGCGATTTTTTTGAAAAGATTATCGCCCCGGCTCCCATGCATTTATTAGGCACTCCTTGGATGGCGTGGGATGCTAACTGGTGGCCGGATTTTCCCACTTCTGCTAAAAAAATAACCTGGTTCTGGGAAAAATCGGGCTGGCCCACGGTAGACGGAGTAATTACTTTTAATGCTTCGTTGTTGCCAAAGCTGTTGGAAATAGTGGGTGATATCGAGATGCCGGATTATAATCAGCTGCTGACTCCGGAAACGGTAATTTTGGCTTTGCAGCACGAAGTAGAGTTTGAATACGATAGGGCAGAAAACCGGCCTAAAAAGATTATTGCCGAATTAATGCCCATCATTATAGAAAAACTTTTGGAAATTCCCACCGATCAGACCCTGCCTTTATTGCTTACCCTTAATCAGGCCCTGACCGAAAAGGAAATTCAGTTCTATTTTTTAGACGAGGAACTGCAAAAGCAGGTTGAGGAAAAAAAGTGGGCCGGCCAGGTATTAAACAGCCAGCGGGATTATTTATTGGTGGTCAACCAGAATATTGCCGGCGGCAAATCCGATGCGGTGGTTGAGCAGAAAATTAACCATTACGCCTATCTTCAGCCCGACGGTTCGCTTATCGATACCGTGGCCATCACCCGGACCCACCGGGGCAGCCCGGATGATGTTTTTGAAAAAGTTCAGAATAATTCTTATATCAGAGTTTATGTTCCTTTAGGCAGCCAGATTTTAGAAGTTACCGGTTACGATGTCATTGATCCTGAACTATTTAAAGAAGTTTATGAAGGCTACCATCAAGATGAGGATTTGTTAACCATCAGCGGACAAATAACTAAGGATGCCAAAACTAATACCGATGTTTATTCAGAATTTGGCAAGACCGTTTTTGGCAACTGGCTGATGGTTGAGCCGGGCGAAGCTAAGACCATCACTTTTTCTTACCGCCTGCCTTTTAGCTTGGATTTTTCTTCAGCTTCCTGGCTATCCAAGAAAAAAAGCCAGCCCTACAGTCTTTTGGTTCAGAGCCAGTCCGGCAGAAACCAGACTGTTTTTTCCAGCCAGCTGTATCTTGATAAAAACCTGAAAATAAACTGGTCCGGCGGAACTGCGGCTGGTCAGCCAGCCGTGGTTAATAACGAAGTTAAATTCAATACATTATTAAATACTGACCATTATTACGGCGTTCTGATCGGCCAAAGGTAGAATATGAAATCTAAATTATTAAGGTTATTTAGCGCAGTTTTATTTCTTTGGTTGGCGCTAACAGGTTTAGTTCAGGCAAATCCTTTTTTTTGTAATGGCGAAGAACTATTAGGCGAAGCTGATTTTGCCATCGAGGGTTATGTAACGGCCGTGGCCTGCGGCCAGAGTTATAATTCCGGCGAATGTCAGCCGTATCCGGAATGCGATGGCTCTTGCCCCGAACGTAATTTTATGCCGGAGCTCGTGGCCGATTGCGCGGCCACTATCGGAGTCACAGCCAATCTAAAAGGCTGGCATAATATCGGCGAAGAAGTCGCTATTCCTTTTGTCAAACTTACGCAAGCTTGCCAGGACGGCGAGTATCTGATTCCCGGCACTTCTAAAAAAGATTTTCAATTAAATTCCAAAGTGAGATTTTATAATATTTCAGACAATTGCCGTTTTTACAATCTGGAAGAGTTAGAGCCGCCGCCCGAAGAACCGGAAGCTGAATCGCCCGCGGAATCCGGCCAAAGTTTAGCGGCGGAGCTAAAAGGCAGGATTCTTTTACAGGTCGAAGCCAATGGCGAAGCCTGGTATGTTAATCCTTTAGACGGTAAAAGAATTTATTTAGCGGACGGCGGAGCCGCCTTTGTTTTAATGACTAATTTAGGCCTGGGAATCACTAATGCTGATTTAGCAAAAATTCCTGTCGGCCTGGCAGAAAATTTAAACGGTTCGGAAGCAGACGCCGATAACGACGGTTTATTCGATCTGTTGGAAGACGGCCTAGGCACAGAAAAAAATAATCCCGATTCCGACGGCGACGGTTATCTGGACGGACAAGAAATAAATAACGGCTATAATCCGCAGGGCAGCGGCAAAATGGCCATTGATGCTAATTTAGCCAATTCAGTTAAAGGCAGAATACTGCTGCAGGTGGAAAACGTTGGCCAGGCCTGGTATGTTAATCCGGCGGACAACAAGCGCTACTATATGAAAAACGGCCCGGCCGCTTATTGGCTGATGCGTTCGTTAAGCTTAGGCATCAGCAACGAAGACTTAGCCAAAATTGAAGTAGCTGACTACTAAACATATTAATATTTTTATGAAAATCGGTGTTTATGGTTCGGCAGCCGGCTCCATTCCGGCTGAACTAAATAAAAAAGCCGGAGCAATCGGCAGGCAAATCGCTGTTAAAGGGCATACTTTAGTCACCGGAGCTTGTCCCGGCCTGCCTTACGAAGCGGTTTTAGGCGCTCAAGAAGCCGGCGGCGAATGCCTTGGCTTTTCTCCGGCAGTCAATTTGAATGCTCATATTCAAAAAGATAAATTTCCCACCGAAGGATTTACCAAGCTGATTTTTATTCCAAAGGATTTTATTTATGCTGACAATCCTTTGATTTGCAGAAAATATAGAAATGTGTTTTCGGTCGCCGAAATAGATGCCGCCATCTTTATCAGCGGCCGGACCGGCACCATGAATGAATTCACTATTGCTTATGATTTAGGAAAGAAGATAGGCATTTTAAAAAACAGCGGGGGAGCGGCCGATGGAGCCATTCAGGTTCTTCTAAAAAATTTAGGCAAAGAAACAGGGGCAAAAATAATATATGAGGCTGATCCAATATCTTTGGTGGACAAGTTAATAGGTTTATAGAATATCTTAAAATTAAATTATTTTGCTAATTTTAGCCAAAAAGTAATAAAAAAATGGCTATTTTTTTATTTTATGCTTGACAAGATTATTAAAGTATGCTATAATACTTTATTAAACTAAAAATCGGGGAGAGAACTTTAAATTAATCCCTCTCATTTTTATGGGGAGGGAATTGGGGAGAGAGTATTTTAGGGGGCACTTATTAATAAATTTATTATAGGCCTTACCTAATCTCATCCTCAATTCTTTTCTTGTAAGAAGGATGAATAGAATTTTGTCACTGACCGTTAATTATTTGTTATTTTTAATAAAAAATAGTTATTGGAGGGAGAGAGCTTCCCATGCTAACATAGGAGGCTTTTAAGGAAAATCATTTAGCTTTCTTTTTCGGTCGGGTCTCTTTCATGACTGAAAAATCGCTATCTAATTTTCCGTTTCGCCCTCCAGTAATTGTTTTTTAAAAGAACACTGATCACCCGCTTACGCTAAAGCTTCAGCGGGCAAGCGCGAACCGCGCTGACTTTCGCGAACCGCAAACACTAATTTGTCAGCGGTCAGCGTTAGTCAGTGAATGTCTGCGTGGCCAGTGTTTGTCAGCGCCGGTAAATATGATATTATATAGATAGTTCATCAATCCGTTTGGTGGATAAAAAGCTGCGTTTTTAGAAGCTGGATTATAAAACTTTATTTCGTCGAGTTTTACTCAACGAAAAAAATCTCTCTCCTCAAAGTTCTATAATTCACGCAATTTTCTAGAGCGCAGCTTTTTGGTTTATAAAAAATTTGCAGCCAGAGATGCCCTTAAACGAAAGAGGCATTTTTTACTTCACAAAAAATAAAAAAAATGCTATAATCAGGGCGTTAACCTCATGAATATATTGAGGTATTATTTAAATTTATGGTTAAAGTCTTTTGGCATAAACTGATTACTACCGTCACGGGCGGAGCTGTGCTTATTGCCACTTTTTCTGTTGTCAGTAAAATACTCGGCTTAGTTAGAGACAGATTGCTGGCCTCTTATTTTGGCGCCGGCGATATTCTTGACAGTTATTATGCGGCTTTTAGATTGCCGGATTTAATCTTTAATACTTTGGTTCTGGGCGCACTGGCTTCTGCTTTTATTCCGGTTTTTACCAAGCTTTGGTTTAAAAATAAAGAAGAAGCTTTAAAGCTTTCTAATGCAGTATTGAATTATTTGGTAATGTTTTTGGTTTTGGTCGGCATAGCAGTTTTTGTTTTAGCGCCGCAGATTGTTGCTGTTATCACACCGGGATTCAGCGGCGCTAAGCTAGTTCAGACAATTAATTTAACCAGGATAATGCTTATTAGCATTGTTTTTTTTGGCATCAGCAATGTTATCGGAGGCATCCTCAATTCTTTAAAAAGATTTTTAAGTTTTTCTTTGGCGCCGGTTTTTTACAATCTGGGCATAGTATTCGGCATTACTGTTTTTTATAAATTATACGGCGTAGCCGGACTGGCTTGGGGCGTTGTTTTAGGCTCGGTATTGCACCTGCTGATCCAGCTGCCGGAAGTATTAATATCTGGCTGGAAATACCACTGGTCTTTTAAAGCGACTGCAGAAGTTAAAAAAGTGTTAAAGCTAATGGTCCCGCGAACCGTGGGGCTGGCCGGCAATCAGATTAATCAGATTGTTATTACTATAATTGCTTCCACCCTGGCAGCCGGCAGCGTGGCTATTTTTAACTTAGCCAATAATTTACAGAGTTTCCCCATTTCCATTTTCGGCGTTTCTTTGGCCATTGCCGCCTTTCCCGTATTTAGCGAAGCCTTAGGCCTGGGCGACCGCGAAGGATTTAAAAAAATATTTTCTGTTCATTTCAGAAGAATTTTATTTCTGATTATTCCCGTTTCGGTGTTTATCCTCCTTTTAAGAGCCCAGATTGTCAGGGTAATTTTGGGCGCCGGCAATTTTGACTGGTCCGATACCTATTATACGGCTCAAGCTTTGGGCTGGTTTATTATTTCTTTATTCGCCCAAAGCACCATTCCCATGCTGGCCCGCTCTTTTTATGCTTTGGAAGATACCAAAACACCGGTCATCATCAGTTTGGCCGCTATGGTAGTTAACATTGCCGGTTCTTATTTTTTAGGCGCCAGGATGGGCGTGGAGGGTTTGGCTTTGGCTTTTTCCATAGCTTCTATATTAAACATGATTGCTTTAACTATGGCTTTAAGGCTTCGTTTGGGCTATCTTGATGATAAAAAAATCATCTGGTCTACTTTTAAAATCAGCCTTAATTCTTTGATAGCCGGCGCCGGGGTTTATTTTATGCTTAGAGTTATGGCCGATTTAGTTAATATGCGCACTTTTGCGGGAGTTTTTATTCAGGGTTTAGCGGCCGGCATCGTCGGCATAGTGATTTATTTAATTATCAGCTTCTTTACCAATTGTGAGGAGATTGTTATGGTGAAGAGGTTTTTTCAGAAGCATTTAGAGCCGATAATAAAAAAATCCTAACGGCTAAATCCTAAATAATATCAAAATCCTCAACCCAAGACTGATCCGCCTTTCGGCCAAATGGCCGATGGCCTATGGCTCATGGCGGAAAATAATCTAAATCCAAAACATTAAATATCAACATTTTTTTAGCTTAACACTGTTTTGAACATTAGGATTTTGAATTTTGATATTATTTAGAGTTTAGTATTTAGTGCTTAGAATTTTATCTATTACTCATAATCAATTATGAATCAAATCCGTAACTTCTGCATCATTGCCCACATTGATCACCCGCCTACGCCTCTCAATTCGTTACACTCACTCGATGCTTCCTCCTTCGCTAAAGCTACGGCGGACAGGTCGGCGAGGCAGGACTCAAATAATTCAAGTAAATCTATTTTATGAACAACATCCGTAACTTCTGCATCATTGCCCACATTGATCACGGCAAGTCAACGCTCGCTGACAGATTTTTGGAAATTACCAATACCGTTGATAAGCGCAAGATGAAAGACCAGGTTTTAGACAGAATGGATTTAGAGCGCGAACGCGGCATTACCATTAAGCTTCAGCCGGTCAGGATGCATTATCAGGGCTATCAGATGAATCTTATCGATACCCCAGGTCACGTTGATTTTACCTACGAAGTTTCCAGATCACTGGCCGCTGTGGAAGCAGCTGTTTTATTAGTGGATGCCAGCCAAGGAGTAGAAGCCCAAACAGTGGCCAATCTTTATTTAGCTCTGGAACAAAATCTGACTATTATTCCAGTCATTAATAAAATAGATTTGCCGGCCGCTCGTCCGGAAAAAGTTAAAAAGGAACTGGTTAGCTTGCTGGGCTGCGGCGAGGAAGAGATAATTGAAGTCTCGGCCAAAACCGGAAAAAATGTTGAATCAGTTCTTCAGGCAATAATTAACAATACCCCGAGCCCTGAAGGAATCGCCTCAGATAAAGCGCAGGCCTTGATATTTGATTCAGAATTCGACGAGTATAAAGGCGTGGTGGCTTATGTCAGGATGGTCAGCGGCCTGGTAAAAGCTGATGATAAGATTAAGTTTTTAGCCACCGGCGCTGAATCGGAAGTTTTGGAAGTCGGCTTTTTTAACCCCGATTATCAAAAATTAGACAAGCTATCTGCCGGCGAAATCGGCTATATGGTTACCGGCCTTAAAAATTTAGAAGAAGTCAGGGTCGGCGATACAATATCATCCGTCAAAGATCAGGCCAAACCATTACTCGGTTATAAGGAGGTTAAACCCATGGTTTTTGCCGGCATTTTTTGCCAGGAGGGCGATGAATACCACGAGCTTAGAGAAGCCATCGAAAAGCTCAAGCTCAACGATGCTTCGTTATTTTACGAACCGGAGAATTCGCCGGCTTTGGGCATTGGCTTCCGTTGCGGCTTTCTAGGCCTTTTGCATCTGGAAATTTTTCAGGAAAGATTAAAGCGGGAATATAATTTGGATTTGGTTATTACTACTCCGTCGGTGGCCTATAAAATTAATAAAAAAGACGGCCAGGAAATTATTATTCACAGCCCGCAGGAACTGCCGGAACAAAATTTAATCGTCTCGGTTGAAGAGCCCTTTGTTAGAATCGATGTCGTAACTCCCAAAGAATATATTGGCGCTATTATGAAGCTGATTCAGGAAAGAAAAGGCGAATATTTGAATATTGAATATTTAGAGGAAAACCGGGCCATACTTCATTACGACATTCCACTGGCTTCTGTTTTGGTTGATTTTTACGATAATCTAAAAAGCGTATCATCCGGCTATGCCTCGCTCAACTACGAATTTTTGGAATATCGGCCGGCCGATGTCGTCCGAATGGATATTTTGGTGGCCGAAGAACCGGTTGAAGCCCTTTCCACAATCGTTTATCAACAAGAAGCTCATCAAGCAGGCAAAAGAATCATCAGAGCCTTAAAGGAAACATTGCCCAAGCAGATGTTTGTGGTTAAACTGCAGGCCGCGGTGGGCGGCGCTGTTGTGGCCGGCGACCGTTTGTCGGCCGTGAGAAAAGATGTAACGGCTAAACTTTATGGCGGCGATGTCACCAGAAAGCGCAAACTCTTAGAAAAACAGAAAAAAGGCAAAAAGAAAATGATGAAAGCAGGCAAAGTTAATATTCCTCAAGAAGCGTTTATGGCGGTGCTTAAGCGATAGATTATTTGACTATTCGGATATTGAATAATTGAATATCAGAATTTTTATCTCACGCCGCCATTGTCTCCCGTGAACTAAAAACCCCCTGCATCATCGGCACCAAAATCGCTACTCAAGTTTTAAAGGACGGTGATATGGTGGAAGTTGATGCTAATAAGGGGATTGTTAAGAAAATATAAAAACCGAGCCATATTTTTGACTAGCAGAAACCCGGTTTTTTTAGTATATTAATAATACAGCGCTCCCAGAGTCCAAATTAACATCGAAATAATGATCATCGCCGCCAGGAGGATCCAGATTGTTTTTAGGGTTTTTCGTTTCATTTAGATAATAGAATAATTGATTAATTGTCTAATTGAATCATTGGAAGATAGTAACAATTAATCTATTAGACTATTATACAATTAATCAATTATACTATAGTGGTCGGACTCTAATCCCGACCAAACAAACTTTCAAATTTAATAGATTTAAAATTGTTGCGATTTAGATATTTCAAACAATCTTTTATTAAAACATCAAAGTCCTTTTCAAAACGGTTATGAGTAACATTTTGCCTTAAAGCTTTCCAAATCCGCTCTTGAGGATTAAACTCGGGGGTGTAAGGCGGGAAATTCATTAAAGTGAATCGCTTAGTGGTTTTTAGAAAAGCTTTGATCAGCTTGGATTTGTGCCAGCTGGCATTGTCCCAGATTAAGAAAATCTTTCTGTTTTGATAAATTTTCCCCAGTTTCTTTAAAAATTCAATACTGGCCTTACTATTCTGCCGTTTGACGGTTATAGCCGTCTCTTTGCCGGTCTTAAGATTTAAAGCGCCGTAAAAACTCTGATTTTGGCCTTTCCTTTTGGCTTCAATTAGTGGTTCCTGTCCTTTAAAGTACCAGATATTCTTGGTCTTGGTCTCTTGGTTCAAGCTCATTTCATCTTCTACCAAGAGAACCGAATCTTTGTGCTTTTGTAAGTTTTTTTTAAAGCGCCCTTAAAGGCCTTAATTTTCTCATGGTCTTGACGAAAATCTACTGGTTTTGGCTTATGAAAGGAAAACCCCGCCTTTTTAAACAGCTCGCGATAGCTCCTTTCGTCCTTATAGACAATATGATATTGTTTGTTAATTAGTT
>JAHISB010000045.1 GCA_018818425.1 Patescibacteria group bacterium
AACGAGAAAAGAAGACATCAATCGCTTGATTACAAAACTCCAGCACAAATATATTTTGCCAAATAATTTTTAAATAACTAACTAACTAAAAATCCACCAAATACACCCAATACTACTGTCTTGACAAGGGGAACACTATACAGAGCCATAGATAACATTGTTAATTTAGCGAATTTTCCCATGCAATTAATACAATAATTTTAGGAAATTATTTCAACTTTAAAAATATTTTGCGGATATCAAAAAGAAGGCCAAGCGCTGTTGCTAGGCCTTCTGTTCCGCGATTTTTATAAATTTAAAGATTTTTTGGCAATCAATGCTTCAACATGCTCCGCAAATTTATCATAGGCAATTTCCAGAAGTTTTTCCTGGCCCCTGACTCGAACCGTCAATTTTCCTGATTCTACTTCTTTGTCGCCGATGACCAGAATATAAGGAATTTTTTCGTTAACTGCTTTTCTGATTTTATTGCCTACGGTTTCGTTGGTTAAATCAGTTTCGATCCGCAAGTTTTGTCGCCTGAACCTATCAGCTAATTTTTCACAATGCTTTTTGTGGTCCGAACCAACGGAAACAATCTTAATCTGAACAGGGGAGAGCCAGAGCGGAAAAGCGCCGGCAAAGTGTTCTATCAAAATGCCAATAAATCTTTCTAAAGAGCCAAACGGCGCGCGGTGGATAATGACCGGCTGTTTATTTTTGCCCTGATTGTCGGTATAGGTCAGATTAAATCTTTCCGGCAGGTTAAAGTCAAGCTGAACAGTGCCCAGCTGCCATTCTCTGCCTAAAACATCTTTAACCACAAAGTCCAGCTTGGGCCCGTAAAAAGCGGCATCGCCCTGTTCGATAGTATATTTGAATTTATCTTTCACAGCTTCAATTATTATTTTTTCCGCTTTTTGCCAGATTTTATCATCGCCGACATATTTTTTGCTTTTTGGCTCTTTAGTGCCAATCCTTACACGGTAATCTGTAAAATTTAAAACTTTAAAGATGGTCATGACCAAATCGGTGACTTTCAAAAATTCACTGGCAATTTGCTGTTCGGTAGCAAAGATATGAGCGTCATCAATAGTAAAACCTCTAACCCTGACCAGGCCAGTTAACTCACCAGATTTTTCGTAGCGGTAAACCATGCCGCATTCAGCCAGCCGAATAGGCAGTTCCTTGTAACTGTGTTTATTGGCTTTATAAATTAAAATATGGTGGGGGCAGTTCATCGGCTTTAGCAGAAATTCCTCTTTATCAATTTTAAAGGGCGGATACTGGCTGTCTTTATAATAAGGATAATGTCCGGAAGTTTTATAAAGGTCCAGCCTGCCTATATGAGGCGTGGTCACATACTGATAACCTCTTTTAGTTTGCTCTTCTTGCAGATATTTCATCAGCTGGTCGCGCAGAATAGCGCCTTTGGGTAAAAACAGCGGCAGTCCGGAACCGGCCAGAGGATCGATAATAAAAAGCCCCAGTTCTTTGCCCAGCTTGCGGTGGTCCCGTTTTTCGGCTTCCATCATCATTTTAAGATATTCATCAAGCTCCCTTTTTGCTTCAAAGGCCACGCCGTAAACTCTGGTCAGCATTTTATTTTTTTCATCGCCCCGCCAGTAAGCGCCGGCAATTTTAGTCAGTTTAAAAGCATCGGGATTAATTTCTTTGGTGAATTTTACATGCGGGCCGGCGCAGAGATCAGTAAAATCCCCGGATTCATAAAAAGTGATTTTTTCACCTTTAGGCAAATCGTTAACCAGCTCTTTTTTGTAAGGCCCGTTGGCTTTTTTAAGGGCTTCTTTTTTCGGCAGGTCGAATTTTTTGAATTTTAGATTCCCTTGAATCATCTTCTTCATCTCTTTTTCAATTTTAGGAAAATCAGCTTCGGTTATTTTGGCTTCTGCCGGCAGGTCAAAATCATAATAAAAGCCGTCGGCAATAACCGGGCCAATGGCCAATTTTGCTTGAGGAATTTTTTTTAAAACTGCCATAGCCATTAAATGAGACAGGGAATGGCGGATAGGTTCTAATTGTTTTTCTTGTTTCATATTAGATAATAGATTAATTGATTATTTGACTGATAGACTATTAGAATATTTGTTTTTTCAAATAGTCTGCGCCAGAGGCGCATCCGCCTTTGGCGGAAAATACTCAAATAATCAAATATTCAAATACTCTATCAAAAAATTCCTTCGTCAATAAATCTACTTTATTTTAGTAAATTCAGGACGAAGGAATTTTTTTCTCCGCGGTTCCACCTGATTTGTCACTTAAACTAGCGACCACTCACCAAATTGTTTTTAAGAACTTAGCGATACCCTTGCGGGGCATCGAACCAATTAAGGATAATCGTTTGGTAAACGATTCAATCGTTCTGACTTTTTAAGTATAATTGGTTATTTAAAGATTGTCAATTACTGCTTTATCATTACTGTTTTATCCGAATATCAATGTGGTCGGCCAGGGTCGGCAAATATCTGGTCCAGAACGGCAGGCGGATAGAAACTTTTTCGATATTGCCCAAACTCATTAGATATTTTTCCGCCTCCGGCTTAGCCAGGCCCTTGAGGGCTGTTTTGTCAATTTGAACATTGGCCACAGAGATAATATAACTGCCTTTAACTTGGGCTATCAGGTTTTCGGCGTTTTCGTCAAGCAGAGTTACTTCGTAATTTAAACTTTCCGGATTTACTTTAATAAGAAAATCGTTTTGCTGGTAGATGTCGGGCAGGTCGTTTAAAGCGGTTTGTTCTAATTTTTGCCGGTCAAAAATAACCGCCTTAATGCCCAGGCTCATAGCGATGGAGAATTTTTCGGTTTCTGTTTCCGGTTCGGCGCTGGCCGTATATTTTAATATTTCCACCACTAAATCGGCGGGCGCAATACTTTGCTGCGAGGAAAGGTTTTGCGACAGTTCTGCCATGGCTTGGTTAATTAGCTGTTCTTTTAAAGATGCGGCGGCTTCGTGGATGTTATTTTGAGTAACTACATATTTGGTTTGGATTTGTCTGGCAAACCCCTGGGTTTCTCCGTAAATTTTATCCTGCAGGCCTTCCCATAACCCCGGAATGGTTAATTGGTTTGGTCCGATTTCGTATTCTTCGCCTGCCTGGTCAGCTAAAACCTGTGCCATAATCTGTCCGCCGGCCGGCGCTGTTACTCCGCTGACTAAGCGGTATAGTTTATTATCGGGAGTCAAAAATCTGGTCGTGGCAACTAAAGGTTGATTATTGCTGTAGTTGTTAATAATGGTGATGGCGCCGCCGGCTTTAGCATCGGTTACCTGAAAGCTGGTGGCGGAGAATTCTTGAGCGGCTTCTGCGACAGTTTCTTTTATTTCGCCCAAGAGCCGGCCAGAGCTTAAGTTTTTTTCTTCAACTAAATTTTTATCGACAATTTGGACGGCAAAGCCGGTTGGCTGATCCTGGAAAACAGGAGTAACAGTAATGGTGGCTTGCGATAAGGCAAAATAAAGAATAGTCATTACTAAAATAACGGCCAAAACAGCAAAGCCGATTATTAGATTCCGATAGCTGGGCTGAATAATTTTTTTTAAATTCACCACCTTATCTTCGGTAATTGATTGCTTTTTAGCTTTTTTACTGGCCATAATTACTTTTAGTATAATAAATCAGCCGATTTTTGTCTAGCCCCCCCTAATCAAGAAACAATCCCCGATCAAGTCGGGGACAAGAAACAAACAAGATACAATAATCAAGCTCCAAAATTTAAACGTTTGAGATTTGTAAATTGTAATTTGAGACTTCGTCGCGAGCGACTCAGTCGAACGATTTGTTTGTTACTTATGAGTTGTATTTTGTTACTTGGGTTTATCCCGCACCTTCCTCAAATACCCCGCAGGAAGGCGCGGGGTTTATTGGTTGGTTTTAACTTCTTTTGCTTTATCACAAATAATTTTTGGCACCCCGTCTTTATCGGATATTTTGCCGGCAATAATCACTATTTTATCTTCCTGCCATAAATCTCTGCTGGCCTCCAGAACATTGGCAAAAACCAAGACCTCTACATTGCCGGAGCTGTCTTCGATAGTCACAAAAAGCATTGGCTCGCCTTTGCGGGTAATAACTTTTTGAATTTTGGTAATAATGCCGGCTACCTTAACTAAGCTGTTGCCGGCTAATGTCCCCAGCTTTCTTAAAGGGGTGAGATTTGGCGGCAGAATTTTTTCTACTTCTTTTAGCGGGTGTTCGGAAAGGTAAACGCCTAAAAGCTGTTTTTCCCAGGAGAGTTTTTGCTGTTTGGAAATAGGTTCGGTTGGTTCCAAAATCAGCTGGGGAGCGGCCGTAGCCGTGCCGCTGAAAAGATCCTGCTGGCTGTCCTGATTGCTCTTTTTGCCGAATTTAAGCAGTCTGTCGATATTTTCCAGCATTTCTTCGCGCTGGCCGAATTTATCAAGACAGCCGGCTTTAATCAAGCTTTCCAATGATTTTTTATTTAAATCTTTATCCTGGACTCTTAAGAGGAAGTCTTCTAAGCTTTTATATGGACCATTGGTCTTTTTTTCATGAATAATAACTTTAGCGATATGTTCGCCGACATTTTTGATGGCCCGGAGGCCGAATCTGATCCGGGGCTTGGCTTTAGTTTCTTCGCTAATAACCATAGTGAAAATAGTATAACTTTCGTTGATATCGGGCGGCAATACTTCTATGCCCATTCTTTCTGCTTCGGCAATCTCTATGGCTATTCTGTCGGTATTTTCTTCGTCAGCAGTCATTAAAGCGGCCATAAACTGGGTCGGGAAGTTGGCCTTAAGATAAGCTGTCTGGTAGGCGATCATGGCATAAGAAGCGGCGTGAGCCCTGTTAAAGCCATAGCTGGCAAAGGGCAGAATATATTCCCAGATTTTTCTGGCTATTCTTTCGTTAACCCCGTTTTTTATCATGCCGGCAATTATTTTTTCTTCCTGCTCCACCAGCAAAGATTTTATTTTCTTGCCTACGGCTTTTCTTAAAACATCGGCTTCGGCATAACTAAAGCCGGCTAGCTGTCTGGCAATTTCCATAACTTGTTCCTGGTAAACTGCGATGCCATAGGTCTTTTCTAAAATCGGCTTTAATTTAGGATGAAGATAAGTGATGGTCTTGCGGCCCTTTTTGCCGGCAATGTAATCGGAGATAAATTCCATGGGGCCGGGCCGGTAAAGAGAAATCATCACAATAATATCTTCTATGTCAGTCGGCTCCAGTTGGATTAAATACCGCCTCATGCCCGAAGATTCAAGCTGGAAGACGCCGATAGTCTGGCCGCTCTGCAGCAGTTTAAAAGTTTTTTCATCGTCAAGCGGAATTTTATCGATATCAATTTTTTGGCCCTCCTTTGTTTTTTCCAAAGCTTCGGGGGACGAACCAGCGGTTTTTTCAATAATTTCCAGGGCGGTTTCGATAATAGTTAAATTTTTAAGTCCTAAAAAATCCATCTTTAACAGCCCTAAATCTTCTATGGGATGGAGCGAGTATTGAGAAACCACTGACTGGTCGCCGGCGCTGGCGTATTGCAGGGGAACAAAGTTGTCCAGAGGTTCGGGGGTGATCAGGACGCCGCAGGCGTGAGTGGAAGAGTGCCTAGCTACCCCTTCCAGCTTTTTGGCAAAATTGATTAAATTCTTGGCCTGGGGATCATCGTTATAAATTGCTTTAAACTCCGGCACTGCTTCCATAGACTGGTCGAGCCCCATAAACATCGGAATCATTTTAGCAATCTGGTCGCAGTAAGAATAAGAAATGCCCATAACCCGCCCTACATCCCTAACGGCGGCCCTGGCCGCCATGGTGCCGAAAGTAATTATTTGCGAAACATGGTCCTGTCCGTATTTATGGGAGACATAATTAATTACTTCATCTCTTCCGGTATCGGCAAAATCCAAATCAATATCGGGCATGGTAATTCTTTCGGGATTTAAAAATCTTTCAAAAATTAGAGCGAATTTAATAGGATCTATATTGGTTATATTCAAAAGGTAAGAAACTAAACTGCCGGCGGCGCTGCCCCGGCCCGGTCCCACCACGATGCCGTTATTTTTAGCCCAGTTGACAAAATCCTGAACTATCAAAAAATAAGAAGCAAAGCCGGTTTTGACGATGATTGAAAGTTCATAATTCAACCGGTCTTGTATTTCCGGAGTAATATCGAGGCCATAACGTTTTTGGAGACCTTGCTGGCACAGTTCTTTAAGATAGTCATCAGTAGATTTTTGGGTTGGAACTTCAAAGTGGGGCAGAAGGATTTTATTAAGCTCAATTTGCAGATTGCACTGTTCGGCAATTTTTAAAGTATTGGCTAAAGCTTCTGGGCAGTAAGAAAAATCGTTAGCCATTTTTTCAGGCGAAGTGAAGGAAAAATCTTCACCCATCATGGTCATCCTGTCAGTTTCTTCCTGCTTTTTTTTAGTTTGAATGCACAGGAGAATATCTTGAGCTTCGGCATCATCCGGATTTAAATAATGGGCATCGTTAGTGGCGGCCAGGGCAATATCCATTTTTTTTGAAAGTTCGATCATTTTTTTATTGACCGCATCCTGTTCGGGAATGTTGGGATGGCGCTGCAGTTCAAAATAAAAATTTTCTGAACCAAAAATATTTTGATATTTATCAATCAGCTTTAAAATTTCGCTGTCATTGCCGGCCAAAATTTTCCTGGGCACCTCGCCTTGCAGGCAGGCCGTTAGCGCTATTAAACCCTCATGATATTTTTCCAAAAGCTCCCAGTCGATTCGGGGTTTATAATAAAAACCCTCCAAATGGGCCAGGGTCGTGAGTTTTAGAAGATTTTGATACCCCTGCCGGTTTTTAGCCAAAAGGATTAAATGGGCCGGCTTTTCTTCGTTTTTATTTTTTTCGTGGCGGCTAGTTGCAGTCAGATAAGCCTCTATGCCAATAATCGGCTTAATGCCTGCCTCGCGGCATTTTTGATAAAACTCAATAACGCCATACATCACTCCATGATCGGTCAGGGCCAAAGCCGGCATCTTATATTCTTTGGCTTTAGCCACCAGCTCGTCGATTTTAGGCAGGCCGTCGAGTAAAGAATAATGGCTGTGGGTGTGTAAGTGGATAAACATTAGATTATTAGAATATTAGATTATTAGAGTATTTGAATATTGGTTTAGCGTTGTTCGGTAACGAAGCCCGTATCGTCAAATCGGTTACGTTAAACGTATGTAACCCTTAAACGCTTTACGATACTGGCTTCGTTACCTATTAACAACAGACGATTAGCCATTGTATTTTAACCTAAATTGGGCAGTTTGTGAAATCGTAGATCGTGTATCGTGAGTCGTTGATGAGGGTTTTTGTTAAAGTCACAAACGACACGAACCGGCACAAACCAGCCACTGACTTATTGTCGTCAGCGATAGTTGATTTTTTGAGCGGGAGGTGGTATGGTACAAAAGCTCAAAATTAACCCCAAATTAACCCCAAAAACCCTATGAAAAAACTAACCATCGGCATTATTGCCATAGTATTCTTGCTTTCTGTAAACTACGCTTTAGCCAACAATGGCCAGCCATTTAATGAGCTTTGGGAAACTATCGAAGATTTACAGGAACAAATAGAAGAAATCGTCTTAACTCCTGGCCCAGAAGGTCCTCCCGGACCAACAGGACCGCAGGGACAGGAAGGCCCTCAAGGCATCCAAGGTGAAACAGGACCGCAGGGTGAACAGGGCATTCAAGGCCCTGAAGGACCTCAGGGGCCAGAAGGCCCACAAGGTGAAACAGGACCCCAAGGCGAGCCAGGAACAAATTTACATCTATTTGATGGTAATAACCAGGACCTTGGATTAATTGTAAAGTTTTTTGATGAATCAGGTTCAAAGTATGCAACATTTCGATCTGATGAAGATATAATATTAACATTTGAACAACACCCAGGTGGTGTCACACTGGGCCCTTGGGGAAACCCAATATATTATATAGAACTTGATTGCCAGGGGACACCATATGGTGGTAATGGGTATCCACCAGGAGCCGTTGTAACAGGACCTGTTGGAGCTGCTAATAGATTATTCAAACTTACTGGTGGCCCGATAACAAACGAACCTGTACTTTCAGTACTTGAATTAGGTATTTGCGCTAACCAATCTTTTGGTTCAGGATTATACCCATTAGAAGAAATCGCAATGCCACTTACACTACCCATTGTAGGGCCACTCACAATAGTTGTAGAATAAAAAAATAATATAACCACAAGAGCCCCCTCGAAATGAGGGGGTTTTTATTTTAGCGACTACTTGAAAAAAGTAGTGGGAGGTGGTATGGTGGGTGAGTATAAATTTTTATGGGTAAACATGAAAGAAAATTAATTGAGGAAGCAGAAAAATTTTTGGTAAGTTTATTAAACAAAGAAGGTATAGATGAAGTAAGTTTAAGAGAAAATCCTTGGTGGGAATATGTTGTTGAGTTGACTGGTTTTATAAGCAGGGAATATTCTAATATCGTAACAGCTCAACACTTAGGCAACAGCTATGATAATACTGGTGATATATTATTAAAATTGTCATCAGGCAAAGAGATTTACATTGAAATAAAAATGAGCGCTACAAAATCGGGGATAGGAACCAAGGCAAATATTAGTCAAAATGCTCTTACAAATGGTGGCTTGTTTAAAAATGATCCTAAAAGTTGGAGTGATTTTCGTAGTGAATTAAGACACGATACGTGGGTTGATGGATTACTTAATAAACACAAAAATTATCCGTCTAATATAAATAACATCAAAAATAAAAAAATAAGATTGGAAGAGAAGGCAAGATATCTAAGAAAATTAGCAGAAGGAGATAACGGTTTAGCCAAAAATATATTAGATAAAATTAGATTTAAGGACAGGAAAGAAAAAATTGTTTATTTGAATTATTTAAAAAAACAAAAGCAAGATCCAGAGATGATAAAACGATTTTTTATTTTGTTAGAAATGGGTATACATAAAGATGAAGAAATAAAGGATTTAATTATTAAAGATAATTTTTTTCAGGAAATACAAAATTTATATGTTTATTATGTTAATTATGATGGAAGAAAAATTTTAATTAAAAAAGAGAATGTTGGTAATAAGATTCAAAAAATAATTAAAAGATTTTTAGGTTTTAAAATAGTATTTCCTAAATTGAAAACTCATTGTAAAATTATAGGTATAACTAAAAAAGGAGACATACCATTATTACAAGTTGTCTACCATTGGAAAAATATCGCGCAGGGAATTAAAACACCTTGTTTAAATATTTTTGATTTAACTAATCGGAATCAATAGAGTCTCTATCAATATCTATGGGAAATAATTTTTCTAATTCTGTTTTAGAGATTTGAGTGTTACCAGTAATATTTCTTACAACTTTTAATTTTTTATCAGATATAAGTTGTTTTTTTATATCTTCGAGAGTGAATTTTATTTCTTCTCGATTTTTTAAATTTATCCTTTCTTGTCTTGAAGGAGGGAAAATTACATTGATATGATTTTCGGCGATAAATTTCATCTCAGCAGGTATTATAGCTGCCTTTAATTTTGCTGAATTTACTGAACCCGTAATCCTATTAACAACAATCGCTGGTCCGATGTCATATTTTTTTATTTTCACATATTGAGGCTTCCTCTCATTAATTATCGGCAATTTGAGCCCATTAGAGGTTATATTATGAGCCCAAATTAGGGGTATGCTTTCTTTAGGATTATTTGTTAAAAGCTCTTTATTTTGATTCCAGACCAACCTACCTGTTCTAACTTGATAGTTCAAATCATGTAGGGTTAATTTATTTTTAAAGGATTTTTTTAAATATTGAGCATTTTCGCTAAAAATTAAGATACCATTTTTTTTGAATAAATAGTTTCCTTTGTTTGTGCCCTTTTTAAGAATAATTAACATGGTGGATTGTAGCGCGCCATGAAAAATTTTAGAATTATCAAGGATATGTAAATATTCGATATTTGTATTTTCAGTAATAAATTTTCTAAGCTTTAAAAAGTAGGCGCCATTATTCATAGAGGGCGGTACAACATAAGCAAGATAGCCACCATTTTTCAACCATTTAATTCCTTGATATATAAATAAACTAAATATATTTATTCGTCCATTAATTATATCTTTAAACCTTTCTTTTATAACTACTGTTGGCGTGAATTCATAATAAGGTGGGTTACCAATGACAAAGTCGTATTTTTCATAATCTTCATTTAAGAGAGCATCAATATTTTTAAGACGCGCTTCTGGCACTGCCTCTTTAGTAATATTGGACAATTTTTTATCAATATCCCACCCACGAAGGTCGGGATTTTTAAAATATTTTTTTGCTGTGATTAAAAATTCTCCAGTACCACAGGCCGGATCCAATACTTTAGGATTTTTTATAGTGTTAGGTAATTTATTCAACAAAGCTTCCCTCACTGTTTTAGGTGTAAAATATTGACCTAATGATTTTCTATATTTTAGATTTGTTTCATTTATATATTTTGTTGTGATATCAAGAAATTCTTTTTCCTCATCTTGTTTTTTATCAATGTCTTCAAAATTTTTGATAATACTGACAACTTTGCCTTGAATGATAAAATCCTCATTTAGAATTATTGGTTTATGAATCGGGTTGGTAGAACTAGGTTTTAAAATAATGGCGTCGTTAGCTCTATAAAATTTTTTTATAGTTGCCTCATTATCTATTAAAGCAATTATAACATCACCATTGTCAGCAGCTTGTTGTTGTTTTACAAGAGCCAAATCTCCATCTTCAATATTTTCTTTATTCATTGAATCACCAATTGTCCGAAGTAAGAAATATTTATATCCCGACTTCGCTAGTTCAGTTGAAACAGGGATTGTCGTTTCAATGTTTTCTTCAGCTAGTATGGGCGCTCCGCAAGGGGCAGTGCCAACCAAAGGTATATCTATAGTCTTAGCATGTTCTTGATTGTTCCCCAGTTCTTTTATAATGGTTAAATTTCTACCATCCCTCTTTAAAAATCCTAGTTTAATAAGTTTATTTACTATTAACATTGGGGAGAGGGATGACTTATAACCCAGCTCTTTCATCAATTCTCTAAGAGAAGGGGATTTATCTCTGTGGATAAGTGAATTACGAATACATCGTAAAGCTTGAATTTCTTTATTATTTAGTGAATTTGACATATAAGACAATTTTGTATTATGATTGTATTATATCATTTAGATTAATTAAAGTAAAATTCTCTATAAAGAAAGAGGTGAGTAAAAATAGCTAGGGGAAAAGCGAGTTAATGAAAGAATAGAAACTTAAAAACATCAATTTATTAATACTATATAATACAATTTTATGGTAGAAATAAGAATAAAATCAGATTATGGTGATTTAAAGGGCTTATTAAGTCAGATTCCTTTACCTGATAAAGCACATTATGTGGATGCTTTTATTATTAACAGTTTTAATAGTGTTTTAGATGATTTAACGAGTGTAACAAATACAGACTTTTCTCATTACAAGGTTACTAATAAAGCTAGATCAAAATCTTTTCCAAATAAATATGATAGCAAAATTGTCAGGGCTCAAATTGGGCGCGTGATTGGTAAGCTTGAGGAAGAATACGGGTTTGGTAGGAGCGGCACTAAGCAATCGTCACCTAGTATTATTATCTTCAATAAGAATCAAAATGAGATTTCTTTACAAATAAATTATACTATACTTGACCTTATTAATAAGACGAGCAATAAAGAGGGTAAAAAACAGTTGAAAGATTTAAAAGATGAATTAGAAAAAAAGGATAAAAATTGGGGGAAGATTAAAAATATTCTTATTTGGATTTTGAATTTTAGTAAAGATTTATTTCTAGAAATATTACCAATAATACTTCAGAAAAAAATATAGTACTTTGTCTAATAAAAAAATTATGAGCAATTTCGAAAAAAATTAGAAGATGCTAAACCGGATGATTCAGAACGTTGGGTAAAGGAAGATGCGTTTAATGTTGTTCATCTTGCTTCAGATGGATTGACAAGAAGGCGTCTTAATAGTTTACAAGGAACTATTGAATATAATAATAGAGTAATTATACTTATATTTCTTTTAATATTTATAGGCGCTCTTAAATTAACCGAAACTATAAATATTCTGAAATTTTGCAAATTGGCTTGTTTTAGCCAAACGCGAAAGTCCTACAATCAAAAAACAAGCGCAAAAATGCCTTGCTTTTTTAAATCACGGATAATTCACAGAGATACACTGATCCATCACAGATATCCACTAATGAATCACTGATAGAGCTAAGTTCAACTGATATTAAAATCCGTGATTGATCAGTGATTCATCAGTGATAGATTGGTGATTATCAGTGATTCACTTTGTTTTTTTCTTGGCGGTTTTAGCTGCCTGTTTTTCCGCCACAGTGTCGTAGATTTTTTTGCCTAGATTTAACAGAAGAGTCAGCGAGGAGCTGGTTTTTTCCAGTTTTTCTTTGGCTTTTTCAAAAAAGTCTCTGACGGCCTCAAAAGTCTTGGTAAAGGTTTCCATAACGCCATAAACTCTTTTTAAAATCATGGCGAAATAGTAAATAACCCAGCAAATAAAGATGGTCAGCCAAAGCGCGCAAAAAGCGATCACGATGTATAAAAGGTCTTGGGAGGTTTCTAGCATATTGTTAATATTAGATTATTTTAATATTAGACTATTTGATTATTAGAATGATAGATTATTTGAATATTTGATTGTAGGGTTTTAGTAACAATTATAGTATACCATAAAACCGTTGATTGTGGTAGAATAAAGCCATGATTGATTATCAAATCCATGATATTTCAGAAAAACACTTAAAGTTTGGCCATTGGTTTTTAAAATACCGAAGACAGTTAATTAAGCTATTGGCGGCCATGCTGATTGTTTGGTCAATAATAACCACTGGCTACGGTATTTATGGTTTTGTTGATTATGGCTTGAAGCTGGCAGAAGAAAATAGAATGTTAGCAGAGATGGCCGTTAATTCTATTGATTTTTTTAGTTTTAAGCAGAGGCATCAGCCGCAACCTTTAATCATTACGGCGCCGCAGATTATTAATACAGGCAGCGGTTTATACGATTTTATGGCGCAGGCGAAAAATCCCAATAAAGAAAGAGGGGTAATTAATTTAAGCTATTCATTTGTTTCCGGCGATTATTCAACCCCTGTTTCCTCGATAGTTATTTTGCCCCAACAAACCGTTTTTTTATTGAGTTTGAGCAATAGCAGTGAAAAGCGATTAACTGGCGCAGAGCTGAAAGTTATTGGCACGCAATGGCAAAGTTTATGGAACAGGACAGATGTTGAAGAGGTAGAGATATCTACCAGTGAACCAAAATTTCAAACCGGCTTAGGCAGTTCTCGTTCGTGGGTGAGTTTTTTAGCCACCAATGCTTCTTTAAGGAATGTCTGGGAAGTTGCCTGGCAGGCCGTTTTATACAGCGGGAAGAGAGTGGTGGCGGTTAATCAAATTATTTCCGAAGAACTGCTGGCCGGCGAAGCCAGGGAAATAGAAATTAGCTGGTTCGAAAAACTGCCTAAAGTTACGCAGATTGATTTAGTGCCTATTGTTAATATTTACGACCCCAACATTTTTTTTGACATTCCCGGCCAGGCAGGAGAGCTGTATTATTAGAGTTTACCCATGTTTAAAAGAGTATTAAATCAGCTAGGAGAGTTCGACTGGTATTTAATCGTCAACATTTTACTGTTGATGTTTTTTGGTTTAGCCACTTTATACAGCCTGCAGATGAATGTGGCCGAACCGGACTTTGCCGCTTTGTATCGCCAGATTATTTTTGCTTTGGCGGGCATGGCTTTATTTATTCTGGTCAGCTTAACCAACTACCGTTTTTGGGGAGACTATTATAAACTGCTTTTAGCCGGCATAGTAGTTATTTTATTAGGAGTTTTTATTACCGGCACAACCATCAGAGGCATTAAGGCTTGGCTGACTTTTTTTGGACAAACTATTCAGCCGGTCGAATTTGCTAAATTGGCTTTAGTGATTTTTCTAAGCAAGTTTTTTTCTTTAAGAGCTAAAACCCAGCCATTGTTAAAGAATGTTTTTATTTCCGGGACAGCTACCTTTATTTTAGTAATTTTAGTGGCCCTGCAGCCCGATTTAGGCTCGGCCATGATTCTCTTTTTTATCTGGCTTTTTTTAGTCGTCCTTCTGCCCTTGCCGGGAAAGAAGCTGATTGGTTTATTTATTATTATAGCTTTAATTTTTACCTTGGGCTGGTTTACCATGCTTAAGCCCTATCAACACCAGAGAATTTTAGTTTTTTTAAATCCTCAAGCCGATCCTTTGGGGTCGGGCTATAATGTTGCCCAGGCGGTTTTAGCGGTTGGCTCGGGCGAAGTTTTAGGCCGGGGCCTTTCTTTGGGCTCTCAAAGCCAGTTGAATTTTTTACCGGAACAGGAAACCGATTTTATTTTTGCCGTCATTGCCGAAGAGCTGGGTTTTGTCGGAGCAGGCTTGCTTTTGTTATTGTTTCTTAGTCTTTGTTTAAGAATTTATCAAATTAGCAGAAAATATTCAGATAATTTTGGCAATTTATTGGCCCTAGGAATACTGGTCTATTTAATGGTCCAGATTTTTATTAATATTGGCATGACCATGGGCATGGCTCCGGTCGCCGGCATTCCCTTGCCCTTTATCAGCTCTGGCGGCAGTTCGTTGGTTTCTATCCTTATGGCTATGGGCATAGTTCATAGCATTTATTTGCATAATAAAAGGCTGTTGTTTGGGAAGAAATAATCGTGTATCGCTGTTCGTGTATCCTGTATCGCATATCGTGTATCATAAATAAATATCAACGATACAAGATATCCCTCAATAAACTCGGGGCTTGTCGGCACGATTCACGATTTCCCTTGACAACTTTTTTATTTTAAGATACAATCGTTATCACATAAAGAATTATCCATATGGCGACAATATCCTTAAAAGTTCAAAAAAGAGGGGTGCCGACCAAAGAAATCAACCAACAAAGAAAAGCTGGCAAAGTTCCCGCGGTTCTTTACGGTAAAAATCAAGCTAGCCAGCCTTTGTTTGTTGACGAGGTGGTTTTTGGAAAAGTCTATCAAACCGCCGGGGAAAGCAGCTTGGTTGATTTAATTATTGATGATGGCCAGCCCATTAAAGCTCTGATTTATGATGTCCAAAAAGATCCGGTGACTGATAAAATTACCCATGTTGATTTTTATCAAATAGATATGAGCAAGCCCTTTACCTTTACCATACCTTTGGTTTTTGTCGGTGAAGCCAAGGCCATTAAAGAGTTGGAAGGCACGTTGATTAAAAGTTTGGATGAAGTGGAAATCAGCTGTCTGCCTAACGATTTAATTCACGAAATTGAGGCCGATATTTCCTCTTTAGAAACTTTTGAAGATACTATCTGGGTTAAAGATTTAAAAGTTCCAGAAACTATCACTATTAAAACCGATTTAGAAGAAACAGTTGCGTCGGTAGCGCCGCCGCACGTCGAGGCAGCGCCGGCAGCTGAAGAAGCAGCGGGAGCTGAAGAAGGCCAGGGAGTTAAAGAGGGCGAAGAAGCGCCAGCGGAGCCAAAGGAAGATTCGGCAGCGCCAAAAACTAAAGAGAATAAAAAAGAAAAAAAATAAATCCATTTTAAAAAATCCGCTTAACATCAGCGGGTTTTTGAATTTTTTAAAATGTTGTATAATATAGGTATTATTTTATTATGACCAAAGAACAGCTGCCCAGTTTAATAGGCAAATTATTGTTGATAGTTTTAGTGGTTGTTTTATTAATTTCTTCAATGGTTTATTTAAATAAGCGGTGGAGCCGGATCAGGGATATCAGAAGGCAGGCCGACGCTAAAGCAGTGGTCAGGGCTTTGCAGCTTTACTATAATCAGTATGATGAATTCCCAGACAGTTTAGATGATGACGGCTTTGGCTGGGATAAAAGCAACGATTTGGCCGATAGAAGTTTTTTAAAACCACTGGTTACTTTTGGCTTGCTTAACGGCGAACCGTTTGACCCCGAAAATGATGCTGATTTTTATTATCGCTATCAAAAATTTCCGGCCGGCTCATTTGGCTGTCAATATCCTTTTGTTGTTTTTCAGGTTATGCAGTTTGAAACTAATGGCTTTGAAGCGGGCCAGGGCCAGTGCGAGGATATTGATTTTACCGCCCTGGCTCCTTATGGCTATACCTGGCAGGAATTTGAGTGATAAAGCTATTAATTAATTGATCATCAAATAAATCAACTAATAAAAGAGAATAAGCCACTTGGTTAAAATTCAAAGGAGGTGAGGAAAATGGTTTCCACCAATGGCTTGGCAGGAAAGAGGGTTCGCCTTTGCTTTAACATTGTCCGCGGCAGCCCTTTAGGCGATGATTTATGGGAGTGCTATAAAGGGGAAAGACTGACCCGTGAAGAATTTGGCCGGTTAATCGGCTGGATGATTTCACAAGCTAATCCCTTATGGCAGAAGATTGCTGAAGGGCGGCGGGAATTCGATGAGAGGGCAGAACAGGATTTTTTACGGGCTCTGCAAACTCATCATTTGTGGATAGCTGTCCAACAGCAACAAATCACAATTAAAGAGTTAATGGAGGCACTATGTCATCAGGCGAGGCAGGCCCTCACCCCAGAAGAAGAGGATGCGCTACTGGGCATATTGTTACAAGAGCTGCTAAAAGGATAACCCCTTCTTAAATAGACCCTTATCAAAGACAGTCAATGATAAGGGTCTAGTTTTATTTTAATCCCGTCTTTATCCTCAAAAATAATAACAGGTTTATATTTTAACCCACTGATTTGCTTAAAAAATTTAGAATAATCACCAACCAGAGCTTTAGAAGGCTCTTTTTTAATGGAAGGTTCTTTTTTTACATCATCTTTTGTCAGATATGGAAGATTGGCGATAATCAGGTCAATTCTTTTGTCTTTTAATGGTTTAAGCAAATTACCTTTTAAAAAAGTAATATATTTGTTAACCCGGTGAAGTTTGGCGTTTTGTTTGGCAATATTTAAAGCTTTTTGAGAAATGTCAGTAGCGTATAATTTGAATTGATCAATTATTTCCTGTTCTTTAAATTTTTTAGCCAAAGAAATTATTAAACAGCCCGAGCCGGTGCCGATATCACATATCACGTAACACGTATCACGTATCACGAATTTTGTATCGATAATATTAAGGACTTTATCAATTATTTCTTCTGATTCGGGGCGGGGGACTAGAACATGTTTATTGATTTTAAAGATTAATCCGTAAAATTCTTTTTGGCCGATAAGATAAGCAACCGGCTCATGCTTAATTCGTTTATTAATCAATTTTTCAAACTTTCTTTTTTGTCTGCTGGTTAACTGATAGTCAGGATAAGTATATAAAAATTCTTTTGGCTTTTGTAGTATAAAAGATAATAAAACTTCGGCATCAAGAAAAGCCGAGTTAATGTTCTGTTCTTTTAGTTTTTGAGCAACCCAAGAAAGAGCTTCTTTTATGGTCATAAGACCGTTATTCTTTATCAGCAGTTTTTAGGCCATCAATAATCTCATTCATCTCACCATCTAAGATTTTTTCTAAATTATGCAGAGTCAGCTTGATGCGATGGTCGGTCAACCTGTCTTGAGGGAAATTATAGGTTCGGATTTTTTCGCTTCGGTCGCCGGTGCCTACCTGGCTTTTTCTTGTTTTAGCAATTTCCTTCATCTTTTTTTCCTGCTCCATGGCCAGCAGCCGGGATCTAAGAACCATCATCGCCCTTTCCTTGTTTTGCAATTGGCTTCTTTCGTCTTGGCATTGGACAACTAAATTAGTCGGCAGGTGAGTAATTCTGATAGCCGAATACGTGGTGTTGACAGACTGGCCGCCGTGGCCGCCGGCCGTCATAGTATCTATTCTTAGATCCTTGGGGTTAATTTTTACATCAATCTCCTCGGCTTCCGGCAGGACGGCTACGGTAGCCGCTGAAGTGTGAATCCGTCCTGATTTTTCGGTCTCCGGCACTCTTTGCACCCGATGAACTCCGCTCTCGTATTTTAAATTGCCGTAAGCGTTTTTGCCGCTCACTTCAAAAATAATTTCCTTAAAGCCGCCGATGGTAGTTCGGCTGGCAGAGACTATTTTAATTTTCCAGCCCTGCCTTTCGGCATAGCGGGAGTACATTCTAAATAAATCAGCGGCAAACAAAGCGGATTCGTCGCCGCCGGCGCCGGCCCTGATTTCCATGATGATATCTTTTTTATTCAAAGGATCGCCGGGAAATAAAATTTCATTAAGATGATTTTCCAGCCCGGCTTTTTTTTGGCTCAGGTTGACAACCTCTTCTTCTGTCAGTTGTTTAATCTCCCTATCGCTTTCGGATTTTAGAGATTCGTTAAGTTCGGCAATTTCTTTATTTAGCTTTTCCAGCTCCTGAAAGTGATCTAAGATTTCTTTGATTTCTTTATATTCTTTAGATACAGCCTGCAGTTTTTGAGGATTAGAAGACATCTCTGCGGATTGCAGATTTCGTTCCAACTCATCAAAGCGATTTTTAAAGTCTTCAATTTTTTTCTGGTATTTGTTCATATAATCGTATATCGTAAATCGCGAGTCGTGAATCGCCAACTTATCAACCTATTCAACTTATTACCAGCCATGGGCTGGTCGGCCTATGGCCGAAACTTATTAAACTTATCCAACTTAATTATATCCCTTTCAAAAAATAATAAAAAGGTCCATTGGCGAACCCCTTTATTCTATAAAATAAAAAGTTATTTTTTGTCTTTATTATCTTCTTCTATTTTAGATTTTTTTGCTTGAGCTTTGGCCTTTTTGACCTTTTTACCCTTGCGCGCAGCCGCTGCCTTGATCTGCTTTTCGGCCCGGGTCTTAAATCTGTCGACTCTGCCGGCAGTATCTACCAGTTTTTGTTTGCCGGTATAAAAGGGGTGGCAGTTAGAACATATTTCCACATTAATCTCCGGCAAAGTGGAACCAGCCTTAAAAATAGCGCCGCAAACGCATTTTATTTTGACATTGTCATGATACTGGGGGTGAATACCTTTTTTCATATGAGCGTAGTGTATAGGCAATTGGCATATTTGTCAAGTATTATCACTGATAATCACTGACAGTTCACGGATAACGCACTGATGGCTCACGGATGCGTTCTATTATCAGTCGGTGATTCATCAGTCGACAGACCTCGAGCGAGTGACTCTGAGTGAGCGGCAGCGAATCGAAGAGGAGCGAGTCGAGAGGTGATTAATCCCTCAACTTAAAATTTTTAGACTGCTGGGAAATAGCAAAGATGCCCAGTGCCGAAATGTAGGTGGTAACGAACTCTCCCGGAATTTTCATCAGGCCATTGGAAATAAAAGCCACCATAACAAAAGTCAGCATAATAATGGTCCAGATAACAACATAGATTTCACCAAAATATTTTGATTCAAATTTTTCTTTGCTTTTCCAGCGATAGTATTCTTTGGAAGTGACATAAAGGCCTAAAACTCCGATATAAATCACCGACACAGCGCTGGTCCCGACACTATACCTATGGTAGGAGAAAAAATCGATAATAAAAAACCCCATAGCTATTATGCCCCAAAGATTGCTTAAGTTTTTCCAAAAGCTGCGGCCCTGCCAAATTTTTGTCGATTTATTCACAGGTTAATTATAGCATAAAATCGTAAATCGTATATCGTATATCGTGTATCGTGCCGACAGGCCCCGAGCGACCTCGAGCGAACGAAGTGAGTCGAGAGGGAGTCTAGGGGTATCGTAGCTCTTGGGGGTGCGGGAGCATGGGGATATCCACACTTTTTGCTTGACTTTATTTTCATGCTTTGATAAGATATAGGCGTACATTAAAAGAATTTAAAATCCATGACTTAGGTCCTCTTTATTGCTAAATAAAGGGGGTTGGGCCTAGGTCGTCCAGTCTAACTGGACAGGATGGTTTCTGCTATTATCCGCTTTCGTTAAAACTTCAGCGGACAAGGTGGAAATCCGGCTTCCTCCGTAACCATAGGATAACTGATGTCGTGCTCCAAATTGGAGTGGCCAGAGTCAGTAAAAGTGGCTTTAGATCCGTTTTACTGGCGGATTTTTTTAGTCTGCCTGTTCGTCTAAAGCAATAAAGGTGGCACCACGGGTCGTCTGAAAATTTTTTCTAAGACCTCTCGTCCTTTGGCACATATTTTTTATGTGTTTAGGGATGAGAGGTTTTTTTGTTTATATCAGTTTAAAATATATATTATCCTGCCAAATTACTAAAAATAATTAGGCAGATTAAAGTAAAGAAAAAATTATGTTAAGCAAAAATGAAATTATTATTCCAACAAATCCGCCCAGGCTGATTATTATTGCCGGACCCTGCAGGGTTGGCACAACTGCTTTATCAAATATTTTTGCCAAATCAGGAATCACAGCTTATATGCAGCCAATAAAATCGGCCAGAAGGGCGACGGAAGAACGAGAGAAGGCAGTGCCGTGGATAATCAAGTCAGAAGAACTTGCAGTAGTCAAAGAAACCATAGGTCCAGCGACCGATGCTGAATTCTTTGATCCTGTAAAAATTCTTTTAGAG
>JAHISB010000046.1 GCA_018818425.1 Patescibacteria group bacterium
CATTACATCTGAAATCTTCTTTTGCTAAATTATCACTTTGGTTGATAGACCAATAAATGCTTGTGTTTTTGAAGTAAAATACAATCTTAGAGGATAAATTTTCAACATAATTAACCTAATCATCCCGAATATTAGACTATTAGACTATTTGATTATTAGACTATTTGATTATTTGAATTGACTTTAAATAATCGGCCAAGGCCTCTGGCCAGGGCCTAAGCTTTGGCAGTTTATTATTGTTTAAAGCGGAATATTTTGGCCGCCGGGCTTTCTGGAAAAAATCATGGCCGGAAATCTTTTGAAGTTTGATTTTAATTTTACGCTGTTTAAATATTTCCTCTGCGTAGTCAAACCAGGAAACAGCCCCTTCATTAACCAGATGATAGATGCCGAACTCCCGCTGATTATCAATAAAATTACTTTTAATTGATCGGGCTAAATCTTTGGCATAGGTCGGCTTGCTGAATTGGTCGCTAACCGCTTTAATGACTTTTTGAGTTTGGCTCAATTCCAGCATCTTGTCAACAAAATTGGTCTTGTTTTTTTTGCCTCTGGCAACGGCTCGGCCAAATAGCCACGAGGTTCTGATAATATAATATTTTTGACAATTATTGATGATATTCTTTTCTCCCTGTTCTTTGCTCCGACCATAAACGCTAATTGCCTGAGTTTTATCATCTTCATTATATCCGCTCCCCTTTTCGCCGTCAAAAACATAATCGGTGCTGATTTGCATTAAAGGCAAGTTGAGTTCAGAGGATATCCTGGCTAAATTTAAAGAGCCTTGCGCATTGACTTTAAAAACCGTTTCCGATTGTTCTTCGGCCGCTTCCACGTCGGTAAAGGCGGCGCAGTTGATAATTAATTCTGGCTGGCAGTTTTGAATTTTGACTTTTAGTTCTTCATTCTTTGTGATATCCCACTCCGGCCGATCAGCCACGATCAAATCTTGTTCGCTTAAAACACTGGCTAAATCGCTGCCCAGCATTCCTCCGGCGCCTAGGATTAAAATTTTCATGGTGGATAAGTTTAATAAGTTTCGGCCATAGGCCGACCAGCCTTTGGCTGGGAATAAGTTGAATACGTTGAATAAGTTCGCGAACTGTTCGTGCAGGTTCGTGTCGTTCGTGATTGATTCATGAATTAAGTTAAATACTGCTTTTTATAATACTCCAGATACTCGCCGGACTTCAGCGGTTTCCACCACCAGTCATTATTTTTGTACCAGCGGATGGTTTCTCTGACGGCCTCTTCAAATTTATATTCCGGCTGCCAGCCCAATTTTTTAATTTTAGAAGAATCAAGGGCATAGCGTAAATCATGGCCGGGCCTGTCTTTAACTTGTTCAATCATTTTTGAACCAAGGCCCAGTTCGCTTAAAATCAACTTGGTGATTTGAATATTCTGCTTTTCCACGCCGCTGCCGATATTATAGACCTGGCCCAACTTTCCTTTGTGAAGCAAAAAATCAATGGCATTGCAGTGGTCTAAAACATAAATCCATTCTCTGATATTTTTACCTTCGCCGTATAAAGGCGCTTTTTTATCTTCCAGTAAATTAGTGATAAATAAAGGAATCAGCTTTTCTGGGTATTGGTAAGGTCCGTAAAAATTACAGGCGTGAGTAACGATAATCGGCAAATTATAAGTTTTAATATAAGAACGGCATAATAAATCGCCGCCGGCCTTAGAAGCGCTGTAAGGGCTGTTGGGCCGGAAGGGCGACTCTTCGGTAAATTTGCCTTTGGCAATACTGCCGTAAACTTCATCGGTAGAAATTTGAATATACTTGCCGACAGCAAACTCTTTAACGCCTTCAAGCAGATTATGAGTGCCTAAAACATCGGTTCTAACAAAAGCCGCGGGGTCTAAAATGGAACGGTCCACGTGAGTTTCGGCCGCATAGTTGATGACAACATCAATTTTTTTAAAGCGAAGCACTTTTTTTACGGTTCTTTCGTCGGCAATGTCCCCTTTGATAAATTCGTAACTGGCATTGCCTTCAATATCTTTTAAATTATCAAGGTTGCCGGCATAAGTTAACTTATCCAGATTAATTATTTTATAATCTGGATATTTTTTTAAAATATGTCTGATGAAGTTGGAGCCGGCAAAACCGGCCCCGCCGGTGATTAGTATGTTCATAATCTCTATTAATTTTGAATTTCGATTGAATTTTTAATGACTTAATTTCAAAATTAGGTTATTTCAAAATTCAACCGTTTGGAGCTATCGCTGATGGCGACTAGTTACGACATGGCGGTCAGCTACGTCCCGATCTCCCAGCTGTTTAAATACTTTACCTGCTCCGGTGTTAATTTGTCGATTTTAACGCCCAGTGACTTTAATTTAAGCTTAGCGATCCTGACATCGGTCTGTTCGGTAACGTCATAAACTTTATTCTCCAGTTTTTTATGATTTTTTACCACAAATTCAACGGCCAAAGATTGATTGGCAAAGCTCATATCCATAACGGTTGAAGGGTGGCCTTCGGCCGCTGCTAAGTTGACCAGCCGGCCGCCGGCTAAAACAATTATTCTTTTATTGTTTCTTAAAGTATATTCTTCCACCAAAGGCCTGACCTCTGCCTTTTTTTTGCTGATTTTCTTTAAGGCCGGCAAATCTATTTCCACATCAAAATGGCCTGAGTTGCAGACAATGGCGCCGTCTTTCATTTTAAGAAAATGCTCTCGGCGGATAACATGAATATCGCCGGTTAAAGTGCAAAAAATATCGCCAAGCAATGATGCTTCGGACATTGGCATTACCCTGAAGCCGTCCATAACTGCCTCTAAAGATTTTACATAATCTACTTCGGTCACAATTATTTTTGAGCCCAGGCCCCTGGCTTTAAAGGCAAAGCCGCGGCCGCACCAGCCATAGCCGGCCACCACCACTGTTTTGCCGGCTAAAAGAACATTGGTGGCCCTGATGATTCCGTCTAAAGTTGACTGGCCTGTGCCATAGCGATTGTCAAAAAAATGCTTGGTCTGGGCGTCGTTAACGGCCACAATGGGATAAAGCAATTTTTTTTGTTCGGCTAAAGCTTTTAATCTGATAACGCCGGTGGTTGTCTCCTCGCTGCCGCCCCATAAGCTCTTGACTAAGCCCGTGCGCTTTTTATGAATAGTGGAAACCAGATCGGCGCCGTCATCAACTGTGATATGTGGTTTATCGTCTAAAACTTGATTGATGTGCTTATAATAAGTCTGATTATTTTCGTTATTAATGGCAAAAACCGGAATGCCAAAATCTTTGACAATAGAGGCGGCTACTTCATCTTGGGTGGATAAAGGATTAGAGGCGCATAAGCTGACTTTAGCGCCGCCGGCTTTTAAGGTCCTCATTAAATTAGCGGTTTCGGCTGTTACGTGCAAACAGGCGGCCACCCTGACGCCTTTTAATGGTTTTCTTTTAGAAAAATCATTTCTTATTTCTCTAAGAACAGCCATTTCTTTTTCTGCCCAAATGATTTTTCTTTTCCCCTGAGGGGCTAGCTTTAAATTTTTGACATCGTGTTTTATCATATTTTTTTTATTGAACTTATTACAAAATTATTTCTCAAAAAGTTAAACTGGATTTATAATTTAATTGATATCTTTTTTTAAATTGATTATAAGTGTAGAAATGATTCTGGGTGCCATAATGCTCTATGGCATAAACAGCCGCTAAGCTGGCGGACTGGCCGATTTCTAACCAGGGAAATTTAAAATAGCTGTCGGTGATTAAATTCAACCGGCTGGCAACTAAGCCCTTAATCAAGCCTGCCCGATAAGCGTCGCCGCCGCCGGTGGGATCTTTAGCTAACGTTGTTTTGACCGCGCTGATATTTATTCTCTCCAATTTATTATGCTGATTAATCTCAATTAACGATCCCTGCTTGCCCAACGTGGTTATTAAAATACCGGCTGACTGCAAAACAACGGTTTTATCGTAATTGGTAATTTTTTGCGTTAAGGCCAGCTCGTAATCGTTGACTACGCAGATGCTGGCTAATTTTATGACTTTCCTTAGTTGATTTTTGGTAAATTGAATTATCTGCTGTCCGGGGTCAAAAATAAAAGGTATCTGCCGGCTGTGATAAAAATCGGCCAAATCCAGCATTTCGTTGGGATTGCTGGGAGAAATAATGGCCAAATCGCCTTTAGCCACCTTGGGCTTTTTGGCATAAAAGCTCATGGCGCCGGGGAAAAAACCGGTAATCTGATTATCGTTTTTATCGGTGATAATATAGGCCGAAGCCGTCAGGGTCTGTGGATAAATTTTAATGCCGCTTATATCTATGCCCAGCTGGTTAAATCTTTCCTGATATTTCTGGAAGTCTTTGCCGACCGCTGAATAAACCACGGGCTTCTCCTCTAGCAAAGATAAGCTGTAAGCAATATTGCCGGCGTTGCCGCCAAAGGTTTCACGGAATTCCTTAACCGTAAAACTAACGTTCAGCTGGCGAATTTCCGACGGGATAATGTGATCTTCGAACTTTCCCGGAAAATCCATTATGCGGTCGTAAGCGATTGAGCCTGAAATTAATATCCTCATAAAAATTAAATTAACTCTTTAATGCTGGCGGCAATCCTTTCCTTTTCGTTCTCCTGATAAGTTTTGCCTGGCCAGGGATGCAGATTATCGTTATTAAACCGAGGGATAATATGAAAATGAACATGATGCACCAATTGTCCGGCGGCTTGGCCGTTATTAAGAACTAAATTAAAACCATCGGCGCCTACCGCTTCCATAATGGGCTGTGATAGTTTTTGAACCACGACAATCAATTCTTTTAACAAATCGGGTGGAAGTTCAAGAAAATTATTATAATGTTCTTTAGGGATAACTAAAACATGGCCTTTATTAACGGGATTAATATCCAAAAAAGCTAAAATTCTTTTATCTTCATAAACTTTTGCCGAAGGCAGCTCGCCTTCAATAATTTTGCAAAATATACAGTCCATAAAGTTAATTACCAAATTCCAAACTCCAAATTACAAACAAATGTCAAATTCTAATTACCCAAATTCCAAACTTTTATTTGGAAATTTGAAATTCAAAATTGATTCAAAATTAGGTTATTTCATAATTCAAAATTAAATTCAATTATTTAACAACCCCCGCTTCCAGCTCTGCCTCGGTGTATTCAACCTGTTCGTCTTTTAAATTCGGATTGTAGGGGGGCTCTGGATAATTAATCAGCCAGGCCTCTTCGTCGCCGATATTTTCTAAGCCGGTAGCAACATTATTGGGAATAAACAAACGGCCGGGCTTTTGGGCGTCTAAAACAAATTCCTGCCTTTTTTTATTTTGATAAGTAATAATCTTCATTCTGCCTCTGATACAAACATATCTGGCCGCCCTGACCCGGTGCAGATGATAGCCCTTAAAAGCTCCTGGTTTGGCCGCGGTTAAATAAACCGCTGTTTTATCGCCGTCTTTAAATAATTCTATTAAAAAACCGTTCTCTTTATTATTGGCATCGAAAGTTTTAACTTTTTTGACTGTTTCTGTTTTAATCATAGCTATTTAAGTTCAAGTTGAATATGGCATACAGCGCCAAAGCGCCCATAAACGAAATTAGCCAAGAAACAGTGCCCAGATAATTAAGATGCTGATAAATAAAAAATCCGGACAATATCGCTAAAATTAATGAATTTATTCCCCTGCTCACTCTTCTTTTTTTATCTTCTTCGCATTCTTGAGGAAACCAGATAAATAAGAGCCCCGTTATTATAGCTAAAATCAAAAGGATATTCAAATCAAAATAATTGCTGATTAAGCCGGTCTTGAACTGCTCTAAAGAAAAATAAACTACAAAGGTTATGGCCGACGCTTTAAATATCAAACCGCAGGATTTTATTAAATATAAACCCAGGCTGTCTGCAAATTTTCTTTTTTTTGATTTTAGAAAAAACATATCTATTAACACTAATAAATCACTGACAGTCCACAGATGACGCACTGATTGCTCACAGATATCGGCGTGTTATCTAAGAACTATCGGTGCTTCTATTTAATCATTGGTGAGTTATCCGCGCGTTATCAGTCGAGAGACCTCGAGTTTATCGAGAGGTGAACCATCCGTGCTTCTATTTTCAAAAACTGGCTTTCAGATAATTAAATATTTTACTCATTAATTCGTTAAAAGTCAAAGGCGGCTTATCTAAAGTAACGCTGATTTGCTTAAGCGGAATAATTTCCTTGCTGCCGCTGAGCTCCGGCGCCGAAATAACCAATCTTAACTTGCGATTTTCAATATCGGCATTATTTAAATTAAACCGGACTTCGCCCGCTTTCCAGCCGTTAATTTCTTGGGGCGAATGATATTCGGTTATCAGATAATCAACGCCCAAATCTCCGGAAAAATCCCTGAGCTGAAAAATTTCCGGATTAAAAAACTGATTCTGCGAAAAAGCCAATAAGCCCCTTCCAAAAACCTTAAGGTCATTTTCCGGAATAAAAATATAGTTGGGAACAATTTCGGAAGTGATAAAATAATTTTTATGAGTCTCGCTGATATCCAGAGTCTGATCGTTGATTTTAACGCTCTGCCGGCCGGCCTCATGGGCGGTTTCAAAACCAAGCCTGGGAATAGTGCTGTAAATTACCGTTGGTTTGTAAATTAAATCCACAAAGCCGCCTTCATATTCCCGGCTGTCAGCCAGATACAGGCGGTCGATAAAAGTTAAATACTGCTGTTTGGTTTTTATCTGCCTGGTAAAAATCTCGTCTTCGGCGACCAGTTGAATTTTATAAACGCCTTCGGCTAAATCGGCCAGCTGTAAATTTATATACCTGGGCGCCGAAGCCGGGTCCAGCTTGCTGATATAGCCGTCATCGTCAAATTCTTCTTCGTAAATTTTATCATTCTGGCCATTGTAAACTTTAAAAGTGAAAAAATCCGGCCCTTCGCTGCGGTTGATATCCTGAGTTTTAAAAGTAAAATCCAGAACTTCATTCTTAATATAAGTGTAAAACGCATAACCGCCTCTTAAAGTTTTATTCAATTCCTGATAGTTATTTTGGGGCTGGTAATCGGGAAGCATAAATTTTCTGTCTAAATCATAATAATACGCTCCCACTTTGTCTAAACTATCAAGCTGGTCAAAAAACTGGTTGATGGTGATAAAATTTTTGCTTCTCTGCCACAAACTGGCTTCGGCGTTTTCAATAACCGGCCAGTCCAAATTATCCAGCAGCTGATTTTCTAGGGGCTTAAACTGGTAATGCCACTCGCCTTCCCCAATAGTCTTAAGGCCAAGCTGGATCAGCGGCTGGTTTTTATTCTGATAAATTATTTTAACTTTGGCGGCAGCAAACTTTTGCGGCAGACGAACATCAAAATAAACCGGGTCTTGTTTAACGGCCTGCCAGTAACTGCCAGAGCCGACGATTTTATTGATTTCCGTCATTCTGTTGGCCGGAAACAGATTGGTGATAACCGGCGAATCCTGCGAAAAATCATAAGTAAACTCCAGATGCCCGGAAGGCACAAAATCCAGATAAACTAAATAAAATAAACCGATAATCGGTAAAACAATAACGGCTATTTTAGTGATTTTAAATAATTGGCTGAAAAATAACTTGGAATTCATATTAATTTTAATTCTGAATTTCGAATTTCGAATTTTGATTCAATTTTGAAATTTTTAATTTAGAAATAATTTCAAAATTCCATCATTAGAAATTCATTCAAAATTCAGAATTCAAAATTCTAATTGGATATAAGCTCTGCTCCTTAAAATCCACTATGCTCGGCTGAACCTCCAATTGATGTTGGAAAAAGTAACGTTCGTTGAACTCGGCCAGCAGCGCATCATGACGGGTAAAGTAAAAGTAATAAACAGGATAGCCGGCTGCGATTAACTGGTAAACTCTCTGATAGTCGTAATCCTTATTTAAGCGGAAAATCACCGAGCGGCGCGGAAAAAAAACTTTGTCCATTATGTCTGCTACTATTATAGCATTATCTTCGATTTTAGCGCTGACTTGGCTCTGAATCTGTTCGTAGCTTTTCAAATTATTGTAGACTAAATAAATGCCTTCGTCCTGCCCAAAATAAACCTGTTGAAAAGAAAAATAGCCCAGCACAATAAATAAAACAGCGGTAACAAAAGTTACGGCTAATTTTGACTTCTTTAAAAACTTAAACAGACTGTAGCCGATTAAAGGCAGAATAAACACATAAACAGGCAGCCAGTAGCGGACATAAGAATTGCCAATGGTTATGGCTTGGGGGTCTGGATTATCGTGGAAACTCCAGCTGCCGTAATAAATTACCAGATAACCGCTGATCAACAAGAACAATGCCAAATATAAAATTCTTTTTTTATCTTTTTTTAATAAAATGAAAAAACCGGCAATTAAAAATCCCAGCAGTGAGATAATAGACCAGACCGGGAACATCTTTAGGGTGTAATTATAAAAATTGATTAAAGCGGTTCTGGGCTGAAAGCCAAAAGGCAAAAATATCTTTTCAAATATATTCAAGCTTTGAGTGATGATATCTTTGCCCTGAAGCTCCAAATCCACGGCATAGCCGAAGGAAAAAATTGACTGATAGTTCTGAAAATTAAAATAAAAAACCGGCGCAAATGACAATAAACAAACAATAAATGACAATGCTAAATTTGCCCAGTTGATTTTTTTTCTGTAAATGACTAGAAGAATTATAAATAAAGGCAGTAGCCAGGTTATTTCCGAGGTTCTGACCATTAAAGCCAGTCCTATAAAAAATCCGAATAATAAATAAAAGGGAATCTTGGCTGACTTAATGGCTTTGATAAAAAGATACATGCTGATGATCAGCAGAGCAACAAACAGAACATTGGGCATTAAACTTTTGGTGGCATAATACCACCAGGCAGGGGCGATAAGTAGCAGCAAGGCCGATATAAAAGCAATCTGCTTATTAAAAATTTCTTTGATTAATAAATAAAAAAAGAAGATGGCCAGACAAGCAAAAATTATTAAAACAAAAGGAATAACTTTTAAAGTAAAAATTTTAGCTAAGGTTCCGGCGATCAAGGGAAAACCAATGAAAGTGGCAGGCACAGTGTTATTATTAATTACCCTCATGCTCCGTGGCGCCGCTAAATCATCAGCTATCTGATTGGCAGAATCCTTAAATTGCAACTCTGACTGTTTGGCAAAAGTATAGGCAAAATAATAATTGGCAGTTTCATCAGGCGAGTTAAAAATTAAATTATCATTGATATTTTTCGGCAGCTGATAAATAGCCAAAAAAGAGTAAACAAAAAAGAAAACTATTATCAGAAATATTAAGCTGATTATCTGCCAGTCTAATTGAACTTTGTTTTTCATAGTTAGGTTATTATAACAAATAATTTTACCTAAAACAACTTATAAATTTAAGATTTTTATGTTAGAATATAGCTATGATTTCTGTTATTAAAACCCCGACCTATTTACTGGTTAGTTTAGTTTTGATTGTTCTTAATCTTTTGCCTTTCTTCGACGGCGGTTTAAGGATGATTTTTGGAGTTTTATATCTGTTTTTTTACTCTTTAGTTTTAGGCAACTGGCTGTTTATTAAAAACTCAACTGTCTGCAAATTTGTTTTTGGCCTAATGTTTTTATTAATTCTGGCCAGTTTAATAGGCACGGCCAGCTTTTATCTGTGGCAATTGAATCTGTGGACTTTTTATTTAACCGTTATTATTATTCCCCTGCTGCTTTTACCGATAATTCATAAATATCCCCTGATTTTTGAACCGGCCAGATTACAAATAAAACTGGACATCAATCAGCTGATTCTGCTTGTTAGCTACCTGATTCTGGCCATAACCATTTTTTATCTGCTGTTTGCCCATCAGACCTCTGAAGCCATCAGAACCCCGTGGCAGGTTTTACCCGGCCAGATCTTTTTACTATACTTTCTGGCCACTCTTTTTCTTTTTGTCTTTCTGATTATTTCCAAAAATTCTTTTAATCTTCTGCTGATTATTATTCATCTTTTTATGAGTTTTTCGGTAGCTTTAATTATCTACCAGATTGGCTTTGGCTACGATCCTTTTATCCACCGAAAAAACGTTGAGTTGATTCTGGCCAATGGCACTCTGCTACCCAAGCCCTTTTATTACCTTGGGCAATACAGCTTGATTATTTTTTTAAAAAATCTTTTAGCAGTCTCGGCCGACTATCTGGATAAATTACTGGCGCCGGCAATGGCCGCAATTTATGCGCCAGTCACTATTTATTATGCTTTCAAAGATAACTTCAAACTAAAAACCAGCTATCTTTATCTGATAATTTTAAGCTTATTGGCCTTCCCCTTCACCCATGTTATTACCACCACCCCGCATGCTTTATCGGCTCTATTTTTTATCCTGACCATTTTATTTTCCATATATTATCTGGCTTACCCAAAAACTTCTTCATTGCCATTGTTGTTGATGGCTCTTTTTACTTTAGCTGTCCATCCTCTGGCCGGACTGCCGCTTTTGTTTGCCGTTATTCTGATTCTGTTATTTTTTAAGCATCAAAAAAATCTTGCCCTGCCCAAAATTTTGCGCCGCGGCATTTTGTGGGAAATATTTTTGCTAGGCTGTTTGGCTCTGCCGGCGGCTTTTATTATTAATTCCCAAACTTTATCCCAGCTTAAAGTAAGTTTCAGCTTTAACTGGCTGATTAGCATCAGCAGCTCTGTTTTTAATAATCCCCTCTTTTTCTACCGCCCCTTTATCGCCATTTACGATTTAATCTACAACTATGCCAATAATCTGGCAGTTCTCTTTTTAATTGTGATAGCCGTGAGCGTCTATTTTTTAAAAACCAAAAAGCAGTTAAAAAATTATGTTATCTATTTAATGATTTTTGCCATGGTTTTTATCAACTATTACCTGTTAAAAACCAGCGTTGATTTTTTCAGTCTGATGGATTACGAGCGACTTAATTATCCCTTAAGAGTTCTGCAACTTAGCTTATTTTCGCTGCTGCCTCTGCTGATCGTGGGCGGCTACTTGTTTTTCCAGAAAATTTTTAAGCAAAGCTCTTTAATAATTTTGCTGATGGTTATCCTGCTTTCGTTGGGTGCCACCGCTTCTTTTTACCTTTCTTACCCCAGGGTCGATACCATTGCCGAAAGCCATGGCTACTCCACTTCCATAACCGACTTAAAAACAGTCAATTTTATCGAACTAATTCAAAATAATGAACCTTACATAGTTTTAGCCAGCCAGCCGGTTTCGGCGGCCGCCTTAAAAGAACTTGGCTTTAAATATTACTATAACGACTATTTCTTTTACCCGGTGCCCACCGGCAATAAGCTGTATCAGCTTTACGAAGATTTAATCTACAGCAAAGAAAAAACAGCCGATATTATTGCCACTGTCAGATATTTAACCGGCGTCAATGACATCTACTTAGTCATCAACTCCTACTGGTTCGACGCTCAAGATAAAATCAAGGAAGAGAAAGAAATCTGCGACAAGTGGTACGCCATAGACGGCAAAAATTTTATTTTCCAGTATGTGAACAACCGCTGACGACACAAACCCTCGCTGACTTACCACAAACCGCTGACATCTTTTATTAGCGGTCAGCGGTCTGTCAGTGGTAAGTCAGTGTGGTCAGTGTTAGTCTGTGCTTTTTATTTCCAACGCGCCTCGGCGCGCAGTGGCACGCAAGTTATGAATAACAAAAACTAACAAAATGGATCGGATAACCTTAATTCAAAAAATTATTAAAGAGGCGAATTTTAGCGCTTATCTTGAGATAGGCACTCAAGCCGGCAAATCATTTTTACCGATTAAGTGTAAATACAAGATTGCCGTTGACCCTATGTTTTGCATATCAAGCAAAAGAAAAATAAAATGGCTTTTAAAAAATCCCCTTAATATAAAAAATAAATATTTTGAAGAAACAAGCGATGATTTCTTTGCCAAAAAAAAATCATTTCTGGATAAAAGGGGAAAAATAGATATAATATTAATTGACGGATCCCATACCTTTGAAGGGTCTCTAAAAGATGTTTTAAACTCGCTTAAATACCTAAACGATAGGGGTGTGATTATACTGCACGACTGCTATCCGCCAAACGTTGCTTCTGCCACGCCTGCAAAATCTAAAAACGAGGCCGCGAAAAAAGAAGTTGAGGGCTGGACAGGAGAATGGTGCGGAGATGTTTGGAAAACGATTGTCTATTTAAGAAGGGCTTTTTCGGATTTACTCGACGTTTGTATAATAAATACAGATTACGGATTGGGAATAGTCAGAATAAAAAATAAAATACAAAAACCCTTGAGCATTGATAACAAATTATTTGACGAGATGCATAAAATTCCATTTGAAGAAGTAAAGCAAAATGCAGAATCAATGATAGGGCTAAAAGATGAGAATTTTACCAAAGTTTTAATTAATGAATTGGCGGCAAAAATTTAATTTTTAAGTATGTGAATTAGCAACCACTGACGACACGAACCCTCACTGACTTACTACAAACCACTGACAAAAGATGTCAGCGGTCAGTGGTAAGTCAGTGTGGTCAGTGTTAGTCTGTGGCCAAATTTTACCATAAAACTTCTTGACAACAACCGCCTTAATGATAATCTTAGCCATAAAAATTGAGCGAAGTAAAACTTCGCTCGTTTTTTTATTTTAACAATATTTTTAAAAATAATTTCTCTATAACCAAAGCCCGCTGAAAAATCAACCATTCTTCTGATAATTTTAAGCAACAAGCTCCAATGTTTTCACCTCATTTTTTAAAACATAGGTTAATGCCTCTGCTTCTGTTTCTAAATCATAACGGGACTGCAAATTAAGCCAGAACTGCGGAGAAACATTAAAATACTTGCCCAAGCGCAAGGCGGTGCCTGCGGTAACCGACCTTGAGCCATGCACAATTTCGTTGATTCTTATGGGGGCCACGCCGATATCTTTGGCCAAACGGTATTGGCTGATTTCAAATGGAATCAAAAATTCTTCCATTAATATTTCGCCAGGGTGGATGGGTTTTATTTTTTTGGTCATAAACTTAACATAATTCGTTTTTTTATTTTATTGACTATGTTTTCAATTGCGGTTTTATTTTTAATTTGGTGTTCCCAAACTCTAAAAATTTTCCAACCTTTTTGTTTATAGCACTTCAAAACATCTTTGTCTCTTTTAGAATTTTTAGATATTTTATCAGACCAATATTTTTTATGCGTCACTGGCAAGCGACAATGTTTTTTACATCCATGCCAAAAACAAGAATCAATGAAAATGACAGTTTTATATTTTTTTAAAACAATATCCGGCTTTCCAAAGTACTTGCCGGAGTTTTTTCTATAATGAAAACCTTGCTGCCAAAGCTTTTTGCGAAATAATAATTCAATTTTACTGTCTTTATTTTTAATACGGGACATTATCTCGCTCCGTTTTTTCTTTGAGACAGTATCCATATAAAAATTAGCTTTCTATTTTCCATTCCGTCGGCATTGCGATTTTGTCATATCCCCGTTTTTTCATAAAAGGTACTATTTCCTTGCTGGATGGAAACTCCGCGTCAAATTCGCGTTGGATGTCTTTAATCAAATTCGCTCCAAGATTTCCTCTGTATTTTTTGCTCAAACAAAGTTGATACCAACCGTTTAGATCATTTATCGTGATAATGCCTTGTATTCTGTCGCTCCAACCAACTTGTTTCAGCAAAAATTCAATAGACGTTTTTTCTTTATCTACGCAGACAATAACAATTTTATCGGCCATTATTTCATCTACCATATTTTCTACAAGTTCAGGCGTGAGAGTTAAATGTTTAACTTGAATTGCGGGACCAAAATTCGACCATATATCTAAACCTCTGTCAGCCGCGTTTGTCACGCCGACACGAAACAGCGCGGCCGGCATGACAATCTTCATTTGGTTTGAATCAATGCCCAAAACCATTTTAATAAAACTTTCAAAATCTTTTAAAATTGAACTGTCTTTATTTCCTATTTCCAAAGTGATTTGCGCTTTTAAATGGCGCACTATTGTCGCAAAAAGAGCATAAACCAAAATTTCATACATTTTGTCTATACTCCTGCGCAGCCCGGGAATTTTTTTAAAAAGCGAAACGATTTTCTTAATCGAAAAAACGTCTGGACTTGAAGTTTTTATATAATCCTCCACTTCACGAACCGAAGATAGGCGCTGTTCTAACGCTTTGTATATGTAAGCTTCAACATAACCCTTTCCTTTTTTATTGATCGTTCCGAGCTCTTTAAGAAGTTTCGGCGGTATCGCGTTTGCTTCAAAAACATTATCCTGATATTTTTGGCTTGATGTGCTGCGGCGACCGACTAAAAGCAAAGAGATTTCGTCTCGCCATTTTTTAGAAATGTTGCGATAAGACTCTAAGTCCATCAAATCCCATCCTCGTTTCGCGCGGTGTTGATGCAGTATCTCGGCTATTTGTATCGGTTTGTATAAATGAACTCGGGATATTTTTATTATTCTGTCTAATGCTTGTTTGGCGTTAATTTGTTTATGCATATATTAAAGAGTCATCTAAAACCTTATTGTTATTTTTTGTTTTGGAAATAATTTTAAACATATTGACTTGCTCAAGAATGGGTTGAGGTTCTTGCGCCATGGCTTGGAGCATGGCCATTGCCACGGTTTGTATTTTTGGAATAACCACGCTATTGCCGGCCTGTTTACGTACCTGCGTGTCCGATACAACAATTTTAAAAGAATTTGGGAAACCTTGCAACCGCAACATTTCTCTCGGAGTAAGTCGTCGTTTGCCGTTAACTATCAAATAATTATATGAGCCGTTCGCTCGCAAAGCGCATGAAAATGGATGGATTCCGATATTACCGGATTTGTTTTCATGCCACACAGAGAGAAAATCGGGTTGTTTTTTACCCTGCTCTTTAATCCTGGCTTTTATTTTTTTTGCAAAGTATTCGCTAAGAAAATGTTTTTTGTCTATTTTATCGTCTGGTTCTAAAATATCTTTTAACTTTTTAGTTTTTTGACCGTTTGTCGGAAATTCAAAAGGATAGTTTTCTTTGAATCCAACTATTATTATTCGCTCTCTTTTTTGCGGAACTCCAAAATCAAGCCCGTTCAATATTTTATAATGAACATAATATCCTAAACCTTGTAATGTTTGCAAAATGACCTTGAAAGTGCGCCCTTTATCATGAGAAACTAGTCTCTTGACGTTTTCAAGCAGAAACGCTTTTGGCTGCTTTGCTTTTAATATGCGTTCAACGTCAAAGAATAATGTTCCTCTCGTGTCCGCAAAACCCAAGCCATTCCCTATTATGCTAAACGCTTGGCAAGGGAATCCGCCAGTCAAAATATCATGATCCGGTATATCATCGGCATTTATTTTTGTAATATCGCCGAAGGGCTTCTCGCCAAAATTTGCCTCGTACATTTTTTGGCAAGGTTCGTCATATTCAGAAGTAAAAACGCATTTTCCGCCATTTTGTTCAAATGCGATTCGTATGCCTCCTATGCCGGCAAATAAATCAATAAATGTGAATTTCATAGTTATTTCGCTTTTATTATATTTATTATCTCATTTTTTATACAGATATTCAATAGATGTTTGAGTTTGCCAGCATTTAGTCATCCTTCACAACCACAATCCAGTGCCAGTTTAGTTGGTTGATGACGGGGATTTTTAACAGAATTTCATCAATAATCAATAATGTCCATTCAACTATTAGAGGAACTTTGATTCTCTTTTTTAGTTTGAAAATTCGGTAAATAGCTTCCAAGCCGTAGTGGAGAAAACCTAAAAGTAACCAGACTCGCTTTAGTTTGAGGACTGAGGACTGAGGACTGAGGACTGATGGAAAATCTGATTTTATGTAGCCCTGATGGGTTTCGTCGGCTTCGGAATGGCCATGGTATATTCTTAAACTTTTTGACTGGCTAAATAACTTAGTGAACCGCATCATAAACTTGGAGGGCTCCATGGCTAAAATAATCAGGCCGTCTTTTTGAGTGACGCGTTTTATCTCGGCCAGCGCTTTTTGCTGATTTTCAAAATGGTGGAATGTAGCAACCATAAATGTTGCTGTTACGGAGTTTTCTGATAACGGCAAATTTTGACCGTCAGCAACTAAGTAAATAATTTTATTATTACTTATTGAAGACTGATCATTGATCGCTGTTTTTATTGATTTTACTGACTCTTCGCTGATATCCGAAGCGATTACCTGATATCCTTTTTTGATGAGGGGCTTTAAATCGTAACCGCTGCCGGAGCCAATTTCCAAAATAACTGAATCTTGAGGCAGTTGATAAAGATATTTTTTAAAATAATTATGATAAAATTTATTTCTTAAAGTATTTAACTGATGGACTTCTGCTTCGTCCTGATAAATTTTATTATGAAACTCAATTTCTTTTTTCTGAAAATCAGTAACTTTAGGCAGATAATAAAAAATCCCCTCTTGATCCTGGGTTTTAGATTTTAGTTCTTGAATTATTTCTTCAATTCTTGACATAAAGTTAATAGTTGCTGAACGTATTTATCCGCCGAAAACTGCTGGACAAACTCATAGCCGTTTTGCCCGTAATCTTTCAAGTCTTCTTTAATAATTTTTAGATGGTCCCATTTTTTCAGCAAATCATTTTCATCTGCTGACTTAAAAATAAAACCTGTCTGACCCTCGATAACCAGTTCTTTAGAGCCGCCGCTGTCCGATACCAGTACCGGCACCTGATGGTTATAAGCTTCGTAGATGACGGTCGGCGAATTATCCCACCAAATAGAAGGGACTATTAGAATATTTGATTGATAGAATATTTGATCAATTTGTTGATAATCAACTTTGCCTAAAATTTTAATACGGTTATCAACCTTGATCAATTCTTTTATTGACTCTAACTGACTGCCCTGACCAACAATCAATAACTCGCTGTTAGGTTCTGGCCATTTCATAAAAGTTCTGACTAAAAATTCAACCCCTTTATGTGATTCAACCTGCCCTAGAAATAACAATTTTAGACGCGTTGGATCTTGGGTCTTAGGTCTTAGGTCTTTGATAATACAAGGATTAGGCAAGACCGCTGTTTTTGACCCCTTAAAGAAACCATATTCCAGATGCTTATCCAAAACAAACTTTGAAGGCGAAATCACCATATCCGGCGATTTAAATAGAGCCCGGGTAATTCTGCTGTAGAGCCATAAAAACGGCCCGATTTGGGTCAAATTTTGGCCCTGGCGATACATTGAACCGTGCGGGTCTATCAGCTGGTAATCGTGCAGAATATGAATATGGGGCATTTTTAATTTTCTGATAATTTTCGGTATCTGATAACTAAAGCCTTTCAGATTATGGGTGATGATTAATTCGGGCTGAAAATTATTTAATTCCGACTCAATCTTGGCGGCCGTGTTAAAATTAAACAAATCAAAAAAATGCCACCAGCACTTTTTCAGCCAAGACATTTTATAATCGTCCAAAAGATAATAGATGTTTCGGGGATTAAAACGGCAGAGCTTTAAATTACCCTCCGCCAGACAATTCTTAATACCTTCCGGCTGAGTGGTGATAACAAGAACCTGATGATTTTTGATTAATTCATTAACGGCCAGTTCAATAACTCTTTCCGTGCCTCCCCTCTGATAAGGTTTATATAAATTGTTAATTAAGCAAATCTTCATTTTAGCTTTGGTATAAATCGATTATCTTTTTAACAATGATGGACCAGCCGTATTTTTCTAACACTTTCTGGCGGCCTGCCTTCCCGTATTCAATTATCTCTTGGGGATGGTCTAAAAAATATTTCATCTGCTCGGCTAAATGCTCCGCATCTTTGGGGCGGGCCAGGCGGCCGTCCATTTTTTTATTGACGACCTGGCGGACGCCGGGCAGATTAGTGGCAATCACCGGCTTGCCGCAGGCCATCGCCTCCAGCAAAACCATGCCAAAGGCCTCGCTTTTGTCGATTGAGGGCAAAACAAAAAAATCGCAGAGATTATAATATTTAATCAATTCCCCGTCGGGAATGTAGCCGGCAAAAATAACCTTGTCATAAATACCGAATGATTCAGCCAGATCGATATAAACCTGCTTTAAATCGCCGTCGCCGACCAAAATTAATTTCAGGTCATCCCTGTCCAGCAGTTGGACGGCCTTTAATAAATAATTGACTCCCTTAAAATAATGAGCGGAATCAAGACCGCCCACAAATAACACAACTTTTTTATTCATCAGCCCATACTTGTTTTTTAAATTGCCATTGGAAAAAGACGGTTTAAAAAAATCCGTATCCACGCCGTTAGGTATCTCCGCTATCTTATAGCCATATCTCTGTTGATATTTGGCTAACAACGATTCTGTCAAATAATCCCTGGAAGTGACAATAATCTTATCGGCCTGTTTAACTAAAATAGGCAAAAACAATAAATTATAAATTTTGAAAATACAGCTCCTCCAGCCCCGGCCCACTAAATCCATATGATAATGAAGGATTAATTTATTCTTTTTGCCCTTAAAAAACTTCAACAGCACAATGGCCAGACAGGCGCCGATAAAAGGAAAATGAAAATGGATAATCTGATAGCGCCATAACCGCCAGAACAGCTGAAAAACTTCAGCGGCATTGCCGTATCTAAAAGCAGTAGCTAATTTATCAATTTTAAAATAGCTTACCAAATCCCTGTCAAAAACGCCGCGGCGGGGAGTAAAAACTGTAACATTGTACTTTAAGCTGCTTAACTTATCGGCGATCTGATAGGCCACATTGCCCATGCCGCCGTGATAAGGCGGAAAGGTGGAAACAACTTGAGCTATTTTCATGTTAGTCATATAAGCTTAAGAGTAAACTTAACATATTCAACTTAACAACATATCACCAAATAATCAACCTTTTAACAATCTGCCAATATAAATTGAAAAGTGGATTAATTAATCTTACTAATCGATTATCAATTTCCTGATGCTCAATCCGGCCGGAAAAATCCCCAACCACTTCTTTGTCTTTTTTAGTCCTCGAGCTTTGAATTTTTTTTCTCTGCTTTAAAATTTTCAACCAGCTGACGGGGTTTAAAAAATAGAAATAAACTTTTATTTTTTCTTGCCGCCAGCCGTTGATAAACGACATCATAAATAATCCCAATTCCATAACTATTAAAGCCGGCAGGATTAATATTATAGTGCCGCATTTATAATTTTGAAATAAAACTATATAGCGATTCCTTTCCATATAATAATATTTTTTAATGCTGCGGGAGAACTCGTATTGATGATAAACAACTGCCTCTGGAACAATGATATTTTGAAATCCAGCCATCCTGATTCGCCAGCCCAGATCCAAATCTTCGTGATACATAAACAAATCGTCGTTGAATAATCCAATCTTTTTTAATGCTTCCATTTTTATCAAACAGGCCGCACCGGAGCAATAGTTAACTTTTTGATTCTCATATCTTGTATCTTGTATCTTTTTTCGATGACCGCAAGTATAGCCAAAGCCCAGATAATGAATTACATTGCCCAGACTGTTTATTAAATCCTTTTCAGGATAAAGCAGCAGCTTCGGCTGGACAGCGGCAATCCGGTTATCAGCTTCAATTTTAGAAACCAATTCATCCAAATATCCTTGAGTAATAATAGTGTCCTGGTTTAACAGCATAACATAATCAAAGCCCCGCTCGCCGGCATAATTAATGCCGATATTATTGCCCCGGGCAAAGCCGACATTTTTTGCCTGCGGCAACAGCCCGACTTGAGGATATTTTTTCTTGATAAAATCAACTGAATCATCGGCAGAATTATTGTCAACTATGATAATTTGCTGATTCACAGTTTTCGGCCCATAGTCAAAAATACTCCCTAAAAGCTCCGGGAGGTATTTTCTGCCATTGTAATTGACAATAATAATCGCAACTTTTTTCATAGAAACTTTTTAATCATCGCCATTTTTATTTTCGATGCTTTTTTCTTTCTTATCTAAAGCAAGGTGTCTGACTATTTTTGTGATTTCCCTCTGCTGTTTATCGATTTTTAAATATAATCTGAATATTAAATAGAAGATTATCAGAACGGCCACGTAAACCGCCAAATCCACTCCCCTGCCAATGCCAAAAAACAGAGCCAAATACGAAGTTGTCTGCGGCAGCCAAAAAACAACTAAAACAATTATCCAAATCAGCAGCCAGCCGATAAACTCCGACGGCTTTAAAATATTATCTTTGAATTTTTTGGTTAGCCGAAAAACAACAAAGGTAACAAATAAGCTGACGATGATTTGTAAAGGCAGATAGTTCATATTATTTGAATATTAGATTATTTGATTATTAGTGAGTTCTATTATTCTAATACTCTAATAGTCTAATAATCTATCAATCAAATACTCTAATAGTCTAATAGTCTATTTATTGATCTTCCCAAAAATGATATCCCGTAAAATCTTAAAGCCGCCCGTTAATCCTTGCCCAAATTCATAATACCTGATGGTTACAGGAACTTCAAGATATCTTAATTCGTTGTTAACTATCTGCTCTATTATCTCGGACGGATGAGCCATTCTGTCTTGAGTAATCCTGATTTTTTCCAAAGCTTTGTGGGAAAGCGCCCTAAAACCGTTATGGGCATCGGTGAGTTTGGCGCCGTACATTAAATTTTGAAAAAGCGCGGCCGGCTTAAGAATCAGCCATTTTTTAAAAAAGGGAGTTTGGCCTGTTTGGTTTAAAAACCTTGAACCCATAACAATGTCGGCCCTGCCTTCGGTTATCGGCTTAATTAATTTGGGAATCTCGCCGGCCTGGTGCTGGCCGTCGGCATCAAAATGAACAACAATGTCGGCGCCCTTATTTAGAGCATAGCTGTCGCCGGTTTCCAAAGCGGCGCCCTGTCCCCTGTTGATTAAGTGCTCTAAAACTGTCACGCCCAAATTTTGGGCCAGCTGACGGCTATTATCAGTTGAACCGTCGTCAACAACGATTACTTCGCCATATTCTTTGACATTATTAATAACCTCGGCTAAATGCGCAGACTCATTGTAACAAGGAATGATGATAAAGGTTTTCATACTATCTTCCTACAGGATAATATTTAAATCCTAGTTTTCTTACTTTTTTATCATCCACAATATTCTTGCCGTCAAAAATCACCGGTTTTTTCATTAAAACTCTGACTCTGTTCCAGCTTAAATCGGCAAAAATCGGCCATTCGGTGGCAATAATCATCGCTTGCGAACCTTCTAAAGCCGCGTAAGGCGATTCGCAGAAAACTGTTTTTTTATGAAGCAGGCACTTGGCGTTGACCATAGCTTCCGGGTCGTAGACTTTGACTTTGGCTCCGGCCTTCTGCAAAATTTTGACAATATCAATAGCCGCTGACTCGCGAATATCGTCGGTATTGTCTTTAAAAGCCAGACCTAAAACAGTGATTGTTTTCTGGTTTAAACTGCCCATCACTCTTTTGATTTTTTCGATAAATAACTTTCTTTGCCTGCTATTAACTTCGATAACCGATTTTAATAATCTAAAATTATAGCCGCTGCCTCCCGCTAATTGACGCAGGGCTCTGACATCTTTAGGAAAACAGCTGCCGCCATAGCCAATCCCCGCTTTTAAAAAAGCCGGTCCGATTCGCTTATCATAACCCATGCCCTTGGCTACTTCTTCAACATCAGCGCCGACCCTTTCGCAAAGATTGGCAATTTCGTTAATAAAAGAGATTTTAGTCGCCAGAAAAGCGTTTGAGGCATATTTAATTAATTCAGCGGTCTCGCGCGCTGTAACAATTTTATGAGTTTTGATTTTAGCAAAAAGATTCATGACTTTATAGCCGGTCGATTCTTTAACAGCGCCTACCACGATTCTGTCTGGATGAAAAAAATCATAAATGGCCTTGCCTTCCCGTAAAAATTCCGGACAGGAAACAGCAAAAAACCTGCGCCCGTTCTTTTGGTTAAGAATATCTTCGATCATCTGACCGGTACCGACCGGCACGGTGCTTTTAGTAATTACTACCTTGCCTGTTTTAGCGTATTTATTGATGTCTTGGGCCACTTGCTTGACATAAGTTAAGTCGGCGCTACCGTCTTTTTTAGGCGGGGTGCCAACGCAAATAAAAATCATCTCTGCTTTGTTAATCACTTCCGCCAGACTGGCGGTAAAAAACAGGCGGTGGCTTTTTAAATTCTTTTTTAATAAACGGCCCAGGTCCGGTTCATAAAACGGTTCTTGGCCTTTAAGTAAAGTGTTGATTTTATGGTGATCCTTATCAACGCCAAAAACAGTATGGCCCAGTTCTGCCAGTCCTATGGAACTGACCAAACCCACATAACCTGTGCCGATGACGATTATTTTCATGTTATTAAATGATTAAGGATTAAGGATTGATGACTGATGATTAATGATTGAGGATTTATTTGAAAATTGTGTCATTGAAAATTCAATGAAAATTGAAAATTGATTATTTATTTCAATCTCTGCTTAAAATCCTCGATAGTTTCTAAAAGCCCTTTCTCTAAATCAACAACCGGCTGCCAATTAAGTTTTTCTTTGGCTAAGCTGATGTCCGGCTTTCTTTTGACCGGATCATCCTTGGGCAAATCATAATAAGTAATCCGGTTTTTAGAGCCGCACAGCTCAATCACTTTTTCAGCTAATTCTTTCATCGTGATCTCAAAGGCCGGATTGCCCAAATTAACCGGTCCAAAATAATTATTGAATTTCATCATTTTTACCATGCCTTGTATCAAATCATCAATATGCATCATGCTTCTGGTCTGGCTGCCATTGCCGGCTATCGTAACTTCTTTGTTAGAAAGAGATTGTTTAATAAAGTTTGGCAAAGCCCGGCCGTCATCAAATTGCATTCTGGGACCGTAAGTATTAAAAATTCTGACTATTTTGACATCCATCTTATATCTTTTTTGATAATCGTAGCACAAGGTTTCGGCGCACCTTTTACCTTCATCATAACAGCTTCTGGGCCCGATGGGATTAACATTGCCCCAGTAATTTTCTGTTTGAGGATGAACTTGGGGATCGCCGTAAATTTCCGAAGTTGAGGCCTGAAGAATTTTAGCCTTAAACTTTCTGGCATACTTTAACATGTTGTCCATGCCAATCACGTTGGTTCTAATAGTTTCTATCGGGTCTTCAACATAATGAATCGGCGAAGCCGGACAGGCCAGATTATAAATCTCATCAATTTCTCCATCATCATAGGGTTCGGTGATGTCGTGTTCAACTAATTGGAAATTCGGCTTGTCTAAAAGCTGTTTGATATTTTCTTTTGAACCGGTGAAAAAATTGTCCAGGCAGGTTACCTGATGTCCTTGAGCCATCAAAAAATCGCATAAGTGCGACCCTATGAATCCCGCTCCGCCGGTGACTAATATTTTTTTCATAATTCTTGAAAATATTTAGTAGTCCTCTTTATCCCTGACTTCAAATCGATTTTTGACTCCCAGCTTAATTCTCTTTTAGCTTTGTTTGATTTTAAAACGCTTCTAAAAACTTCTCCCGGAATTGCCTTACGATGCCTTGCCTTTTGATCGGCTATTAATTTGCTGATCATCTGATAGAGCTGATTGATTGAAGTTTCTTGGCTGGTTCCAATATTATAAATTCCTTGTCCTTTATTGATTGACTTGATGCAGGAATCAACTACATCTCCCACATAAACAAAGTCTCTGGTTTGCTGGCCGGAACCGTTGATAAAACACTGTTTATTCTTTAATAAATTATTGATGAAAATAGCCACGACCCCTGCCTCGCCTGCCGGGTCTTGCCTGGGCCCGTAAACATTTGCCAATCTCAAAGAAACATAATTTAAATTTTTGACTCTTGAATAATAATTCTTCAGATATTTATCAACTGTCAATTTATTGAGGCCATAGGGCGAATCTGGATTTTCCGGAGTGCTTTCGGGCGAGGGAATTAATTTTGTTTGTCCATAAATTGCTCCGCCTGTCGAAGTAAAGATAAGTTTCTTTACTTTGGCTGACAGACTATTTTCAATCACATTAACTGAACCTAAAACATTGATGCTGGCGTCTTCTAAAGGATATTTTAATGAATATGGCACGCTCTTTTGGGCAGCTAGATGAAAAACTATCTCGGGCTTTTCTTTTTTGAATATTTTGTTGAGTCCCGGGTTAACAATATCAAGCTTATAAAACTTGGCTTTTTTATTTAGGAATTCTTTTTTGCCGGCAGCAAGATTATCAACGATTACAACTCGGTGATTTTTAGCAATTAACTTGTCTACTAAATGAGAGCCAATAAACCCTGCTCCGCCTGTTACTAATATTTTCATACTGATAATAAAAAGTTTCAAGATTCAAGTTACCAAGTATCAAGGAAGTAATAAATTATAAGGTCAAAGTTATAAAAATTATTTACACCTTGAAATTTATCACTTTAATCTTCCTTGAAAATTGACTCCTGAAACTTGAAACTTATGAAACATTATAGATATTTTTTTAAGATGTCGACCTTATCGGTTCTTTCCCAGCTAAATTCCGGTTCAGTCCTGCCAAAATGTCCGTAAGCGGCCGTAAGTTGATAAATCGGCCTCAACAGCTGAAGCTGCTCAATAATTTTGCCCGGGCGGAAATCAAATGCTTCTTTAATAATTTCTTCCAGTTTTTCATCAGTTACCTTGCCGGTTTGAAAGGTATCGACATGGACGCTGGTTGGTTCGGCCTTGCCGATAACATAAGCAATCTGCACTTCGCATCTTTCGGCTAAGCCGGCGGCCACCGCATTTTTAGCTACGTAGCGGGCCATATAAGCGCCGGAGCGGTCCACCTTGGAAGGATCCTTGCCCGAAAAACACCCGCCGCCGTGTCGTCCCATGCCTCCGTAGGTATCAACAATAATCTTTCTGCCGGTTAAGCCGGTATCGCCCTGCGGCCCGCCGATAACAAACCGGCCGGTCATATTAATATAAAATTGGGTTTTTTCGTCTAAGTAATCGCCGCAGACAGGCTTAATTACTTGTTCCAGTATGTCTTGGCGCAGCTGTTCTAAAGAAACCTTTTCGTCATGCTGGGCTGAAATAATAACATTCTGCAAACGCACCGGCTTATTATTTTCGTACTCTACAGCCACTTGAGACTTGCCGTCGGGCCTTAAATAATCAAGAAGGTTATTTTTGCGCACTTCTGTCAGGCGCCTGCTTAACTTATGCGCCAGCATAATCGGCAAAGGCATAAGTTCTTCCGTTTCACGGCAGGCGAAGCCGAACATCAGCCCCTGATCGCCCGCTCCCTGCTCCTCTGTCGATGATTTATTTACTCCTTGGGCAATATCAGGCGACTGTTCGTGGATAGAAACTAAAATGCCGGCGTGTTCAGCATCGATGCCGTAAGCGGGATCAGTATAACCAATGTTATGCAAAACCTCCCGCGTAATTTTTTGAACATCCACGTAGCCCTTAGTGGTTATTTCTCCTCCCACAATAACCAAGCCGGTCGTGGTAAAACTCTCTACCGCTACATGGGAATTGGGGTCCTGGGCAATAAGAGCATCCAGAACCGCATCGGATATCTGGTCGCAAATTTTATCCGGGTGGCCTTCGGTAACTGATTCGGAAGTAAAAATATACTTGCTCATAATCTTTAAAGATTAAAAAATTAATTATCAAATCTTAACAACTGTTTGTGGGCTTTGGTATAGTCCAAAGTTTTTTGCAAACCGCTCTCTAAGCTTATTAAAGGATACCAGCCCAGTTTATCTTTAGCTAAATTAACATCTGGCAAACATAAGGAGGTGATAAACTCTAAACGCTCGCGGTAAACAACTTGGGCAGATGAATTGGTTGTTTGGATAATTTTATCAGCCACTTCGCTTAACAAAACATCGCTATCACTGCCTAAATTAACCGGCTGGCTTAGATCGCTTTTCATTAATTTGATCAAGCCGTCAACAATGTCGCCGACGTAACAAAGCGTGGTGGAAAAATTTTTATCGCCGTAAATTACCAAATCTTTGCCGGCCAAAGCGCCCATGATAAAATCAGAAATCATCTGGCCGTCGTTAAGAGCCAGCCTGGGACCGTAAGTTCTAAAAATTCTGGCGATTTTATAATCTTTTTTATAATAATTATTATGGGTCGTAATCATTGTTTCGGCGTAACGTTTGCCTTCGTCATAACAACCGCGAGGGCTGATAAAATTTACCACGCCGGCATAATCCTCTTTAATTTTTTCCTGACTTTGTCTGTGGCCGTAAACCACCGCCGAAGAAGCGTGTACTAATTCAGCATCATATTTTAAAGCCCAGTCCAAAACATTTTTAATGGCCTGGGAATTGGCCAGCAAAGTATCAATGACTAATTTATTAAAATTTTTAGCCGAAGTAGGGCAGGCCAGATTATAAATTTCTTGGATGCCAAAAACTTTGATCTGAAATTTCTTCAATTCAGGCAGGTTTTCTAATTCCAATGGCTCCGCAATGTTGTGCTTGATAAATTCAAAGCTGGGATTCTGCAGTAAAAATTGAATATTTTCGACGCTGCTGGTAACAAAATTATCAAGGCAAATAACATTATTTTTTTTAATCAGCTCTTCGCATAAATGGCTGCCGATAAAACCGGCGCCGCCCGCGACTAAAATATTTTTTCTTTTTTGAACTGTTGAATTATTCTTTTTCATAAATTCCCCTTAAATAATTTATTCTTATTTTAATAAGCTCTAAAAAAGTTTTGGGATAATCAAGCAGTTTAACTCTGGAAGCCGGACGATTTTCCCAAGTTACCGGCAGTTCTAAAATTTTAAACTTCTCCTGTCTGGCTAAAAATAAAATCTCAAAATCAAAGCCCCAGCGGCTTAAAGTCTGTTTTTGGAAAAGAGGCAAACATTTTTTATTAAATAACTTAAAGCCGCATTGAGAATCTTTAACGGACGGAACGGCTAATAATTGGATGAGTTTATTCCCCGCTTTGCCCAAACAGACCTTAAACTTAGACTGTGGAATAACCACTTTTGATTCTTTAAGGCCTCGCGAGCCAATAATAATGTCGCGCCCTTCTTGGAGCCGTGGCCAAAATTGGTCCAGCTCTTCAATAGCGGTTGAATAATCGGCATCTATAAAAAGCAGCCATTCACCTTGCGCAGCCAGCATGCCTGCTTTAACTGCCGCTCCTTTGCCAAGGTTTTTGGCAAAGGAAATAACATGTAAATTCTCAATATTAGCCTGCTCAATCTCGGTTAAAGAATTATCGTTTGAACCATCGTTAACAACTATAATTTCGCTGTTCCATTCTTTATTTTTAAGATAATTGCTTATTTTACTTAAAGTTTCCCTAATATGCAAAACTTCATTATAAACCGGGACAATAACGCTTAAAAACATAGTTTAATCTTTTGCTAATTATACAATATCTATTCTGATATTGACAAGGTTGGGAAAAAAATTGCCTTATCTTTTAAAGACCCAGAATTTCACTAACGTAAAATTAATCATAACGCTGGAAATAACCAGTAAAACTTTAGCATATAAATCATAAACTCCCAAAATATCTACCAGCCAATAAAGGATAAGCTGATTCACTCCCAAAGTGAAAATATTAACTAAAAAAAATTTTAAATATTGAAAACGAGCGTTTCTGTTATCTAGATTTTGAAAGGTCCAGTATTTATTAATAAAAAAACTTTGAGTAACCGCCAAAGAAAAAGAAATGGCATTAGCCGCTAAATAATTATGTCCAAACCAGCTAAAAATTCTGGTTAAAGCAAAATAAACTCCAAAGTCAGTCAAAGTATTCAAAACGCCCGTAAAAGAATATTTAATAAACTGCTTTAAAGAAGGATATTTAGGCCAGATTCTGTTTTTTAAAAAATTTAGAACTAAAACTATCATTTAAGCGCCGCGTTAACCCCGCCCTTAAAATCGTCTGCAAAGGGGGTAAAGCTGTTTTCTAAATTACCATATTGATCAAATATTTTTACTGCTGTTTCGCTATTTTTAGCTGAACTGATTATTATTTCCGTTAATTCATCGTCATCTATATTGCCTACAGCTTGATTGCAGCCCAGTTGGCCATCAGCCGGCGCAGACCACCGCTGCTCAATATCGCCGGCCGGAGAAAAAATTTTAACTTGGCAGTCTTTGCCGCTCTGCGGAGTGGTTATAATTTCGGTTCTTAAATCGCTGTGCAAATCAGCCGCGCTGACTTTAACTCCCCCGCCAAACTCCGGCTCGTAAGCAAAGAACTGTTTTAATAAAAAGCCCTGTTGGTTAAAAATTTTGACCAAAGGACTGCCGCCAGGGCCGGCGGCCGCCACTATTTCCTTAATGCCGTCGGCATTGACATCGCTTAAAGCTAAATTTACTCCGCCATTAAAATTTATATCAAAAGCTAAAAAATCTTTTTCTAAATTACCCTGCAGATCAAAAATTTTTACTTGTGGTTGAAGATTGCCCTGGGGCGCCGTGATAATTTCTGGCTGGCCGTCGCCGTCAACATCGCCGGCCGCCACATTAACGCCTCCTGTAAAATCAAAGTTGTAGGCGAAAAACTGTCCTACAAGCTGGCCGTTGGCATCAAAAAGTCTTATGTGCGGACCGCCGCCAGCGCCGGCAGCCGTAATAATTTCCTTTTGACCGTCGGCATCCCAATCAGCAGCAGCTAAGCTCACTCCGCCGAGAAAGTTTTCATTATAAGCTAAAAACTCAAAATTCTTCTGCCCTAAACGATTAACCACCTGAACGGCGGGCAAATGCTGGCTCGCCGGACTGATAACTAAATTAACCTGGTCAGCCAAGCCGGCCACGGCCTTAATAACCTTATAGATATTTAATCTGCCGCCGCCCAGCCCGCCTTCATAAAAAGGGTTTTGTCCGTCAATATTGTCGGAACTGCTGATTATTAAATCATATATCTCCTGATTAGTTAAATCGGGCCTTAGGGCTTTGGCTAAGGCGGCAGTGGCCGAAACTTGAGGCGTAGCCAGCGAGGTGCCTGACCAGTAACCGCCAAAATATTGATTAAACTCCGGCATCACCGGTGAAAAAAACAAAGCGCTGTAAAAACCCTCGGCCGGAGCAAAAAGGTCAAGGCACTTTAAACCATAATTGGAAAAATTTGATTTAACATCCTGATCGTTGACCGAACCAACGCCTAAAATATAATTATGGCCTTGGCCGCCGTCATGGCAGACCGGGTATTGCGGCTGTTCAGCTAAATCCAAACTCAAATCCTCGCCGCTCTCCCCGCTCATCTCGTTGCCGGCCGAAGCCACAATAACTATGCCCTGCTGATAGGCCTCTTCAATAACTTGGCTTAACAAAGGATCAAAGGCACCGCCGATAATGCTTAAATTAATAATGTCTGCTCCTTTATCAATAGCATATTTAATAGCCAGATAGGCTAGATTGGTAGAACCAACGCCCTCGCCGTCCATAACCCTTAGCGGCATGATTTTGATTTTCCAGGAAACACCCGTGAGGCCAAAATTATTATTGCCCACAGCTCCTATTACTCCGGCCACTATAGTGCCGTGATTAATGCCCAATTTAGAATACTGCCCGGCAAACTTAGGCCGGGGATCGGCAATATTTAAAACAAAATCCCAGCCCGCCGTATCATCAATATAACCGTTGTTGTCGTTATCAACTCCGTCTTTAGGTATTTCATCGGGGTTATGCCAGATATTTTCGTATAGATCAGGATGTTCGATATCAACCCCGCTGTCAATTACCGCTACCACAACCTCCGGGCTGTCATGGATTATTCCCCAGGCCTCCGGAGCCGCCACTTGATCTAAATAATCCTGGCTCTCTAAATAGGTGTCGCTGGGATATAGTGATATTTGATATAAAAAATCTTCGCCGCGGGCATAACCCGATTTAACGGCCAAAATAAAAATAACAATTATAACTAAATTAATTAAGCCGAGTGTTTTTCGAAAGCAAAAACTCATTGAGTATTTTGATCAAGCAAACTTTCAACGTATTCCATTCTCTCTAAAACATCTTGCTTATTCTCAAGGGGAATTTTACCTAATAAAACTTGCAGATACTTCAGGGCCTCTGAATAATTGCCGGTTTCTATTAAATAATCGGTAAAGGGCTGGAGCAGCTGATAATCGTTATTGGTATTTTTAAGCCCTTCTAAATAAACCGATTTTATTTTATCCGATTTTTCAGTTAAGTAATTCTGATAAAGCTTAGTTAGATTATAATAGGTAAAAAAATAAACGTTGTTTATATCAACGGCCTTTAAAAAAGCTTCTTCGGCGTCTTCGTATAAGCCCAATTTAATATAAATATTGCCGATATTTAACCAGGGCGAACTGTTGGCGGGAATTATTTCCCAGGCCTTGGCAAAGTACTCAATGGCTTTGGAAGCATTGCCTAACTCTCTTTCAATGTTGCCTAAATCCATATAAACCTCGTATTGATTGGGAAATAACTCAAGCATTTCAAAATCTTTAGCTTTTCTTTCCTCCAGTTCCTGAATTTTTTCCGGCGGAAGATTAACCTCTAAAAAATATTCCGGCTCGTTGCTAAATTGCCGCTTATTAAAGCTGAAAAAAATCGCCGCTATAGCCAATAAAGCAATTAATAATAGAGACAGAATTAAATAAATTTTTTTATTTTTAATTAATAGCTTCATCTTTTTGCTTTAAGATTTCTTGATATCTTGTATAAGCATGGCTGCTGGCTGCCGGCATAATCTCGGCCCACTTTTGCAAAGTTGCTAAAGCTTGGTCATATTGCCCATCGGCCGCTAAAAGATCGATTAGATCGTTCCAATAATTAAAATTTTGCGGCTCTATGCTGGTAAGCTGTTCAAACAGATAAATTAATTTTTTAACATCTTGCTTTTCTTCGCAATAAGCTATAATATCCTGCATCTGGCTCACCGCCATAAACTGATACCCCGAATCAATCAGCTTATCGTACTGTTCGTGCACTTTATCCAGATTACCCATATTTTTATAGACCACCGCTAAATAGTAATAAGTTTGAGACAATCTATCATTTATTTCAACGGCCTGGTTTAAATACTCTAAAGCCTTTTCGGGCTGATTGCCGAATAAATAAAGCTGGGCTAAAGTCCATACCGGCCTAAGCCTGCCCGGGCTTAATTCATTGGCCTTTTTAGCAAATTTTATTCCCTGATTAAGATACTCTATTTGGGGCGATAGTTCCAGTAATAAAGAGTAATTCCTGGACTGAATATAATAAAGAAACATATTATTAGGATCTAGTTCAATAGCTTTATCCATCCACTCAATGGCTGTTTGCAAATCCTCGATCTCTTTCTCCTGCGGAGCAATTTCCATATTCATGCCTATCATTTCATTAAGAGAAGTGGAAAGAAGTATGGCCGGATCTATTTTATTGACGGTTATATTATAGACCAGGCGATAGCCGTCTACTGATTCAGTATACTTATTAAGTTTTCCATTAATAAAAGCATCGTAAACATAGATATTAGCTTTAACCTCCGGCAAGTTAACGGTGAAAAATAAAATACTAAATCCTACAACAACCAGGGGGATAGATAAGTATGGTGAAATTTTTAAATTTTGAAAAACTCTTTTACCAGGCAACACTTCGGCGCTCTCTTGATTATTCGAATAAATAAAGGCAATAAAGGCCAGTAGTAAATAAAAAGGTATTAAACTATTCAATGAATCAAAGACAAAAATATTTTGGAAGAAATAACTAAAAAATAAAAGAAATAAAACAATAAAGGTAGCTGAAGACATCCTGTTTCGGCCGTGCAAATCATAAAGGTAATAAAATATTATTCCAAAAATAGCTAAATACAGCAAGAGTCCAAAAATTCCCATAGTCGCTGCCATATCAACTAAAGTATTATGAGCGCGGTCGAACCACACTTCGTTGCCTGAATAGTCATAAAAATCTCCTTCAAAATACTGGCTGAAAACTATCTGATAATTCTCCGGGCCAACGCCCAGCAATAAATTATCCCTAAAACCCTTTAAGCCCCAGTTCCAGGCATGGAGCCGCGTTTGCACAGTACTATCGTTTAAGGAATAGCTTGTTAATCGTCTTAACCAATAGTTTCCCTCAACAAAATTGGTTGATCTCAATGAATACAAAATACCGACTAAAATCAATAAAATTACGCTGCCGACAACTAAAATCTTTATGGCCTTCTGCTTCCAAACTTTTAGCCATAAAGCGATGATAATAAAAGCCGGCAAAGAAAAGAAAAGAGCTAACAAAGCGCCTCTGGTGCCGGTTAAAATAAGGACAATAAAATCTAAAATAAATATTGAAAGATAATAAAGCTTCCATTTTAAACCGGCTTTTTCCACTATAAACAATAAAGCAACAAACAAATGAAAGAGCATGTAAGAGGCCAGATAAGCGGCATTGCCAACAGTTCCGTTAACCCTTTCCAGGCCTGATTGAAAAGTAAAGGATAAGCCCAGTCTTTGGCTCAAAGAATATAAGCCGATTAGTAAACTGACGAATAAAGTGGCATTCAAAATTATGTTCCAGACTTTTTTATTATTAAAAACAGAAGCTAAAACTATAAACCAGACAAAATAATGCAAATAATTAAAGGTGCCAAACATTCTCTCCCAATTGCCCCACCAGCTTCTGGCAAAGCCCTGGCCGGTAAAGGTGGTTAGCAGCATTACCGCAAAAAAGGCGGAAACGGCCCAAATTAGAACTGATTTTTTAGGACGATACTCCGGCTTAAATAAAGCTAAAATAAGATAAGCGCCAAAAACTGCCTCTATCAATATTCTTAGAATTAATGTCTTCTGAATTATATAAGGAAAATATGAATGAGGAATAACAATCAAGGGCGCTAAAACAACTAAAAGACTGCCGCCGATTATGATAAGCTTTAATATTTTCTCTAAAAGATTATTGTTAACTTGTGACATAATGTTAAGGATTGAGGATTTCGGCCAAAGGCCGACCTGGGCCAAAGCCCATAGACCTATGGCTCGAAGCCTTTGGCTGGAAGGATTGAGGATTTATAATAATATACTACTTCAATCTAAAATATTTTTCAACCCCTATTTAAGGGTTTACTTGATCTCTGATATTCGCCTATGATTAAGATGCCTTGAAAAATAATAGATTATCAGTATAATGAAGTATATGAATCAATTTTGGGCTAAAATAAACAAATTTATTCTGTTTTTCGGCGATATAGGGCTATTTTACCTTAGTCTTTGGCTGACCCTGGTTTTACGATACGGAATTAATTACCAGCCGGAGATTTGGATGATGCATTGGCCCGTTTTCACCCGGCTCTTTATTTTATGGTTTATTATATTTTATGCTTTTAATCTCTATAATTTATCGGCCTGCAAAAATAACTGGTATTTTTATAACAATTACTTAAAGGCCTTAATCATAAATATTTCCTTGGGCGTCTTGTATTTTTATCTCTTTTCTCCCGTTACTGCTATCAGCCCTAAAACTAATCTGATAATCTTAGGCCTGGTTTTTTCCCTGATCTTCTTTCTGTGGCGCAAATTAGTGTTGGAATTATTTAACTTAAAAAAACTATATCAAAATCTTTTATTTATCGGCTACGAACCTTTAATAAAAGAACTGCTGCCTAAAAACGGCAAACAGCAGCGCTTTGGCTTCAACTATAAAGGAATTGTCACCGACCAGGCCATGACTGACCCAGCCATAGATCTCGCTCAATACCGTTTTAATGAACTTGATGAGATTATTAAAAGAGAAAAGATAAATTTACTGGTTATCAATGAGCCGGAAAATGAAAAAATTACCAATCAACTTTTCCAGGTTCTGCCATTAAAAGTAAATTTTATCAGCTTATCTAACTTTTATGAAACAAACACTGACCGCGTTCCTTTAAAAATAATCAATCGCGGCTGGTTTTTAGATAACTTTTCGGAAGGAGACAGGTCTCTTTTTGAAACCGCCAAACGATTTTTTGACATCATCTTTTCTGTTATTTTCGGCCTATGGTCGCTTATTTTGATTCCTTTTATTGTTCTGTTTATAAATTTAGACAGCAAGGGTAAAATTATCTTCAAACAAATACGTACCGGCAAAGACGGAAAGCCGTTCACCGCTCTAAAATTTAGAACTATGTATAAAAATGCCGAACAGAATGGCGCCGTCTGGGCCGAAGAAAACGACCCCCGCATAACCAAGGCTGGCAGATTCTTAAGAAATACCCGCTTAGATGAAATTCCCCAGCTTTGGAATATTCTTAAAGGCGAAATGAGTTTTGTCGGCCCCAGGCCCGAACGGCCGGAATTTATTGATGAGCTAAAAGAAAAAATTCCTTTTTACAAAGAACGCCTATTGGTTAAGCCCGGACTAACCGGCTGGGCGCAGATTAACTTTCCTTACGCTTCAAGCGTAGAAGACAGCTTAAAAAAACTGCAATACGATTTATACTACATTAAACACCGCTCTCTGCTTTTAGATGCCGGTATTATTATCAAAACCATTGCGACGGTTTTAAGCAGTGGGGGGAGGTAAAACCCGCACCTTGAGAAGGCTCTGGATTTAATTACTGACCAGAGAGCCGCAATTTTTGCTTACGGTCCGGTAATGCTAACTGGAGCGGTCTTGACGGCTCAGTTATTGAAAAAGAAAAAAATGGATTTGGCGGTGTTCAATTTGCTTTGGCTTAATACAATTGATGCCGACTGATTGCTTAATGTGACTAAACCTTTCAAAATCATTTTTACTTTAGATGACCATTATTAACTAACAGTTAAAGTCTTAAGGTATTTCCACTTTGAATGAATCTTCAATTTTTTTACTTTCAAAATGGTGCTAATATACTCCTGAATCATCTTGGTGGTTACATTGCCTGATGAAACCACAAAATAGCCCCACTGACCCAGAAGTGCTGACCCCAACATTTCTTTTTCAGTTTAGGAAACCCCAACATACTGAAGTTATCGCTTGAAGGCGAGAGAAATCACCATCACAAAGATGGGACTTTATATTTTCAAACGCGTAACTTCTGTTTATTATTATAAATCATAGCCCTTTTGTCTTAATTTTTTAATCATCCATTCTGCCTTAAACCAATCAAATTCGCTGTCAATATCAATTGAACGTTCTTCAGGGACTAAATAAGGAACCATATAATCTCCATACTCACGATTTTTTAAAATTAAATTATCACGTTTTAAGGCATAACAAGCGCCACTTCTTTTATAGGCTTTGGGGAAAAATTGGCGTGGTAAACCTTCTGGCTCTTGAAGGCTAAATGGAGTGACTCGTCCATCTTTAATTTTTTTCATCTTTAAGGGATGGTTATCACTAACTTCAACCATAGTCATTGAAGAATCGGCGTCAGTATCAGTTAAAGCCTGAATACAGCCATCAATATCTTTGGGTAATCTAAGGGGGGAGGTTGGTTGTAATTTAATTACATAATCAAACTTGATATTTAGACGTTTTTCCATCTCATTGACTGCGTGCTGTAAAACTGGCAAGTGTTTTGTATCATCTTGAGCAAGTTCTTTTGGCCTTACAAAAGGGATATCAATACCGTATTTTTTAGATACTTCAATAATCATTGCATCATCAGTTGATAAAATAAGGTGCGTTATTAATTTTGATTTTTTAGCAACTTCAATAGTATAAGCTATGAGCGGCTTACCTCCCAATAATTTAATATTTTTCCCTGGTATTCCCTTTGAACCGCCACGAGCAGTTATAACGCCTAAAATCAACTTTTTTTTATTCATAATGCTGTTCTTAATAATAAGTCAGATGCCCGCCCGTCAAAGGCGATGTCTTGATGAGTGGGATCGCCTCAAAGGCGATCCCACTCATCGTGGATAGTTAATTGAATTAATATTTCTTTAGTTCTCTCTCGTCCCAATTATTTATCCAATCTGCTCCCAACTTATAGGCAAATCTCCCACAATAATAATCTCGGTTAAGCATCTCTTGATAAGTTGGTTTGAGCTGATTAGTACCAATTATTTCCCCCCAGTCGGTAATTTCTTTTTCTAAAATTTGTCGTTGCTCTTCTATAGTTAAAGTAAAAAAATCCTTAAGTTCTCTTAAATGCTTGGGATTTATTGAAATAGGCCCATCCTTTGTTTCATTACTGGCAAGGATAGTAAAATGCCTTTCAATTAAATCAGCTCCCAGTAAAGAAGCTACTTTTGCGGCTTTCAAACCATCCCCCTCAACATTAGTATGATCAGACCAGCCCACAAATTCAGATAATTTTTTTAACCAGGACATTCGAGCTAAATTACACATATCCAGAGAATTTGGATAACAAGTCACACAATGTAATAAAGTTATTTTCTTTCCTTTATTTTTTACTATTTGCACTGTTGTGGCAATTTCTTCATCATAAGTAGCTCCAACCGAAACTATCAGGTGATCAAAAACATCGCAAAGCTCTCTTATCATGGCATAGCTCGCGCAATCGTAACTAGCTACTTTTACGATTTTTTCAGGCCAAGGGAGTTTCGAAGCAAACTCTATTCTATTTCGAGAAAATATCGTTACCAGCGGCACTACATTATTTTTCATCGACTCATCAACAAACCACTTATAATCATCCTCGGTTAAATCTAATCCCTTCAATCGGTCATATTCCGCCTGGTAGGGTCGTTTAATTGTTTTTATAACACCGTCGTTTGTTATGCAACCGTCTTCAAATCTTTCACGAAAAGTTAAATCTTCGGAAAAAATTATTTGCCCTTTAACATAATCCGCGCCAGCAGTTGCAGCTTCTTTTATCATTCGACCGAGGATTTCCCTTTTACCTAAATGATTTTGGCATAATTCAACAATTATTTTTGTCATTATATAAAAAATGATTAACTATTTTATCAGCAGTGTATTTAACTCCGTCTAAAGTGCCGTATTTATTTTTCAAACTCTTATTATGTTTTTCAACATTCTTTTTATATTCATTCGCATATTTTAATAGTTTAAAAAGTGACTGGCCATTATAAATTTTTCCCAAACCAAGTTTTTCAATGCAAATATTATTAAAATAAATTTCTGGATCGTCAAATTTATTAAAGGCAGGCGCAATAAACGGAACGCCAGTGAGTTGCGATAACCAAATTGAACTCCAGCCGCTACGGGCAAAGTGTAATAAAATTTTCTTACTGCCAATAATATTTGGCGGCGCCTTTTCGCTACCGCGAATTAATTCTGGCTTATTAGTATAAATAGGTAATCCAATCTGCCTAACTTCTTTAAAAAGCCGCTCAAGTCCCAAAATTCCGCTGATTGTCACATAGATTCCCTTTTTTATTTTAAGCCCATAGCCAACCTTTTTTGGCAAAATAATATTTGGCGGGGTAAAAATCTCTGTTTTAAATAATTTCGAACGATTTTTCAAATATGAAAATGTAGCAGGTTCAGCTATAAAGTGCAAAGTATGTTTTTTCTCAATCTTTCTATAAAGCGGGATCAGCATTTTTAAAATTTTCTTATTCACGATAATTTCGTCTACGGTAAGCGCCCGCTCTAAAATTTCTGATATAAAAGCAAAGCTACTATAATATGCCAACTTTATCGGAAAATTTATCCTAGGAGAACGCGTGATTGCAAAAACAATATCTTTTTTTGCTATAATGATTTTTTTCCCTCCAAAAGTTTCTGAAATCAGTCCGTTTGAAAAATATAGAACTATATCCTTTTCTATTTTTTTGTAATAATCTAAATAATATTTAAGCGACTCTTGATAATCTTTTTCTCCATAAAATATAGACTCCAAATAACTACCGAGTTTTTTATCCAAAAATATTTCATTGGGATATTTTTTAATGATTTCTGCAAATTCCTCATGCATTATTTGGCTCTGTCGGTCGCCATACACCCAGGGCACAATAATGCCAAACCTTTGGCCAATTTGTTTTTCGAGTAAATCATTCACAGCTAATGCAAGCTCGGTGGTCCTCAAAAATGGCCCATATCCATAGGCAAAATTAACAATGATATATTTCTTCATATTAGATGCCACGATAAACTACGCCTTCCACAGGATTACTCAAAACCTCATGAAATAAGTGCCAGGCGTCAAAAAATAATCCTGGTTTTTTTACAGTATCTAATAGTGCAAAGATATCCAATTCTTGATAAGACCTATGATTGTTTAGGATTAAAACGCAATCGGCATTACAGAATCCTTGCCTCAAAGAACTGAAACGCAAGCTGTTCTTCTCTATATCTTTTCTACTAACAACGGGATCGTAGGCAACAATATTTCCATACTGCTGTTCCAGTTTCATGGCAATTTCCAATGAGGTCGAATTCCTCATATCAGAAGTTTCTGGCTCACCCTTGAAAGCAAGTCCAATAACAAATATTTTTACGCTGGATTTGGCCTTTTTATTTTCTTTAATAAACTGATCAACTTTATTACAAACATAACCAATCATTTCTTCATTTATTTTTCTGGCAACCAAGGCCAACCTCGATTTATACCCCGCCTTTTTAGTCGAGTAAGCAAAAATAAGTGGATCTTTGGTTAAGCAATATCCTCCTACACCCGGGCTTGGCTTAGCTATAAAAGACCGTCCATATCCATAATTAGCGGCCTTAATAACTTTGTAGCTATTAAGATTAAGCTTGTCGCAAATTAAAGCAACCTCGTTAGCAAACGAAAAAGTTAAATCGCGATAAGTATTATTAAGCAACTTAACCATCTCGGCTGATTCCAAATCATCAACTAACACTATAAAATTTGTTATATTATTGAATAGCTTAACCGTTAAATCCGAGCTTTTCTTGTTAAACCCACCTATCACCTGGGGTAATTGCCTAAGTTCATTAATTGCCGCACCCTCTATTGTTCTTTCTGGTGCGAACGCGACAAAAAAATCTTCCCCAGCCTTCATTTTTGTTTCCCTCTCTATAAAGGGAATAACAAAATTACGACAAGTGCCAATTGGTATGGTTGAACGCAAAATAACCAAATCTTCTTTTTTTAACACTTTAGCAATGTATTTCAAGGCGTTTTCAAGAGGTTCTATTATAACTCGACCTTGATCGTTCACGGGCGTACCTACACTAATAATATAAATATCGCTGTCGTTGCTCTGGAGATCGTGTTGCACAAAAAAATTTTTATCTAAATACTGCTTTAATAAGTTATTAATCCCTCTTTCATAAATATGACTTTTTTTACGATTCAAATCATTAACGACATTTCTATTATTATCGACTCCAACTACTTTAAAACCGACATCAGCCAAGACTAAGGCCAAAGTCAATCCTACATAACCAAGGCCTATAATCGATATAACCCTAGTTTTAACTTCAGTTTTTCGCCAAAGTTCAAAAAATGTGAAAATATCATGTGGTTGATTTTTTTCGTCAACCAAAACTATTACTTCCACATTTCTTTTTGATCTTTTTTTTATCTCTTCCGTGGCCTGTATTAAAATTTCTTCCGGGGTAAGATCCATGTTAAAAGTAACCGGATTCCGGTTAATAATTCCTTCAACACTATCGTTAATGTGCATGCCGCTTAAAAGCGCTCGCCGAATATCCCCATCTGTCAAAATACCAATCAATCTATTTTTTTTATCCACCGCTAAAGCAATGTGGCCAGGAGCATCTGGCACGGCTCGCGTTCCGCTTTGAATGACTTCCATTGCTTTTTTAATAGAAATATCTTTTCTAATTAATACAGATTTAGCTCTTGATTTCATATTTCTTAAAGTATAAGCCCTTATATAAAAAAATTTATCACTAAGAATTATTTAAGATTATTTCATAATGCTATAAATAAACTAACAGTATACTACGTCCAACGCTCCGCAACATAACTGTGAGAAAATCTGTTAAACTGATTGCGGCGGCGTAAATGAACTATTATTTATTTTATTTTGATATCTGGCGACAATTTTTTTTCTTCGCAATAAATGTTAATTTTAACCCAAGATTTAATTCACTCATCTTTTTTTCAAATTTCTTCCATCCCTTTTTGTCTGTAATAAATTTTCTAAATTTATCTGGTAAATATTTAACTTCTTCGTCTCCAAAAGGATCAAGGAACTGAAAATAATTTAGAAGCGAATCTTTGCCGGTATAGCATGTTCCAATTTCAATATTTTTATTTTGAAAACCCACCTTTGTAAATAAATATCTGATTGTCTGATTCGAAAAATATGATAAATGCATTCTACCGTCGAATGTCCTTGATGATTGATGTAGTACCATACAAACTAAACTATTTACATTCGGACAAAGCCCTATAAAAGCTCCTCCCGGCTTTAAAATTCTATACACGTCTTTTATTACTTCCACAGGATTAGGAAGGTGTTCGATTACTCCAAACATCGAAATGATATCAAAACTATTATCGTCAAAGCTACATTCTTCTAATAACTTTCTTTCTACTGGGACCCCAAACTTTTTTTTGGCACGTTGAGCCGCCTCCTCATTTAATTCCAACCCTAGCACTTCGTAGCCTAGATCTTTGCCCATTTTCAAAAATTGACCCATGGAACAACCGATATCTAAAATATTACCACCGGGGATACCCTCCTTTAACTTACTAAAAAAATCTTTATATAACTTACTCCTAAGCTCCATTGACTTTTTAGAAGAAAGATAATTTTGACACAACTTTGTTGTCTTTGAATTATCATTGTAATGCGCTGTTATTGATTCTTCGCTCAACTGCGGGTTTACATAAATATGACCGCATTTATTGCAACGGACAAAATCAAAACCATTTTTGGTAAATAAAACCGTATAATCCGGACTTTCACAAAGCATGCAATTTATTTTTTTTACTAAATGAGCATAAACTTTGCCTGTTGTGGAATCAATCAATTTGTCTAATTCTTTATCTCGTTGGGCAAAATAAATATCTCCTTTTGTTTTTTTATCAAATGTACTCATAACTACAATAATTAAATAATTAATAAGGTATTATTTTATTGTTTTTAGATCCCCTCACTCGCTAATTGTCGAAAGATTATATCAGTAATTTTGGCAAGAATCCGTAATTATGTCAAGAATTGCTTGTTCAGCCCGCAAACTAGCTCCACCTTTACTGTCTGATAAATATTTTTCCAAAAAATTGTCTTTGATTTTTTTATCATAATTAAGATATCTGTCGGGATTTAAAATATAATTTTCTAAATCTTCGTAAGTCCTAACGTAATTGACCAGCTCCGGGTACTCTTTAAAAAAGTCCCAAACCGCTCCTTGAGGAAATATATCGCCAAAATATGGCGTAATAATTATTTTACCAGCAATAAGAGCTTCAATTAAAGTAGTGGAACTAAAACCCATAACGGCAAATGAATTTTTTATCAGCTCGCCTGGGTCAATAATATTGGTGATAGTCAAATTCTCCATATTCTCATTAAAATTCTCGCTTAAAATGTCTTTGACATATTGAATAAAGTAGTCGGCTCTTTTTGTTTTGATGACCACTTTAATATCTTTATGCTTTGAAGCAAACTTCATAACAGAGCGATAAAATTCCAAAGATTTTGCCTCGACTCGCTCCAGTTGTTGCTGATTTAAATAAAACAATCTAAAACTTACTTTTGGAAAAAAGGAAAAAAATACCACTTGTTTTTTGGTTTTATCTGAACCATTTTTATTATTTAAAAAGTAAAAATCTAAACGAGGCACACCTCTGATGCAACCAACTTTTTCTTTAATCAAACCGGGGATACCCTTATTTAACAAGGCCTCGGCAATTTTATTACTGTAGGGAAAAAGTTTTGTACCGACAAAACTGTAATCATCGCATGGTTTCAGATAATTATTTAAAAATTCGTGACAAACCAAAGCTTCTTTATATAAAACAATAAATGGTATATTTTTCTCCACACAGACTTTGGCAAATTCTTGTTGAGAAACATAGCTAAAATTGCCCGACAAAACTCCATTAAAACCAAGCAGTTTTTGCAAAACAGGAATCATCCTATTAAGAAATAAATAATACTGTTGTTTTCCTTGACGGCAATAATCGTGACTATGGTAACTGCCTTCGGTTAAATTCTGGCAATCTGTTTCTTTAGCAAAATACTTAAAAATCATCTCAAAAATACTTAAATTAATGGCAAGATAATGGATCTTTTTGCTAAAAATGGTCATCGCCCTAACATCATCCATAAAAATACTCCTGGCTAAACATAAAACTTTATAATCGCCTTGATGATTGATTTTTCTAATTAATATCACTAAGATAATAGCAGTTAATTTAGGACAATTAATCAATAAACTAAACTTAAGCAAAAGAGGCGCTAAACGATACCGCCATAATGACTTTATTTTTTCCATTATTAGATTTTTTTTGCTCATAATTTATAAATCCTGTTATCAATAAGGGATAATTTTGACAAATCAAATTTTTCTTTTCTCTTTACGTCTCTTTTATGACTACAAGCAATAAAGGCCGATTCATTGCCAAACGAAGTAAAGCAAGTTAAAAACTCCAAACGGCTGATCAGCCAAGCCAAAAGACGGAATGGCTTTAAACCGGCAATGGGGTGCGAGCCCAAAAAGCCGTTTTTTTCAAAAATTTTCTCATAGAACCTGCAGAAAATATTTTTGTAATAAATAACTTTAACTTGGTCAAAATATTTATACAATAACTCTATTGCCTTTGATAAACATTCATCAATAGGCAATTCAAGTAAAAAACTATTATACGTCAACCTGCCCAAATTATTAATAGCTTTTAACCTGTCCTGGCAGGTTAACATATATAATGTATTTGTAGAAACTATAACATCAGCGCTGTTTTCTGGCAATAAATCAAGTTTGGTTAAATCTGCATAAAGAGCAAAAGTATTGGGGAAAATATTGCGACTAATGCCTTTCTTTAAAGCTTCCAAGTCAATATCTAAACCATAGTAGCTGTCAGTTTTAAACATTTTTCTATTTTTAAAATGAGCTGACGCCGCATCCAAACCGATTTCGCCTGGGAGCCGGCTTAATTTTTTTTCCAAAACATCAAATAAAAATGATTTTGACGGCCTGACCATGAAATTCATATAATCACTTTGTCTTATTTTTTTTAAAATTATACATAATCTTAACTAAACGGAAAATTACATATAAAAACACAAAGGGTACAAAGGCAGACTTTTTACCAGAATCATACCGATACTGGTAAATTTTAAACCAATTAGTTAGTAGTTGCCTTTTATTCATTAGATCTGAATACTTTCTAGTAAAATGAAATATGCCTTCTGCTATTTTTGCAGAATCTGTTAAACGTTCGTTATTATGAACTCTGATAATTGCTTGGTTGTTGGGTAAAGTCATTATTTTCATATTATTTCTTAAAGCTTCCAAAATCAAAGTTTTATCTTCGGAGGGTGGCAGTTTCGGATCATAGCCGCCCAGCTTAAAGAAAGCATCTTTAGAAATCACTATATTTGTGCCAGTAATGCCTGGGTTCAACACTAAAATATAGTCAATGGATACTTTACCGTGAGCATTTTTAAAAGGCAATATCTCCTTGTCAACCATTTGATCCAAGCGGCTGATAATGCACTCCGCACCCAAATCAATGGCTTTGGCAACATTTTTTAAATAGTTATCATTCCATAAATCATCATCATCTAAAAATGCCAAATACTCCCCCTTCGCTAAGCAAGCGCCAAAATTTCTGGCCTGAGCCACGCCGGCGTAAGGAATAATATTATAAACCGTAACTTTCTCTGCTAAATCATCAGGTAAAGTAACTTCTCCTTTGCCATTATTAATAATTAAAATTTCATCAGGTTTTAATGTTTGTTTTAAAATCGATCTAATGGTTATGGGCAAGAAATCAGGTCGGTCGCAAGTTGGGATAATACAACTAATTTTCATAAATAATTTGCTTTATAATTTATCAACATTCTTTTGGGCATATAATAAGCCATGTGAATTTTTAATCTCATTTGTTTTAATTGTAAAATTTTTATTTTTTAAGAAATACATTAAGTCAGTTACTGTATATCTATTTCCTAAATCAGAATGATACTCTAGGTAAATACAATTTATTTTAGCAAAGACAGTATCTGGTGTTGATAAAAGAACAGAATATTCAGCGCCTTCAATATCAATCTTCAATAAATCACAAAAATCAAGATTATTTTGAGTAAAAATATCTTTAAGTGTTATAGTCTTAGCCTGAAATCCTTTCTGAGAAAACATTTTATTATTATTATTATTAGTATTGATTGTATATTCCCCTGTTTGTCCCTTGCTATCATTTGATATTTGAACTTCCTTGTCTGAAAACGACCAAACAGCAAAATTATATGGGTTCACGTTTTCTGCTGCTCTACTTTCTATATTTTTTAATAACAAATCATAGTTTAGAGGATGTGCTTCATAAGCAAAAACTCTCTTACATTTAGGACTACAGTATAAACTGAATAAACCTATGTGAGCGCCAATATCAATTACTATGCTGTCTTTAGTTAATTGATCAACGGCCTCCTTATAACATTCATCAATAAATATTTCTTGATAAATAAAAGTGTCTGAAGTGCCTTGGCGCAAATAGATATTATCTTCTATAATATAATTTCTATTTTTTTTTGAATCAAAACAAACTGTCACCTTCTTATTATTCATAATTTTATTTATCAGCCAAAAATCACCGGATCTAGCTACAAAAAAAATATTACCTTTTCTGGGCTTAACTCTAATTGATTTTCCTTTAATAAAACTTCCATTATAAAACTTTATTAGGGTAAAGGGATTTTTAAAATAGTAAAAACATTTAATAGCTTTTACTAGTCTTTGTATTTTTTTTTTAATTGGAATTTTGAAAAACATATCAGAAACTTAAGTAAATAAAACCCTTTCTATCTCCTTCTTCCAAATTTGCCAAAGATGATCCATATCTCCTTTCACACTCCCTTCCCAAGCGCCCCAATAATCAAATTTGAATCCAGTATCATAAACAGCGGCTACATAATTTTCTAATCTTCTTTCATAATCTCCATTCCTTAAATCAATTTTGAGAACTTCTTTTATCTTAGCGGTTAAAGTTGTCATATCAGTATGTTTAAAAACATTAGGCAACTTTAATGTTAGACTCAGGTCACCAAGCTGAATAGCTGGTTTATAGTAAAATGCTGCTTCAGCAATGCTGGTACTATTAGGACTAATAATAAGATCAGTTTTTTTAAAAATATCTTCTGTAGAAATTCTGTAGTCAATCAGCTTTACATTAGGCGTTTTGGCAATTTTCTCAAGATAAGAAGGTGTTCTTAAACCCAGCATTGCTGGGTGTTCCTTAACCACTAAAGTGTAGTCGTCGGGCAATGACATAGCTGTCAAACGAGCAATTTCAATCTGGTTGTTAAAATACGGCGCTGCACAATCAATCATGGATTCGGGCTGAACTTGTAAGGGGAAATAAACAAATTTCTTAATTTCATCAAATGGATAATAATTAAATTTATCCATAAACTTTTTATACTTTTTAAAACAGTAATGGTCTCTTAAAATAATTTTGGGAGGTTTGTAATCTATTGATGCCCCAATATTTTTTAAAACATTAATTGACGGCCCTTTTATGTACCAACGTAATATATGATAATATGGTGATAATTCATACCTGACTTTTTGTATTAATGACTTTTTTTTATTTAATCTAAATGTTTCGATCGGTTTTTTAAAGTTTTCCCTAAATTCCCTAATGTAATTTTTTGCTTTATTTCTATTTTCAGTTTCAATTTCACCACTATTAAGCTCATCAATGCGTTTATAAAAAAAACCACGATCACTATTATAATTATGCGAAAAAATATTATAGCCGAATATTTTTGAATCTGTTACTGATATAACAGGTATATTATATTTATCTGCAAATAAACTTACAATAATATGCCCTTCATAAATAATAGATGCCATAATAACTGCATCAGGTTTAAAATTTTCAAATAAATCTCTGATGGCTTTATAATAAGATTTTAAATATAGGATAATAAATTCATCCGAAACATTCTGTCTAAAACTGTAATAAAATTTTTCTTTATAAGATTTAACGAAAAGTCTATTACTTTGAATCATCGGCCAAACTGAATCTATGTTCAATTCCTTACAAATTTCTTTTAAAGAAATATTTTCCTTGTCTAAATTTTTTTCTGGATTCTCAAAAATCTCATCAATATTCACAATATATTCGTATTTAACTTCTCTTTGCTCGGTAATAAACTTATGAGTTGATTTTTTTAAAGTTAAAGCGGCTAGTTTACAACCTTCTTCATAATACAATTTTTTCGCCAAAAAATGGCCAATGCGCATTCCCCAAGCTCTTTGCTGAAAAATTAGGATTTTTTTATTATTTAATTTTCCAAAATTTTTTTCCAACATATGACTATCAATTATATTTATAGAAATAATTTTTTTTATCCTTTTTAAATACATGAAAATTATTTTTTTGAAATAGTTTAGCTGAAGTAATATTATCTTTTTTTACTTCAGCTAAAACGGCTTTATCTGTTTTAAATTTTATCAATGACCCGCTCAAAAGTTTATGTCCAAGCCCCTTACCTTGACAATCAGGAGCAAGAGCAATGGAAGTAATATAATTATTATTTTTATCATCAAAATCAAAACGGCAATAACCAACAACTTTATTATCTTTTTCTAAAACAAAACAAATATTTTTATCACCTTTAAAATATTTATTCTCAAACCAAAAATCATGCTGTGCAAAAGGAATTGCTGCGGAATTTTTTGAATACTCGCGCGTAGCAGGTTGATTCCTGATTTCCCAAATACGTTTGGAGTCTCCTCTGATGACTGTTCTGATATTGTAATTAACTTCCATAAATTTATTTTTGAATTAAATCCCAGCTTAAGGGCGTGCCTCTTTCAATATCAACGGCAGCTGCTTTGCCCATTACTTCGTCATAATATTTTGGCATTAGTCCATAGCCAGGACGAATTGACCTGATATTTTTTTCAGTTAACTTTTCGCCTGCCCTAATATCTTGAACGGCAAATAAAGACTTTCTAAAAATTACATTTTCTGATTCATTAATTCCGGCTCCGTATGACGGCTGACCCAAGGCCTTTTCCATTTCTCTGATTGATCTTACCAGATTTTTTAATTCATCTGGCTCAACAGAAAAAGCAGAGTCCGGGCCGCCTTCTGAACGAGACAAAATAAAATGTTTTTCTATAATAGATGCGCCTAAAGCAACAGCGACTAGCGAAACGTCATTACTTAAAGAATGATCGGACAAACCAACAATAACCTCAAACTTTTCTGACATATCCGGAATAGTCTTCAAATTCATTTCTGCCGGCTTGGCCGGGTATGAACTGACGCAATGGAGCAAAGCTATTTGCGGACAGCCATTTTCTTTTAAAATTTTGATGGCCAGTTCAATTTCTTCAATCGAGGCCATGCCGCGCGACATGATTACTGGCTTTTTAGTTTGTCCGATTCTTTTTAGCAAGGGAATATCCACGACTTCAAAGGAAGCGACTTTGTATAATCCTATATCCATTTTTTCCAAAAAATCAACGGCCGTATTGTCAAACGGCGAAGAAAAAACAAAAAGTCCTTTTGATTCAGCATACTCTTTCAATTTTGGCTGCCAGTCCCAGGGCGTATAAGCTTTCTGGTATAATTGATGCAAGGTCTGGCCTGACCATTGACTATTGCCTTTGATTTGAAAATAGTCTTTAGCCGAATTAATGGTTATGGTATCTGCGGTATAAGTTTGTAATTTTACAGCATCAACGCCTGCCTCTGCCGCCGCTTCAATGATTTTTAAAGCTTTTTCGTATGATTGATTATGGTTGGCGGACATTTCGGCCACGATAAAAACGGGCTGACCCTGGCCGATCTCCCTCTTTCCTTTTGGAGTTTGAATAATAATGTTATTCATATTTATAGGTTCCGTTTTTAATTTGTTTAAGACCCTGCTGTTCCATTTTTATTCTTTGTTTAAGCCAATCGCTTTGATAAACTGAATCAATCTCTTTTTGCCATTTGCCTGGATTATCTTTTATAACTACTTCTTCAGCGGTAATAAATTTTATCTCAACTTGTTTTAATAAATCTTTTAATTCATCCAAGTGCTCAAGCATAGCTTTAACTCTGTGAACATGCCATTGATTGGTGATAATTTTCAAATATTTTAAATTATAATTCTCTATTATTTTTTTTAGTTCTTTTAACTGCTGATAGGTGTTATTAGAATTATTCTCCTCTATAATAACTTCTCCTGGAATGCCTAAATCTGTCAGTTCAGCCTTTATAATTTTAGATAGGTCAGGACGGCCAGCTTTATCATTTTTAATGTCCCAACCCCGACCGCCACTGGCAATAATATATTGATCAGGATTTTGCTTATATAAAATACTGGCTGCTAAAACTCGTAAATTCCCGCCCGGCGCTCCATAACTGTTATCTTCTTGATTTAAATCGGTATTCTTCCACTCCCCTTGACTATCTTTTTTAATACCGGCGCTTAATACTACTATGGCTTCTTTTGATTTCATCTTACCTGATTTTAAAAATATTAGAAATCGGCTGGCCTTTAAGGTGCTCTTTTAATTTATCCTGATCAATTAACCGCCTCAGTTCGGGAAAAATTTTCTTATATACCAAAAGTAATTTATTGATATCACTTATAGTATGACTAAAGCTGATATTATGCTGCCCATACCACAAAATGCCTGACTGTAGAATCTCCTGCTGAAGGTAGGTTTTAATCTCCAAACCGGAATATTTTTTAGTATCGGAAATAATAAATACCTGCCAGCAGGGTTTGCCTTGAACTTTGATAAGATCACCCAAACCATTCTGCTTTAATAGCTGATTGGTTTTATTTTGCAAATATCTGCCTTTTTTCCAAATATTTTGAATTACCTTCTGCTTTTTTAGCTCCTGGATAGTGGCAATGGCTGCGGCCAATGATAAAGTTTCTCCGCCAAAAGTAAATGAATAAAAGATATCATTGACCTTTTTCATATATTTTTTTCTGCCGACTAAGGCGGCGATAGGCATGCCATTAGCCATTGATTTGCCAAAAGTTGCCAAATCTGGAATCACTTTAAAGTACTTTTGAGCGCTGCCCAATGGATATCTAAAGCCGGTAATGATTTCATCAAAAATCAGCAAAGCGCCATTTTGGTTAGTTAGTGATTTTACTTTCTGTAAAAAATTATCTTTGGGCTCAACATAGCTCATTGGTTCCATAATAACGGCCGCGATCTTATTTTTATATCGCTTAAAGATATTTTTAAGAGAATTAATATCATTATAAGTAAAGCTGTGAGTCATGGCGCGCGTGCTTTTTGGCACCCCCAGTTTTCTGGCAGTTGACCCAATATACCAATCGTGCCAACCGTGATAGCCGCAAACACAGACATGTTCTCGTTCAGTAACAGCTCTGGCTAATCTCACCGCCCCGGTAGTAACATCAGAACCATTTTTACCAAACCTAACCATTTCGGCGCAAGGAATAAGCTTAATTAACAATCTGGCTAATTCATATTCTAAAGGCGAAGGTAAAGAAAAATTAATACCTTTCTTTAGCTGCTTTTTTATGGCCAAATCAACTGCTTGATATTGATAGCCCAAAATTACTGATAACAGGCCATTGATAAAATCAATATACTGATTGCCGTCAACATCCCAAACCTTTGAACCCTGACCGTGGGTTATAAAAAGCGGCGCCTGACCTTTAATGTACTGAAGGTAACTTTTACTAAAAGTCTGCGAAGCCAAAGGAATCATCTCGCTTACTTTTTTGAAAAGCTGATTGCTCTTCTTAAATTTTTCTTTCATACATATTCTATTATTTTAAATAATGTTGTAAAATTATAACTATAAATATTTTGTTAATATGCCTTGGCAATTGGTTATTATTATTTACATCTTTACCTCAAATATTGTTACGGCGATTTTAATTAAAAAGATTGTTAGTTTGCCCTCTAAAACAATACGTCAGTACTGGCAATACTTTTTTTGTGTTTTGCTATCACTGGCTTTTTTGATTATTAAAGGAGGTTCTGTGGCAACGCCTGTAATTCTGATAATCGGCACTCTGGGCATTCTTAATAGCTTAGCTGTTTTTTGTGAATGGCGGGCTGTTAATATTAGCTTAAGCAAAACATCGCTCTTTGCCCAAGCCGATGATATTTTTGCCATACTGCTGGGCTTTGCTTTTTTAAACGAGCTAAAAATCCTTAACCCCTTGCTGATAGCAGGAATTATCCTTTGTTTTAGCGCGGCCATACTGCTGCTTAGCCGCCGGTCGATTAACAATGGATTTAAAGATGGTAACAAAAGATTGTTATGGCTTATCTTAGGCTTTAGCTTTATCTGGGGCTTGACTGCTTTTTTGATGCGCTATTTTGCTTTGGAAGGCGTTACTTTCCCGGTATTTTTGCTGGGCTGGTACGGCGGTTCATTAATCGGCACGGCTTTTATTTATAAATTTAAGTACGGGAAGAGGCAGAGCCGTGCCCTCAAGCCAAAAGAAATTTTAAATGTTTTTCCCTTGTCTTTTTTTATCTGGGTTTCTCTGCTTTTGGCCTACTGGGTATATCATCTGGCGCCTATTGCCATTGTTCAGCCGATTTTTTTGGTTACCAAAATGATTTTCCCGACGCTTGTTGGTTTGTATTTTTTCAAAGAAAGGAAAGATTTAACCTCAATTGAAATTTTGGCAATGATCATCGGCTTTATTGGAGGGCTGATTATTGCTTTAGGTTTTTAAAATTTAAAGAACGTTTTTATCCAGCACCTTCCAGACAGCCCCGCTATCCCGCACCAAAGTGGTGCTAGGAAGGTGATGGATTTATTTATCGCCATCAACTATTCTATCCTCTCTTAATGACTTTAACAGCCCTTCATTCCTGATAATATGCATATTCTTTTTCATAATTTGAGGATTTTTTTCTAAAAGTGAAATATAATCTAAATAGCCGGCGGTTTGACTGCTGTTTTTTATTAAAAACTCAACCACTTCAAAATCCTCCTTATTATCTACTGTTAATCTGAAATTTGCATAGTTTTTTTTAGCCGCTAAATTGCCTTTTTTAAACTTTTTATTTTTTCTGATGTACTGGGTAACGTGTTCACGCTCCGAAAGAAGCCAGGCGTTTTTTGCTGATTCAGCCAAAGCATCTTTAGCAAAAATCTCCACATCCAGGCCATCGGGAAAAGTTTCCTTTTCAATATTGCTGGCATAATCAAAGCTGTTTTCTTCAAAAAAATTGATAACATCGTCTACTACTTTAGGATCAATTAACGGGCAGTCGCCGGTTATTCTAATTATATTTTTGTATTCAGGATATTTTAATGAACATTGATAGTAACGATCTAAAACATCTTGCTCTGAACCGCGAAAACAGTTAATTTTGATTTGTTGACATAGCTCTGCAATTTTATCGTCCTGTTTATTAATGGTGGTGGCCACCACAATTCTATCTATCTTTTTTGCTTGCTGGACCCTTTTTATTTCATATTCCAATAAAGTGATGTTATTTACTTTTAATAAGACCTTCCCCGGCAGTCTGGTGGCGCCCATCCGGGCTTGGATTATGCACAGGTTCTTGTTTATCTTTTTAGACATATTTTTAAAACATCATCAGCAGTCTTTAAATCGTTGAAAGTTTTCTGTTTCTTTTTTAAACAGCTGAAAAAATATTTTACTTCATCAATAAAAACTTTATTAAAATCAAAATTCTTAATTGCAAATAATTTTTTACTGCTATCATGACTTTTTAACCAGACAATATTACGGTTGAAATCCCATTCTAAATTGCCTTTGGCGCCAATCACCTTACAGTTCCTGGTATAGTTTTGCTGAAGATAATCGCATTTGACTGAACCAACAACATTATTTTTGAATTTAAATGCAGCCAGGCAGATGTCCTCGGTTTCAATTTTTAAATTGCTGACTTGATCAAAAACAAATTTTGACTGTTTGATGTCTGCAAAATTATTCAGCCAAAACAATAAATCAAATTCATGAATGTCATCTAAAATAATGCCGCCGCCCGTGGCTTTTTTAGCCGCGTAATTCTTTTTATAATCCTGTTTAGGTCGCCAGTAAGGAAGGTAATAACCAAATTCGTGGCTGATGCTGTAAACTTTTCCCAGCTTGCCCTGCTCTAAATAGTTCTTGATGAACTTTAAACAAGGATGAAATCTCATGTTGCAGCCAACCATAGTTATTAATTTCTTCTTCTGGCAAATTTCGATTAACTTATCAATATTATTGAAATTATGCGATAAGGGCTTTTCTATAAATAAGTGACAACCGGCTTGGGCACATAAAAGAGCTGTTTTTATATGAACGTTATTAGGGTTACAAATAAAAATAACGTCAAATTTTTTTAATTCACTAACAGTTATTCTTCTTATAGTCTTATAGTCTTTTAATCTTTTTTCATCTTGAGCTTGTTGAAAGGTAATCTTCTTTTCATCAACATCAAAAACAGTTATATCTTTATAGCCAAGCTTAATTAGATTATTGTAATGACGTTGACCAATAGAGCCGAGTCCGACAATTAGAATTTTGCTTTTTTTATTCATTAAAAATTTAAGATGAATAGTGAAAAATTTGGCTAATCTTAGTAATTTATATTGACAACTGCGTAACTTCTGTTATTAATTATTATTATTTATTTTTTTCTGACGTTCATTAAATAATTTAATACTTTCGGCTGATAAATGAACTGGACCATAGGCCGAGGAACCGCCCCAGATATTATCTTTAACCCACTCATTATTCTCAATTCTCCAGACCCGCGGATCTCTAAAGGTATCGGCAGTCTGCCAAAACTCGTTCTTAGTCATGCCAACATAATTTAGCCAATAATCTAAATCGCTGGAAACAACGTGGTCGTACTTTTTAACCATTTCTATGCCCTGCTCACGGGTTAAATATCCCGTCCGAATATCTTTAGAAGCATGATCAGAAGCCCGGCCATAGCCAAATTTAATGAATTTTAACAAGTCATGAGCGCCGTTTTCGTACCTGTCATCCAAATTGGAAAATTGCCTATAGGTTCTTTCAAACGGCTCCTCCCTAGGTTTCCAGCCATATTTTTCTTGAACCATTTTTGCGTGCTTGTTGGGATTCCATTCAAAAAAATTCCCGATAAATATGCCCCTGACGCCGACTTTTAAAATTTCCTCATCGGACGGATATTTAGCCCATGATAAATCATTTTCCGTAAGTTTTTCTTTTTCATCATTAAGCATATCATACCATTCATAACCACGCAGATCGTGCTCATGCCTAACACGGGCGCTGAATTCTACAAAATCATCCGGGTCGTACATGCCGGAAATATCCCAATTAGTTTCACCCCAAATAATTAGTGGGATTTTATGCCTAACCGCAGTTTGAATGGGATAGGTCATAATACCGCAATGGTTATGCCAGTTCATATCTCCCATTTTTTTAAAACAGATTCTGTTTAATTTTTTCAGCGCTTCTACACTGGGGCCAAATACCAGGTGATCTGCATCAAATACCTGGCGCATTCTATCCCTGTTATAATCACCCTCGGGTAAATAGTTATTGCCATGATAAGTAACCAAAAGCGGTTTTAAACCATATTCGCTGACAATTATATGAGTTTGGTAATAGCTATCTTTGCCACCGCTGACTGGAATAACGCAATCATAACCCGATTTATTATTCTTGATAACTTCTTTCAGAATGCTTTCAAACTTCTTTTTGCGCTTTTCCCAAAACTCCGGGGTTAATTCCTTGAACTTTTCAAAAGTCCGGCAGCTGGAACAAGCTCCGTTACTGTCTATCTCCAGATTAACGGTTATTTGAGGATAAACGCATTTAGTACAGTATTTCATATACACTATTTCAAATATTGATTAATAAGTCCGGCGGTCTAACATTATAGCCATTATCGTAAAGATACTTTTTTGCCAGATAAACGCTTTGGTCAATGTATTGAAAAATGTTCGCTGCCGCCACAGCATCGGCTTTGGTTTTTCTAAAAACTTCTGCAAAATGGGACCACTCGCCGGCGCCGCCGCAGGCAATTACTGGAATTTTTACGCTTGCAGAAACTTTTTTTATAAGTTCAATGTCAAAACCTGTTTGCTGACCGTCGCGATTGATGGAATTTAGTAAAATCTCGCCGGCACCTTGTGTTTCAACAATTTTTGCCCATTCTTCCGGCTGATACTGCGTTCTTTCTGTGCCGCCTTTAGACATCACGGCATATTGGCCATCAACAACTTTAACATCCATTGAAATTACTATACATTGGGAGCCAAACTCTTTAGCAGCCAGAGAAATAAACTCTTTATCTTCCAAGGCCTTGGTGTTTATTGACACTTTATCTGCTCCTAAAGTTAAGTACTCCCTGATATCTTCTTTAGTTCTAATTCTGCCTCCAACTGTTATGGGCATAAAAGTTACTTTAGAAACATCTTTGATTATTTCTTTAAATGAACTGCGGTTTGGATATCCTTGGTCGTCTCGGCGCAAATCGTGCCTCTCGGTTTTAGAAATATTTAAATAGATCAACTCATCTGACGCCCATTCGCTAAACCTTTTTACAGAAGTGATAGGATTGCCTAAGTTCTGGTAGCGCTTAAATTCCTTACTCTGAACCAGCCAGCCATCCCTTAATAACAATATTGGTATAAGACGATTTTTTTTCATTACATTTTAATAAATCCAGCACCTTCTTTTCGAAGTTTACTTTACAGGCAGGTGCTGGATAAAATTTTCTAGTAAAATCCTGCCGGCTTTCTGGCTTTTTTCTGGATGAAACTGAACGCCGAATATATTATCCTTGGATATTATAGAACAGAATTTCTCCCCATACTCTGTAGTAGCAATTACATTTGAAGCATCTTTTTCTTTAAAAGCATAACTATGAACAAAATAGAAATCCTGATTATCATCAAATTTCTCTAATAATGGGGATTCTTTAATGATGTTGATATTATTCCAACCAATATGGGGCAAGGGGAGTTCGCCTGATTCCATTTTAATAACTTCTCCGGCAATCCAGCCCAAACCTTGATGCTCGCCAAATTCATAACCTTTATCAGCCAAAACCTGCATGCCAACGCAAATCCCCAAAAAAGGTTTTTTATCTTTTAAGACGGCCTGGCTCAAGACGTCTAAAGGAATTTTCTTTTTTATTTTTTCCATAGCCGCACCAAAAGCACCGACACCAGGCAATACTATATGGCTGGCTGACTCAATATCTGCGGTCTTATTAGAAACCACAACCTTTTCAAGAAGTAAAATTTTAAATATATTATAAACCGATTGGACATTGCCAGAGCCATAATCTAAAATACAAACTCTTAAGTTATTCATATTAAAGTCAGACACCCCCGCCAAAGGCGGTGGCTTGATGAGTGGGGTCGCCTCAAAGGCGATCCAAATCATCGTGGGTAGTTTAATTATAAATTAAAACGCTCCTTGCTCAAAACTTGTTTCTGTTGCTTCCTGTTCTTTGA
>JAHISB010000047.1 GCA_018818425.1 Patescibacteria group bacterium
TAGTATATTTTCCTTCTTGCCCCACGTTGTTTATCTCATCAAACCACCGTTGGAATATATACTATGTTTTTATTAACGGAACGGTCAAACCTTTTCAAGTCGCACCAGTAAAACTGGTGGATTACCAAACGTTATTTAATAATAATGCTAAAGTATGCCACAAAATTAACTTTTTAGCCCTACAAATTTACCATTATCTCACTTTATTTAATTGTTCCTGGGCATTGTTTGGCCGAATCAATGTGGAAAGGGATTGGCACCCAAAAAATGAAACAAAGCTATAAAAATCAAGGGGTTACTTTAGAAGAATTAAAAAATCATTGGTCCAGTTTAGCTCCAGAAAATAACATAGCTAATTTGAAATCTAAAAATATTTCAATTTTTCTTAGCGAATCAGACATGGTAATTCCTTTTTATTGCGGAAAAAAATTATTAGACAAAATAGAAACATTAAAATATAATCATTTTTATGAAATCAATAAATCTCTCGGGCACAACCTGACTTCTTTATTATTTTATTTAAATCCTAAAAAATTTTTATTTCATAAATAAAAAAATATCAATTTTAATATGCCAGAAATAAAAAAAATAATCAACGAACAAAAAATAAATCAGGCGCTTGAAGAAACTAAGAATCCAACCAATGAAAGAATTAATGAAATTTTAAATAAAGCTTTAAAGAAAAGGGGGTTGACTCTGAAAGAGGTTGGCTATTTATTAAACACGGATGACGCCGATCATCTAGAACAAATGTTTCGGGCGGCCGCCAAGATTAAGAATGACATTTACGGCGAGCGCTTGGTTTTTTTTGCTCCTTTATATATTTCCAGCTACTGCGTTAATGGCTGCGCCTATTGCGGCTTCCATAAAAGAAATCCCGCTCCCAGAAAAAAACTAACTCTTGAAGAGGTGAAAGAACAGGTGAAAATTCTGGAAGATATGGGCCATAAACGATTGTTGGTTGAATTTGGCGAAGATCCAAAAAATAATCCCATTGACTATGTGGTTGAGGTTGTTAAAGCAATTTACAATACTAAATCGGGTCGAGGTGAAATTAGAAGGGCTAATGTAAATATTGCGGCAACTTCGGTTGAAGACTATAAAAAACTAAAAGATGTCGGCATCGGCACCTATCAATTATTTCAGGAAACTTATCATCGTGATACTTACGAAAAATTGCATAACGGGCCTAAAGCAGACTACGAACGCCAATTATTTGCTCATGACAGGGCCTTAGAGGCCGGCCTTGATGATATCGGCCTGGGTGTGCTGTTCGGGCTTTATAATTATAAATTTGAAGTTCTTGGTTTAGTTTCTCATGCGCAGTATCTGGATGAAAAATTCGGCGTTGGCCCGCATACTTTTTCGGTGCCCCGCTGGCAACCGGCTGATACTGTAACTATAGATCCTCCTTATCCAGTCAGCGAACAGGAGTTATTAAAAATTATCGCCATTTTAAGACTGGCTGTGCCTTATACCGGTATGATTATTTCGACTCGCGAACGTCCGGAAATTAGAGCCAAAGCTTTTGAAATAGGCATCTCTCAAACCTCTGCCGCTTCTAAAACTTCGCCCGGCGGTTATGGCCAAAACCAGGAGCTTTCTCAATTCAATATCTTTGACCCAAGGAACCTTGATGAAGTTTTAAAAAGCATCTTAAAGCAGGGCCTGCTGCCCAGTTTTTGCACGGCCTGCTACCGCCAGGGCCGAACCGGCCAAGTTTTTATGGACTTAGCCAAGCCCGGCAATATTCATAACCTCTGCCGGCCCAATGCTATTTTAACTTTTAAAGAATATTTGGAAGACTATGCTTCAGCCGAGGTAAAACTATTGGGTAAAAAGATAATCAATAAATATTTTAATTTGATTGATGACAAACAGGTCCGGCAGGAAACCAAAATACGTTTTCAAAAAATTGAAAACGGCGAAAGAGATTTGTATTTTTAAATCAGTTCTTGACATTTAATAATCTTCTAATTTAAAAAACGACGTTTCTCACGTCGCTTTTTAATTATAAATTATTTATTGTCTGATAGGCATAATAATATATAAATAACTTTCATCGCCCTCTGGTTTAATTACACCCGGGGCGCTTTCGCTGTTTAATCCTAAAATGCCGTTTTTAGCGTTTAAATTATTAAGCCCGTCTAAAAGATAACGGTAGTTAAAAACCACTTCGTTTTCATTGCCTTTGATTTCGGCTTCAAGTTTGACCAGGTTTTCGCCGATACTGCTGTTAGCGGCAGTCACCACCAGTTCTTTTTTATCCGGTATTAAAACTATTTTTATATCATTGATCCCCGGCTTACAGAATAAGGAAACGCTCTTGACCATTTTAATCATTTCATCCACCTCAAAACTGGCTAAAGTTTTATTATCTGCAGGAATAATTTGTCCATAATCGGGATAATTGCCTTCAATTAATCTGGAAATTAAATCAACCTCGCTGTTAAGCTGAAAAAGTATTTGGCTGTTATTAATATAAATTGTCACCTCTTTATCGCCCTCGTCATCTAAAATTCTAAAAACTTCCTGCATGGTTTTTAGGGGCACAATAACTTTTATTCCCCCATTTAATTCGCTGTCGATTTTTATTTTTTTCTCTGCCAGGCGATAACTATCAGTGCCCACCAAAGTTAAAATATTGCCGGAAAAATCCATTAAAACACCGCTGATTTCCGGCCTGGATTCATCCAGGGTAACAGCTAAAACTACCTGGGCCAGCGCTTGTTTTAAATTATTAGCTTTTATTTTTACCGCTTTTTCTTTAGTAATCTCGGGGATTACCGGAAAATCAGCGGTAGACAAACCCTTAATGCTGGTTTTAAAATTTTGACAAACTATATGCAAGGTTTGTTCAATTATTTCTATCTCTATTTTTTCTTTTGGCAACAAGGAAATATAATCAAACAAAAGTTTTGCCTGAACCGTAAACTCGCCGCCCTGTTCTATTTTACCCCTAAGGTTTGTTTTAATGCCAATTTCTAAATTGGTGGCATTTAAATTAATACTGCCGTCCTCCGCTCGAATTAAAACATTATTTAAAATCGGCAGAGTGGCGCTTTTACTGGCAACATGAACAACCTGCGAAAGCCCCCGATAAAAATTTTCCTGGGTACATGTGAATTTCATAAACCTATTTATATTTAATATATTAACTTTAATAGTAATATGCGGCGGGGATAAGTTGAAAACTCTGTATTAGTGTGAAGTTGTTTGGTTATTTTTTGTTTTTATTGGTGAATTAGGTGGGGAAATTTTTGTTTATATTTTTTAATAATATGTGAATATGTTTTTAAGAGTTTTTTTTCTGTGAATAAGATTAATAATTTTTAACAGTTGTTGTTTGGTTATTATCAGTTTATTCCTGGTATAACCTTTCCTTTATTAACAAGATATCATTTTTAATTCTTTCATCTTTATTGAATGCTTCAGAAATTTTATTACAAGCGTGAATGGCGGTGGTGTGGTCTCTGCCGCCCAATTCCTGGCCAATAGAGGGGTAGGATGATTTAATTTCCTCCCTCATTAAATACATGGTAATTTGCCTGGGCACCACTAATTCTTTGCGGCGGCAGGCGCCGACAATATCATCGATTTTAATATCAAAGTAGTTGGAAACAATATTAATAATTTTTTTAGGAGTTAAGCTAACCCTGGTTTTAGCGCTGGTTAAAACTTCCATAACCTGCTTAACGGATTCTAAGGTTAGATCGTGGTTGGTGAATTGGTGATGGGCCATAACTCTGTTGAGCCCGCCCTCTAACTCCCTTACATTATTTTTAATACTTTCCGCTAAAAATGAAATTATTTCTTTTGAGAGGGAGTAGTTTTTTTCGTTGCATTTAGCTTCTAAAATAGCCACCCTGGTTTCGTAATCCGGCGGAGAAATATCGGCGATCATGCCCCATTCAAAACGAGACACTAAACGTTGTTCAATGTCGGGAATGGCTTTAGGCGGCCTGTCAGAGCTAAGAACAATTTGTTTGTTATTTTGGTGCAAAGCATTAAAAGTATGGAAAAATTCTTCTTGAGTCTGCTCTTTGCCGGACATAAAATGGATATCGTCGATTAATAAAACATCAACATTGCGATACTGTTTTTTAAAGCTGTCTATGTGTCCTGATTTTATAGCCTGAACATAATCGTTGGTAAAGCGCTCGCTGTTGATGTATAAAAGCTTATACTGGGGGTTGTTATCTAAAAGCTGGTTGCCGATTGCCTGGACCAGATGGGTTTTGCCTAAACCCACGCCCCCATAAATAAAGAGGGGGTTATAGGTGTTGCCCGGTTTTTCAGCTACGGCTTTAGAGGCTGCGCTAGCCAGTTCGTTGCCGGAGCCGACAATAAAGTTTTCAAAGCGATATTTTTTATTTAAACCAAACTGATTAAATTCAATAGTCGTGGCAGCCTCTTTGGCATCCCTGATCCGGGGGCCGGCGGCATCTATCCTGGGCCGGCTCATAGCCGGTTTAGCGGTTTCTACTATATATTCTATTTTTAAATCCGGTTGTTTGGTAATATTTTTTAAAGCTTGCATAATATGCTGATGATATTTTTTTTCTAACCAGGCCTTAGTAAAGGTATTGGGGGCGCCAATTATTGCTAGATTATCATGGCAAGAAACTATAAAGGTATTTTTAAGCCAGGTAGTAAAGTTGGCCTTACTAACTAATAGTTCTAATTCACCAAGGGTGGCCTGCCAAAGCTGTTCATTATTCATAGGTATTTTTGTTTTAGTTTAATAAAATTAAAAGTAAAGCAATTGTAGCATAAATGCAAATATAACAAAATATCCCCAAACGGGGAATAGTTGTTTATAAGTTGTTGATTTTATGGGTAAAAAAACTATTATAGAATTTATATTTATATCTCATTGACTCAAAAGTATAAAACTGCTAAACTTTGTTGTATTAGAGTAGTCGTATTAGATTATTAGAGTATTAGATTCATAGAATATTTGATTATTTATTTATAACCTCGATTATTCAAATAATCTAATACTCTATCAGTCAAATAATCAAATAGATGTATGCCTAAAAGAACTTACCAGCCCAAAAAACGCAAAAGGGCCAGAACTCACGGCTTTAAAAAAAGAATGAGCAGTAAAAGCGGCAAAAATGTTTTGAAAAGGCGCCGGGCCAGAGGAAGAAAAAAATTAAATCCCTAAGTTTATGCTTCCTAAAGTTAACCGCTTAACTAAAGAGTCGGACTTTAAGAAGATTGCCAGAGGAGCCAAGCCAACCCACTCAAAATTTTTTATATTAAAAAAATTGCCGTCAACAGAAAAAGATACTAAATTCGGCATAGTTATATCTGCCAAAATAAGCAAAAAAGCCACGATCAGAAATAAAATTAGAAGGCAGGCCGGGGAAATTATTAGAAAAAATTTATCAAACACCAATACCGGCTATAACACAATGATCGTGGTAAAAAATTCGATTCTTGATAAAGATTTTGAGGAAATAAAAAAAGATTTAGAAAGTTTATTACAGAAAGTACGGATAGTTCACCTCTCGACAAGCTCGAGGTCTGTCGACGGATCTATCACTGATAAATCACGGATAACTCACAGATAAACTGCAGATATTAGTAAATTAAGCGTTAACCAATGATAAAAAAGATCATCTTAAAAATAATAAGAATATACCAAAACACCTTGTCGCCGGACACCGGCTGGTTTTCTTATAAACACCCTCATGGCTTTTGCCGTTTTTATCCCAATTGTTCGGAGTATGGCTATCGGGCCATAGAACAATACGGAGTTTTTAAGGGCCTTTTTTTATCAGCTAAAAGAGTTTTAAGATGCAATCCTTTTAATAAGAGCGGGGTTGATCAGGTTAAGTAAATTCAGAATTCAAAATTAGGATACTTCAAAATTAATAATTATATATGCTAATAGAAATCTATAACACAGTTTTATACGAGCCGATTTTCAACCTTTTGGTTTTTTTCTATAATATTGTTCCCGGCCACGATCTGGGCTTGGCCATTATTTTATTTACCATTTTAATCAAACTAATTCTTTCCCCGTTTTTTGTTCAGTCTATTAAGGCTCAGCGATCCATGCAATCCATCCAGCCCAAAATTGATGATTTAAAAGAAAAATATAAAGGGGATAAAGAAAAAATGGGCCCGGCCATGATGGAGCTTTATAAAAAAGAAAAGGTCAATCCTTTTTCTTCCTGCCTGCCGCTTTTAATCCAGATGCCCATTTTGATCGCGGTCTTTCAGGTTTTTAGAAAAGGCCTGGTTAACGGCAGTTTTGAATTAGTTTATCCTTTTATTGCTAATCCCGGCTCAATGGACCCAATAGCTTTTGGCATTATTGATTTATCGCAAAAAAGCATTGTCTTGGCGGTTTTAGCCGGCGCAGCTCAATTTTGGCAGTCAAGAATGATGATGGCCAAAAGAAAAAATCAGCCGGCGCCAAAATCGGCCATGGCTTCTGCCATGGGCAAACAAATGATGTATATCCTGCCGTTTATTACTGTATATTTTGGCTCTCAATTTCCGGCTGGCTTAACTTTTTACTGGTTTTTAACCACGCTTTTGGGAGCCCTTCAGCAATTGATTGTTTTTAAGAAAATGGATAAGCAGGAGTTAAACCTTAGGACTAAGGACTAAAAGATTTTTATGAATTTGAGTACTAGACAATTAAAAAATCTGCCGGTTTATAGTAAAAATGATGATTGTTTGGGTAAAATAAAAGAGATTGAGATAGATTCAAATTCTCATAACATCACCAAGTATATAATTAAAAGTTCTCAAATAACTGAAAGATTAGCTGGCGCAGAATTAATCATCAGTCCTAGCCAGGTTGTCAGCATCGATAATCAGAAGATGATCGTTGAAGACAACATAATCAGAGATAAAAATTTAATCAAAGAGCCCGCTGCAATTTAAAAAAATTTTGTGATTTTAAAAACACTTCTTTACTTAGAGGTGTTTTTTGGTAGTAAATTTTATATAAAGTTGGTATAATGGTAAATTTGTAGGGCTACTTTGATAATAATTCGGCAATGAGTTTTAATTTTCTTTTGGCTTTTAGTCCGCGATGTATTCCTAGCATATTTTTTAAATATAGGTTTTAACTCTAAATTTAAATAAGATTTATTTAGTTTAAAAAGATCTATTATAGAGTGATTAAATTTATTTTGGAATTTAAAACCTTTAAGCATTAATTCTAATCCGTGATAAAAATTAAAAAGTGCTGGTATTAATATTTCATAACCTAAAAATTCCTTACTAGATTTTTTATTTTTTTTGGAAAATTTTAAAATTTGTTCAAGAATTATTCTAGAGGCTTCTAGGTAATTTTCAGCATAAGTATAAAACTTTAGTCCATTATTTCCTTCTTCTAGTTTTCTTATGTGCATAAATTTATTATTATTTCGCCTAACGTATCGGCATCATCTGAAGTTTCGACACCTCATTATTAAAATTATAAAAGAGTGTCGAAATTTGGGCCGAAGAAAATTGACATTCTTTTAAAATATATTTGCGTCAATTTTCTGAGCCAGATATGCCGTGTTATACGCTGTTCAAAAAATATTTTTCGTCCTCACTTATAGGATAGGCTTTCTTCATTGATTGTAAATTTGATTTTTTCCGTTTTGAAAAATGAAAGAGGGGTTAGGGGTGAATTTCATTTTTCAAAACTCCTTTTAGTAGGTGCTTGCACGCCGAAATAGTAATGCAGACACAACAAACAGTGCCACGAAAACGGAATTGACAACAAACACACCAATAACACCTGCATTGCCCCAACTAACTTCTGGCGAGATAATCAGCGCAGTCACGGGAACCAGAAACTGAATAAGCGCCACCGAAAATAATGTACACGTCATTCCGCGTGGCTTGAAGCGCGAAATAAGTGAACCAACGAGGCCGACAGCGGGTACCGCCCAATACATTAAGTTTACAGTGTTGTTTTCACTTCCAATAATGCCAACAGCGCCACTGACCCAACCGAGAAGAAACACTCCCGCAAGTCCAACGCCGAAAGCAATACGATATATCTTGTTGCGAGTTTTTAGCCACTGCCACAATTCGTAAGCACCACCAACTGCCAGCAGTATGACGATGTAGGCAATAGCTTCATTCCACTGCACTTCAACTTGCCCAAAATTAGTGAAATGTTTCACTAAAAGTATGAACGCTATAAACATTGCTATGACAGTCCACACAATCAGTCTTGTTTTGTTTTGCATAACGGTAAAGTTAGTGGTTTAAATTATCCCTCCTTTTTTAAATTTTGTCTAAATATTATTTTAACTCCTCTTCTTTCCAAGATATTTCTGAATTAAATATCCAACAAACGCAAAAAATAATCCAGAGATGAGGAAGGTAATGATAACGACTCCCGCCACATCATCATTTGGGTTCAGATGCCGCAATATTGCTATTACGCCACCAGCAACCATCTCGCCAAAGACAAACCCACTGATTACTCCCGTTTTGGCGTACTTTCCCGCAAGTTCATACGCGAGACCTGCGCTAAACAAGACGACACCGAAAAAAGCGAAAGCGGTCCAAGGCCAATTCCATCCATCAACATATATATTCCCAAAGAATGGAATCAGTAATATTCCTATCGTCAAAAGCAAGGGGCGAATAATAATGTTTATATTTTGCATAGTGGTAGTTAATGATTAAAGTTTATAAATAAATCGTTTTCGGAGCGTAGCGGAGAAAATGCATTTAATCCCCCTCATATCATAAAGAAAAAATCAAATTTGTCTATCTTGAAAGCCTATCTTCATTTTTCGTTAAGAAAAATATTTTTTGAATTGCGTATAACGGGCGTGCGTATGCGAAGTTAGCGACGGAGTGGCGGTGGTATAATTGCGAGCGTCAGCGAGCCCACCGCCGCCACGGAGGAGCTAATTTGCGCTTTAGCTTACGCCGCACGTTTATTGATTAAACTAAAACTGCTTAATCTAATTTAAGCAGTTTTGTTAAGAAATATCAATGCTGGTTAGAGAGGCGTAAGCTAAGCCGCATACGCGGTGTTAGCCGATGTAAATTTTTCTTTATCAGCTACCTTATAGGTTTAATTATTGAGTTATAAAATTTTGCTTTTTCCGTTTTTGGCGAGGGGGCAGAGGGGAATAAAAGGGGTGAATGCCCCCGAGCCAAAATACCTTATTCAAATATTGCTCATAACTCCTCAATATCTCCTCTGGCTAAATACTGTGAAATTTTATTCCATTCAGCTAAAACCTTTTCTCTGCCAATTTCTTTATCAAACCAATCGTCTGCTGTAAATCCGCAAATTGCATAGGTCACTGGTATTAAATTGACATTATTTGGTAGGTGTTTTTTTAAAGTCATTAACGCCCTGCGGGAATGATAATGCTTAACAACAGCTATAATTTTTTTAATTGTTTCAAAGCCAAAATTTTGTTCTATGACTTTTTTAGAAAATAGAACGTTTTCTAAAGAATTAGCCGACTGATCCTCTAAAATTATATTGTCTTGCCTTACTCCTAATTGAATTAATTTGTTGCTCATTTCCAAGGCCTCATTTTTGCCAGTTACACGATTTATGCCACCGCTAACTAAAATTTTAGGAATTAATCCGTCTCGATATAACTCATAAACTTTATTAATTGCTTCTTGATGGCGTGTACCAAAAACTAATGCTAAATCCGCTATTTGCGGGTTGGATTTTAAAAATATATATTCGGTAATTTTTTTGATTTCCTCGGAGCTCATAAATTTATAGGTATTTGTATATACAATATAGCAAATAAAAAAGGGCTTTTCAAATCATAGTTAATAATCTGAAAAGCCCTGGTGTTAATCATCCCTCCATCGGTACTGTTCTGGAAAGGTGCGAAAAACCTTATTGACCAGAATGGAATTAATCCTTCCAGCCAACTCGGTAATGGAGAAACCCTGGACATCCAGAGTCGGTGCCGCCAAGCCACTAACCGAGACAATGTGTTGCTCGACTTTGGCTAACTGGTCCTTAAGGAGAACGATCTTAGCGACGATGTCTTGATAGCTAAACCCTGATTTTACCCAGGAAAGCAACGACTTCAGGGTTTCTTTTTCCAAGACAAAGACCAGCTTGCTTAGGGCGTCAAAATTCATCCGCTGGTTAAAAGCCGGAGCTTTTTTAATGCCCCAGATTTCCCTTTGGTAGGTTTTCCGAAGCAGGTCAATCCATTCTACCGATATGGTCTTGAGCGCCATATAGATAGATGCGATTAAAGGATCGACGAGATATTCGTGATAGCCTTCAAGAGGACTGCGCCATACGAGACGACCCTCGGATGCCATGATTTCTTGCAGAGGCGTCCCATCAAAGATTCTCAGAGACTTTGAAAGGGTTGGCATAAACCCATAAGTCTCCAAAAAATCAAGATCAACTTCCAGCGTCTCGATGGTGGTGTAAGGGTTGAAGATCATGAATCCCGGCACTATATCGATGCCAACTTGCTGCAGTATTTCAACTGACTGGCGAATCGTCTGTAGAGATTCGCCCTTTCGAAACAGCCTTAACACCGCCGGATTGGCGCTCTCAATGCCGATAAGAACCCGTTCAAAGCCAGCTTGCTTCATCAGCCGAGCTACTTCCACATCGATATCGTTTGAGCGACAGAACCCCATGAGATGCAGATCGCCGAGGTTCCTAACAATTATCTCATTACAGATATCGACTATGTGCTGACGACCGTTTAATCCTGGCCCGAACAAGTTCGGATCATTGAACTTAAACACTCTTACGCCATGAGTTATTTTCAGATGTTCCATCTCATCGACTACATCCGCTGGATTTCTTCCGCGCCAGTTCGAACCAATGGATGTCCTTTCAAAGGCCTGATTGCTACAAAATGTGCATATCCCATAGCAACCACGACTGGCCAAAATAGTGGCATAGTTGGTTTTCTCAAAACAGACCGGAAGCAAATCTCGACTTGGCCATGGCAATGCATCAACATCAATCTTTGTAGCGGGCTGATTGACGACGACCTTACCATTTTGCCTGAAAGCCACGCCTGGAAAGTGATCCCACTCAGATGATTCTTTAATCGCCTGGACAAGATTGGAGAATGTAACCTCTCCCTCGCCCAAAACAACAGAATCGACTGCTGGTATCCTTTCAAGGATATGCCTAGCACTTAATGTGGCGGTAAAGCCTCCGCAGCATATATGGGAAGATATACCCCTGCTCCGAAGTTTTTCCGCTAACAGCTTAACTGAAGGCAGAGCCCTTTGCATGACGGATAGGCCAATGACTTTGGCCGGTCGCCTAATAATTTCAGCGACTGTTTCTTCAAGGGTTAAGGCCAGAATATCTGCATCGAGTATTTCTACCGAATGACCGTTGCGTCTTAAGGTCGATCCGATGTACATTAACCCCATTGGTTCTTTGGGATTGTAATCAGGAATGCGACCAGATTGATACATTGGCGGCAGAATCAGCAGAGCGTCAGTTTCATTCATTTCGTTTTACCTTCTGCTTGGTGGGGTTGAATCTGACGATTGACGCGCCTACGCTAGCAAGCCTCTCCTCAATCCTCTCATATCCGCGATCGATATGGTAAACTCGATCGATCACTGATTGTCCTTCCGCAGCCAAAGCGACCAGAATTAACCCGGCCCCTGCTTGTAAATCGCTGGCCATGACTGGTGCGCCTTTTAGCGAGGCAACACCTGTAACCACAGCTTCGTCAAGATGAGCTTTGATGTTAGCACCAAGTCGATTGAATTCCTGAACGTGCATGAATCGGTTTTCAAAAACCGTTTCTTTCACGATTCCCGTGCCCTGGGCTACGGTTATCAAAGCCATCATCTGGGGCTGGAAGTCGGTTGGAAAACCCGGGAATGGCCAAGTGGTGAAATTGACCGCCTGGAGTTGTTTGGTCGCCCGAGCTAACACTCGGCTAGATCCCAGATCAACAATTTCCACTCCCATTTGCCGCATTTTGTCAACGACGATCCCAAGATTTGAGAGGATGGCGTTTTTGACAACCAACTCACCTTTGGTGATCGCCGCGGCAGCGAGGAAAAATGCCGTCTCAATACGAGAGGGCATGGCTTCATGTTCCACGGCCGACAACTGGGCACAACCCTCAACAGTAATGACAGGGGTTCCTGCTCCCTTAATCCTTGCTCCCATTTTATTTAGGAAGCAAGCCAGATCAATCACCTCTGGTTCGCAGGAGGCATTGATCAAAGTGGTTATCCCTTCAGCCAAGCAAGCCGCGGTCATGATGTTTTCCGTCCCGGTATGGGTAGGAAAATCAAAGTGGAAGGTTGATCCCCTTAACCCATTGGTTTTAGCGCTGATCAATCCTTCGATCTGATCAATTTCTGCACCAAGCACCCTCAACGCATCAATGTGCATATTGACACTGCGTGCGCCAATAGCACATCCGCCGGGGAGAGAAATCTCAGCCTGCTTGAAACGGGCGAGTAGTGGTCCGATGACCAAAAACGAAGCCCTCATTTGTTTTACCAGCTCATAGGGAGCGGTAAAGTTGTTGATCGATTCGCAATCGATCTCGATTACTCTGCTATTGCGGTCATAGCTGACATTTGCTCCCATTTGCCGTAGAATTTGGGAAAGCGTCGCTACATCCCTGAAATCAGGTACATTAGTTATAACAGTCTTTCCCTTTGCGGCCAAAATAGAAGCGGCGATTAAAGGCAGGATGCCATTTTTTACACCCAACACCTCGACCTCGCCTTGAAGTCTGTTCATTCCTTGAATTGCAAACTTGTCCATCGCGTTTCTCCTTTGTTTTGTTGTGAATGTTCATACTAGAAAATATCTAGTTTAACGTTGTATTGTATTATAAAAACCCTTGATATGTCAAGGATTTTAAAAAATTAAAAAATCGTTTTCGACCCCGCTTTGTCGGGGGCGAAAACACCTTATTTCCCCTAAAAATAAAAAAGAAAAAGCAAAATTTTATCAGTTATTTATTAAACCTTAACTTTGAAATTACCTCTAAAAGAAAAATTTATTTTGGCTAACAACGTATATCCGAACTCATTGATATATTAACTAATCCAAGCGAAAAAGTAAATCCCGCACCACGGCCTAACGGCCGTGGCTTTAGGGTTAGTTGTCCTTCGGGATAATCCATTAACCTCGGGCTTACGACCGCGGCTTTGTGGCGCGGGATAAACAAAAAAAACACTTCATAAATAGGGGTGTTTTTTGGATTCATTAATTATTTAAAACAATCTTTTACTGCCCACAATCACCTTTAATTTTTGCGGGGCAACGGTTACTTCAATAGGGGTTTTAAAAATTGCTTGCTGGTCGATGGTTACATGGGCGGGTTCGCCTTTGCTGGTAATCTTGATTTTTTTAAATTGGAAGATGCTTTGTTTTTTTATTTTTTTAGTTTTAGAAAATAGACTAGTTTTTAAAGGCGCAATCACCGCTTCTAGCAATCCATCATTAGGAATAGAAATTTTATTTTTATAAACAGTCTGGTTGGAAGTTAAAAAGCCCAGATTGCTTAAGCTGATAACGGCATGTTTGGTGGCCGGGCTGATCTGGTATTTATCGAAATGCAGAGTTATATTCGGGTTATTAATGGTAGCGGAGTCCAAAAAGTATTGATGATTGATTTTGCCTAAATCAAGTTTTCTAATTAGCCGCTGGGCCAAAATATCACAGGCTGCCTCGCCCGGCGGGATGCCTAAAATTTGGGCGATTTTACTATCGTTAGTCGCCGGGATTATTCCTAAAGTTACGTTTTTGTCAGCGATAATATTAACGATTTTGCTGAAAGTTTGATCATCGCCGACTGCTACCACTGTTTTAACGCCTTGCCTAAGCCCGTCTTCAACAACCTCCTCCATATTTTTTAGAATATTCAAATGACAGGTCTTGCCCTTAATCTCTAAATCTGCCAAGCGGCTTTCTATTCTATTAAGCAGGCTTAGATATTTTTTATCGTTTAAGAAAGCGTCATAAATATAAAGATACATAATTTATTTTTTTAGCATGGGTAAATAATTGAGTATAGGTTTATGGTGCGGACCGGTCAAAGCGCCGGGTTTATTCCTCTTTATTTTCAGCCGATGCTTTAGACGGCAGGCCTGGCTGACTGGCTTGCATAGTCAGTTTGCCGTTAACTATAGCCCCTCTTTCAATAGAGATTAGATTAGCAGTCAAATCGCCTTTAACTTTGGCTGAAGCGGTTAAGTCAATATTTTCCTTGACCGTAATGTTGCCTAAAATTTCGCCGGCCACAAAAGCATTTTTAGCTTCTATTTCGGCCTGGATTTTAGCCCCTTCCATAACCTTTAAATCGTTTTTGGTTTTTAAATTGCCGGTAACAATTCCTTCTACAATAACATCGCCGTCGCCGTGGAAATCGCCATCCACCTTTACTGAAGGCCCGATTATCGTCTCGATATTTTTATTAGATTTTGTTGGTTCTTTTTTAAACATAATTTTTTATAGATTAATGGTAAATGAATTTTAGTTTAAAGGGTGATAATTGTCAAAGCAGTTTTTATATTAAATCCTGTACTTTTAAAGATTAGAGATAAATGACTTTAAATATTGAGGAAGGACGCGTGATAAAATAGAAAATACTCCGAAGCTATATGCTGATATTTACACTAATCTTAGATAAAAAATCAAATTATTATAACATTTGTATAATCGGCATTATTAAAGCGAAGGAGTATACAATAAACTAAAATTATATTATAGTTACTGTGGATTATTTGTTTAAATCAAAGCTATTATGGATAAATCATATTTTAAAAAAGATTTAGTAAAGGCCCTGATTTTGATGATATTTTCCCTGGTTGTGCTGGCCTTTTTGCTTTATTTTGATAGTAAAAGTCAGATTTTTGAGGTTTGGAGCCAAAGGTTGTTATAATTTTACGACTCTTATAAAAAGCTAATATTAGCTAAATTATGATTTTTTATTTTATTTTTTAAATACCATTGTTCCACGTAGAACATTAATGTCCTCGTAGTTCAACGGATAGAACGAGACACTCCTAACGTCTAGATGCAGGTTCGACTCCTGCCGAGGGCACCACTCGACTCGTTTCAAGCTGTCGCTTGAAACTCGCTCGTGGTCTGCGACCACTCTCCTCTGCTCGTGATCTGCGACCATTTTAAAAATCTGGGCTTGTAGCTCAATTGGCTAGAGCGCCACATTCGCATTGTGGAGGTTAAGGGTTCAAGTCCCTTCAAGTCCACCACTCGACTCGTCTAGCTTCGCTAGACTCTGCTCGTGATTTTTGACTACTCTCCTGATAGAATCTATAAATTAGTTAAGAAAGTTGAGAGGCAAAAATCGCTAGTATTAGCCAAATATTGACATTTTAATATATTTTTTCTATAATAGATAAATAAAATCAACAAGGGCCCGTAGTTCAGCTGGTTAGAATGCTTGCATGGCATGCAAGAGGTCGGGAGTTCGAATCTCCCCGGGTCCACCACTCGACTCGTTTCAAGCTGTCGCTTGAAACTCGCTCGTGGTCTCCGTTTCTTCGCTTCGCTCAGAAACTCCGACCACTCTCCTCTGCTCATGATTTTTGACCACTCGATTCCGTTTCTAACTTCGTTAGAAATGTCTTTCGTGATTTCCATCCTCGTTTCACTCGGATTCCGACCATTCAACTTAGGAGTCGAATGTCTCGAACGAGGAGACAAAACGGCGGATTGAGAGATAAAAATTGCTAATCTTAGTAAAATATGGAAAAAGTAATAATCATTGGATCAGGTCCGGCCGGTATGACTGCGGGAATATATTTGGGCAGGGCTTTTTTGAACCCTCTTATTTTTTCTGGCTCTGAACCTGGAGGTCAGCTGATTTATACCACTAAAATTGAAAATTTTCCTGGTTTTCCTGATGGCATAGTGGGTTCAGAATTAATGATAAATATAAGGAAACAGACCGAGAAATTTGGGGCTAAATTTGTTGATTCTGTAGTAAAAAGCGTTAATTTTAGCCAAAAACCCTATAAAATAATAGCCAGTGACCAGGAATATGAAGCAGAATCTGTTATTATAGCTACCGGCGCCAGGTCCAGGATGTTGGGCCTGCCAAACGAGGATAAACTTCTTTCCAAAGGGGTCCATACTTGCGCTACTTGTGACGGCGCTTTCTATAGAGATAAAGATGTTCTAATTGTTGGCGGCGGTGATACAGCCATGGAAGATGCCAGTTTTATATGCAAATTCGCTAAAAATCTATACTTAGCTAACAGAAGCGATAAGTTCAGCGCTTCCGAAATTATGCAAAAAAAGGTGATAAATAACCCCAAAATTAAGATTTTTTGGGATACAGGGGTTAAAGAATATGTAGGTGACGATACTTTAAAATCGGTAAAACTTGGAAATAATAAAACAGGCAAAACTCAAGAACTTAAGATTGATGGCGTATTTTTGGCCATTGGAAATATACCTAATACCGAGTTATTTAAAGGCCAAATAGATTTGGATGATCATAATTATATTAAGGTAAAAGATAGAGTCTTTACTAATAAAGAAGGTATTTTTGTAGCCGGCGACGTAGCAGATTGGAAGTATCGTCAGGCCGTAACTGCAGCTGGTTTAGGGTGCATGGCAGCTTTAGAAGCTGAGAAGTATTTAACTTCGTTGGAATAGTATTATTTATATAAAGAAACCGCGTAAAAAATCGGTTTTTTTTGTTCCACGTGGAACATTGAATCCCAAAAATAGTATCAATTATTCAAAAAATTACTAATCCTAGATAAAATTAAGCGTCGTGAAATATAATAAATAATGGAATTTATCTCATTAAAACATTTAAATATCTATTGGAATAAAAAGCGCATTTAGACATTTAAAAATGTTACCGTAACCCTATTCGTTGGGACATTTAATTTCTTACTTTGTTGTTGCTCTGATTTTGGCAGCTTTTAAGTCAATTGTTCGTTTCAATTCTACAGGATTTAAAGATAAATACAATTCAGTCATTTTTTTCTTCGCTTCCCCTGTCATTTGGTCAGAGTTAAGCAATCTTTGATAAGGGCTTAACGCTATATCGTATTTTTTTCTATAAACTGAATTATTAACCTTTTCTTTGCTTAATATTTTCATTACTGGCCTAAAGAAGTTGGTAAATAAACGATACTCGTTACGGTACAAATCATTTAATAGCAATAATTGTGTTTGAGTGTCATATCTTGAATAACCAACTAATTTTCTGACATGAGTATAATTCTTTTGCTCCACATAGGCATTATCATTCTTTCTATCCGGCCTTGATCTAGTGTAAATCAGCTTTTCTGATATGCAGTATTTAAGCATTTGATAATTGATGATTTCTCCTCCATTGTCGCCATCAATACCTAAAAGAGGGAAAGGTAATGATTTTCTAATGTTTTTTAAAGCCTGTAGCACTCCTGTTTCACCCTTGCCCATAACTGCCAGCTGTTCAGACCAACCACTGTATATTTCCGTTAAATCAAGGGTAAAAATGAATTCTCCAGAAGGATCACCTCCATTATGGGCCACTGTGTCTATTTCTGTAAACCCAAGTTTAGATGTATCCCAGTTGGTTATTCTTATGGGTATTGATGATTTTAAGAGCGAACCTTTGCAGGTCATGCCCCGATTTCTCTTTAAATGCCTGACTTGCCTTTCCCTTTTTAACCTACGGTCAAGAGTCTTAGCGCTAATTGTTTCCAGCTTTTCTTTAATGTTTTCATTAAAAGTAATTTCTTTAAAACGTACTAAAGTTGTATACATTTCTAACAAGGTTGGTTTTAACCTTTGACCGCAGGGGAAGTCCAATAATTCCCAGATTGTAATAACTGTGCTAATTACATCATTGCCATATTTTACTTTTCTCCTCTTTCCGCCCCTCTTTATTATCAGGTTATTGTCATAACCAGCAGCTAAAATCTTAATAGCGTATTTCCTGACATAACCAGTATTATGACAGAATTCATCTAAAATCTTGCCTTTCTCATTCTTATCTGCCTTGAGATATCTAGGGCTTAGCAGCTTTTGACAGCTCCTTTTTACTCATATTAGTCATATTTGTTACCGTTAACTTTAGTTATTAATTACGGTAACATTTTATATGACCCAACGAGGTCTAGGAAAGTAACATTTTAGATGTCCCAATGCGAAA
>JAHISB010000048.1 GCA_018818425.1 Patescibacteria group bacterium
AGTAACCTCATCGGCCCCTCGACTTCGCCCTCTCGATTTCACTCGAGGGCTTCGCTCGGGACCTACTCGGTAGAATTAAAGAAGTGCTTTTTACAACTCCCTTCGGTTATTCAAAGCGCTGCCTAGAGTAACCTCATCGGCATATTCAATATCAGAGCCAGTGGGCAGGCCGCGGGCGAGTTTGGTTACTTTTACAGTCAGCGGTTTTAATAGTTTTAACAAATAGAGCGCAGTGGATTCGCCTTCCATATCCGGGTTTAGTCCCAGAATCACTTCTTTAATGCCATTATTTCTGATTCTGTTTATCAGCGAATCGATATTCAATTTATCGGGCGTGGCGCCTTCCAAAGGATTCAGCACTCCGCCTAAGATATGGTAGGTTCCCTGGAATTCGCCGGTGCGTTCTATGGCCTGCAGATCGTGGGTTTCGGCCACCACACAGATTGTTTTTTTATCTCTGGCGCTGTCATGGCAGATGTCGCAGGGGTCGTGATAGGAAATATTTTGGCAGACCGAACAAATCACCAGGTCTTTTTTGGCCTGCGCAATGCTGTCGGCAAATTCCTCAAGTTCGCTTTGAGGATTTTTTAAAAGCCAAAAAGCCAGACGCTCGGCGGTTTTAGGGCCGATACCCGGCAGTTTGTTGAACTGGTCAATAAGTTTTTGAATGGAGTTAGGCAACATAAATTAAACATCCAAGAATCTAAACTAAAAGATCCAAAAAAATAAAAAATCCAAAATATAAATTTTTGTTTTTTAATTTTGGTCATTGTTTGATTCTTCGGTTCTTTGGAGTTCGGTCATTTTTATTATTTAGCTCATTCCAGGAAGATTAAATCCTCCGCTGGCTTTCATCTTTTCCGCCATTAATCTTTGGACTTTTTTAATGGCTTCGTCGTGCAAGTCGATCAGCAAATTTTCCAGCTGTTCTTTTTTTTCTGGAGCAAGGTATTCTTCGCTAATATCCAGCTTGGTTATTTTTTGATTGCCGTCCATCACTAAAGTCACCCCGCACTTTTCCGCAGTCACCGATTCTTGAGCCAGCTGGCTTTGTAAATTTTTGGCCTGTTCTTTAAGGTCTTTGATTTGATTTAGTTTGGAAAATAATGACATAGATGTTGTAAGTTACAAGATACAAATTCCAAGATACAAACAAATTACAAATTTCAAGCACCAAATCTCAAATAAATTCCAATTTATAAATCTGATATACTATTTACATTCATCAATAATATTGAGAGTTTGATTAATTGTAATTTGTGATTTGAGATTTGTTTGTATCTTGTATCTTGCTTTTTGATATTTGTTAGAATGGTTCTTCATATTCGGCTTTGCCAAGATTTTTAAACGAAGCCTGGTTTTCATTAAAAAAGAGCTTAAGTGTGCCGATTGGCCCATTGCGGTGCTTGGCAATATGAATTTCGGCGATGTTTCTTTCTTCGGCCGAAAGCTCATCGACCCGGTATTTTCTATCCGTGGCTTTGCGGTAGATAAACATCACTACATCGGCGTCCTGCTCAATGGAGCCGGATTCTCTTAAGTGGGCCAAGCGGGGTATGGCCGGTCCGGTTTGTTGTTCCACAGCCCTGGAAAGCTGGGACAGAGCCAGGACCGGGATGTCCAGTTCTTTGGCAATGCCTTTTAATGACCTGGTGATTTCAGAAATTTCCTGAACGCGGTTGTCGGACGACCTGGTTCTGCCTTCCATCAACTGCAGGTAATCAACAATAAGCAGGCCCAAGTTATGTTCTAATTTTAAACGGCGGGCTTTGGTTCTGATCTCCATAACGTTGAGCATGGCTGAATCGTCAATAAAAATCGGCGCTTCCGAAAGCACGCCCATGGCCTGGCCGATTTTAGGAAAGTCACCATCTTCTTCTTTGTCGGAAAGATGGCCAGTGCGCATTTTCCATAAGTCAACTTCAGCCTGGGCGCAAAGTAATCTATCGACCAGCTGTTCTTTGCTCATTTCTAAACTAAAGATGCCAACAGGTATTTTTTCGTTGACGGCAATTTGTCTGGCAATATCCAAACCCAGCGAGGTTTTGCCAACCGACGGTCTGGCGGCTAAAACCACTAAATCGGATTTTTGCAGGCCGGCCAGCAGATTATCCAGATCCACAAAGCCCGTGGGAATGCCGCGGAGCTTGCCGCCTTCGCGATGCAGTTCATCGATGCGCTCAAAAGCGCTGGGCAGGACTTCTTTAATAGGTATAAAGTTTTGCTTAAGATATTTTTGAGAAATCTGGAAAAGTTTTTGTTCGGCTTCATCTAAAATTATATCTATTTCGCTTTCTTCTTTAAAGCCCAGTTCGGAAATTTCCGTGGCGGCGCTTAACAATCTTCTTAAAGTTGCCTTCTTTTGAACTATTTGCGCATAGTTTTCTACATTGCTGGCGGTTGGAACCACATTGGTTAAAGAAGCCAGATAGGCCTGCCCGCCGATTGCTTCCAGCCGGTTTTTTTCCCTTAAACGGTTAGCCAAAGAAAGAATATCGATGGGCTCGCGCTTTTGGTAGAGCTCGTACATGGCCTCCAAAATCCAGCCGTGAATATCTTTATAACAGTCTTCCGGCTTTAAAATATCAGCCACTTTGGTAATGGCTTCTTTGTCAATAAGCAAACAGCCCAGAACAGACTGTTCGGCTTCTAAATTTTGCGGAGGCAGTTTGGTGAATTCATCGGGCATAGCTTTGGTATCTTACCAAAAATTCAACTTCTCAACAACTCTTTTTTGAACAGGTTTTGCACGGGGGTTATTAACAACCAAAGAAAAACAACGGCTTTCGCCATTGTTTTTCATACTGGTCCGCGCAGAGGGTATCCTTCGCTGAAGCTACGGATACCACTTAATATAGATTATTAATAATTTATATTCTTTAATCGCCCGAAGCCTTGGCGCAGGGCGATGGTCCGCGCAGAGGGATTCGAACCCCCGACCGTTTGCTTAAGAGGCAACTGCTCTACCTGGCTGAGCTATGCGCGGATGCTGTCTAATTATAATAGTATGTTAACTTTAGAAGGAACCTGGCTGCCTGCCCCGAGCGAGCGTAGCGAGTCGAGGGGAGCTATGCGCGGATGCTGTCTAATTATAATAGTATGTTAACTTTAGAAGGAATCTGGCTGCTTGCCCTAATAACTTTGACAATAATATCATATTTTTTAAAATTTTACAAGGGTTTAATCGCAATAAAACGGTTTTTTTGGTATAATAAAGTCGTGTATCGCGATTCGTGTATCGTGTATCTCAATCATATTAAACATATTAAATAACTCAATAATTAACGATACACGATACACGATTTGCGATACACGATACACGATTTATGACAACAGACAAACCAAAAGAAATACTGTGGCATCATTTGCCTTTGGATAAAGTTTTTGATGAAGTCAAATCTTCCGATAAAGGCCTAAGCCAGGAAGAAGCCAAGAAGCGTCTGGAAAAATACGGTTTGAATGAATTGCCCAAAAAGAAACGGCTTCCTAAGCTGGGGATTTTATTTTCCCAATTTAAAAGCGTTTTGGTTTATATCCTGTTAATCGCCGGCTTTATCAGCTTAGCTATGGGCGAGCGGGTTGATTCTTATGTTATTTTTTTTGCGGTTTTGATCAATGTAGTAGTAGGTTATGTCCAAGAAAATAAAGCGCAAAACGAACTGGAGAAATTACGGCAGATAGTGGTGCCTAAAGCCAGAATCATCAGAGCCGGCATTCAGGAGGAAATAGAGGCCAAGTATTTAGCGCCGGGTGATATTTTAGTTTTAGAAGCCGGAGATAAAGTAACGGCCGATGCCAGAATTATCTCCTGTAAAGAGCTGGAGGTTAATGAAGCGGTTTTAACCGGCGAATCAGCGCCTATCAATAAAGAAGCCACAGATTTAGAAAAAGGGGTAGTTTTGGCCGAAAGAAGAAACATGGTTTACCAGGGCGCCCAGGTGACTCGCGGCCGGGCTAAAGCTGTTATTATAGCCACTGCTTTAGAAACGCAGATCGGCAAAATTGCCAGTTTGCTTAAAGAAACCGAAGACAGAGCCACGCCCTTGCAGAAAAAACTGAATACTTTCAGCAAACATTTGGGGATGACTATTTTAGTTTTAAGCTTTTTTATTTTAATTTTAGGGCTGATTAGCGGCCGGGATTTTATCACCATGTTTAATACGGCGGTAGCGGTAGCGGTTTCGGCTATTCCCGAGGGCTTGGCCGTAGCGGTAACTGTTATTTTAGCCATTGGCATGAGAAATATTCTTAAAAAACAGGCTTTAGTCAGGAAGTTAGTAGCGGCGGAAACTTTAGGCAGTACCACGGTTATCTGCACCGATAAAACCGGCACCATTACCGAAGGAGAAATGCGGGTGACGCAGATTGTCACCGATTCGTATAATATTGATGTCAGCTTAAATCCTTCGCAAGCTGCCGCCGCCGGCATAAAGGAAGTTTGGCAGCTTTTAAAAATAAGCATGTTGTGCAACGATGCGGTTATTCAGAACGAGGATAAAGAATTAAGAAACTGGCAGATTATCGGCTCCAGCACCGAAAAAGCCCTGCTTTTAGCCGGGGCCCAGATCGGCATTAAACGAAAAGATTTGGAGAAAGAGAATCCTCGTTTAGATGAAATAGTTTTTCAGTCGGACCGTAAATATATGATGACTTTGAACAAGTTTGACGGCAAGCAGAATTTGGTTTTAGTTAAAGGGGCGCCGGAGATAATTTTGGAATCCTCGGGCCAGGTTTTAATAGGCGAAAAGCCGGTTAAAATTTATAGTGATAAACGAAAAGAACTGCAGAATAAATATGAGGCCTTAAGTAAGAATGGTTTAAGAACTTTAGCTTTTGCCTACAAGCCAGTTTCCAGCAATACAAAAGAATTAGATAACATGCCCGATGTCCTTACCGATCTTATAATGGTCGGTTTTGTAGGGATTAAGGATCCTTTACGGGCGGACGTTAAGGAAACTTTAGAAGCAATTAAGAGGGCTGGTTTGCAGTCGGTAATTATTACCGGCGATAATAAAATTACAGCCAAAGCCATCGCCAGCGAGTTGGGTATAGAAACCAACGATAAAACCATTCTCGATGGTGAGCAGATGTTGAAAATGAATGATCAGGAATTGACTGAGAAAGTAAAAGACATAAAAATTTATGCCAGGGTTATGCCTAAGGATAAATTAAGAATTGTCCATGCCTGGCAGAAGCGGGGCGCAGTAGTGGCTATGACTGGCGACGGCATTAACGATGCTCCAGCTTTAAAAAAGGCAGACATTGGTATTGCCTTAGGTTCCGGAACAGAAGTAGCTAAAGAGACTGCCGATTTAGTCTTACTAAACGACAGTTTTAGTACCATTGTGGCGGCCATTGAACAGGGCCGGATTATTTACGATAATATCAAAAAAGTCATTTTGTATCTTTTATCTGATTGTTTTACTGAAGTAATTGTGGTTTTCGGTAGTCTTTTTTTCGGCCTGCCCTTGCCGCTCCTACCAACTCAAATTTTATGGGTTAACTTAGTTGACGATACGGCTCCGGCTTTGGCTTTAACCATTGATCCAGAGGAAAAGGAAGTGATGAACGAGCCACCACAGGAAAAGGAAAAGCCGATTTTAGATTTTGAAAGACGACTACTTATTGGTGTTATTAGTTTTGTCACGGCCAGTTTCATTCTCGCAGCTTTCTATTATTTTTGGTATATCTTTAATAACCTTGAGTTAGCTCGTACGGTTTCTTTTACTATCTTAGGGTTAAGCACACTTTTGTATGTCTTTAGCTGTCGTTCTTTAAGGCATTCTATTTTCCACCATCAATTTTTTCAAAATAAACACCTTATTAGCGCCGTGTTTTTGGGAATCATTATGCAACTTGCAGCCATTTACCTACCTCCCTTGCAACATGTTTTTAAGACCGTGCCTTTAGGATGGAATGAATGGACTATTGTTCTAGGAGCGTGCGCTTGTATTATTATAATTATCGAATTAATTAAATGGATTTTTATTGCGCGGCACAAACATTCATAGAATATTAGACTATTAGAATCATAGATTGATAGAATATTAGACTATTAGGTTCATAGAATATTAGATCATTTGTGATTTCTATTATTCAAATAGTCAAATATTCAAATAATCTAATATTATTATTAATCATAAATTTTATGGAAGAAGAAAAAAACAGCTGTTGTGCTTCCAGCTATCATCAGAAGTATATTATTATTGCTTTGATAGTTTTGGGCCTAGTAGCGATTTGCATCATCTCTTTGTTAAGGGAAAAAATTGTTAACCCCCAAGATTATCAGGTATCCTTTACAGCCGAGGGCCGGGTTTTTGCCAAGCCGGATATTGCCCAGATAGTGGTGGCTGTTAAAACCGACCGGGTTAAAGAAGCGGTTCAGGCCGTTCAGAACAATACCGAAAAGATGAATTTGGTAGTTAATAAAATAAAAGAATTCGGCATTGAAGAGAAAGACATTAAAACCACCAGTTATCGCTTAAGCCCTGTTTATGACTATCACCGTGAAACCGGCCAACAAACCTTAGCCGGCTACGATGTTTATCAGGAAGTCACCATTAAAATCAGAGATTTAGACAAAGTCGGCGAAGTCATAGAAGCCACAACCAGCGTTGGCGTTAACCAGGTGGGCAACATTTCCTTTACCATTGATGACACCGATGAGGTTAAAAAAGAGGCCAGAGAAGAAGCCGTGATTAAAGCTAAAGCCAAAGCCAAAGAAATGGCCGATCTCACCGGCCTTAAATTGGGCAAGTTAGTTAATGTTTATGAAAGCGAGGATGCTTATCCTTATTATCGCGATTATGCTGTAAATGCTATGGCTATGGAGGGTTTTGGCGGGGCCGGCGCTGTTCCCAGTATTCAAACAGGCGAGAATGAGGTCAGGTTGCAGGTGACTTTGGTTTATGAAGTGAAGTGAGTCGCGAGTCGTAAATCGTTAATCGGTAACGAAGCCGGTATCGTGAGGCGTTAAGCGGTAATGGACGTTTAACGTAACCAATTAACGATACGGGTCTCGTTACCGATTAACTTTCAACAAAATAATAACATATCTCGGCTTTTCGGCCCGCTTCGCCTCTCGACTTTGCTCGAGGCGAGTAAATAATCCTTCAATCCTGTAACATTTATATTAATGTATTAATACATTACAACATTATTTTACCAAATAAAAGAACCCGGGTAGAAAATTCGCCCGGGCTTTGGCATAGCCATCATCTTTTTTTAACCTCACTTTTATTTTACGAGAATAATATAGTGTATTTACATTCTTGAAAAAAGTCATAGCGCCCCCTTTGATTTAGCTGGTTGTTAGGGTATAATAAAAACGCTGGTAATCACTTTGATGACATACCAATGTCTCACAGATAACTTACTGGATTATTAATTTATAGCATTATGAAAAATAAACAATTCATTCTTTGGTTTAACCAGATTGGGCTTAAGGATTTAGCCAAGGTCGGCGGGAAAAATTCATCGCTGGGAGAAATGTACCAAAAGCTGACTAAAAAAGGCATTAAGGTGCCTAATGGTTTTGCGGTTACGGCCGAGGCCTATTGGTATTTTTTAAAAGCTACCGGTTTGGATAAAAAAATCAGAGAAATGTTGCAAGGCCTGGATACTCATAGCATCAAAAATCTATCTCGAAAAGGCGCCAGAGTTAGAGAAGTCATACTGGCCGCTGATTTTCCTCAAGAACTTGAAGCAGAAATAATTAAAGCTTACAGCCAGCTTTCAAAATTTTATAAATGCCAAAATCTCGACGTAGCCGTACGTTCATCAGCTACAGCCGAAGATCTGCCCGACGCCAGCTTTGCCGGCCAGCAGGAGTCGTATTTAAATATTACCGGCCAGCACTCTTTGCTGGAATCGGTGAAGAAATGCATGGCTTCGCTGTTTACCGACAGGGCTATAAGCTATCGCGTCGATAAAAAATTCAACCATTTTAAGATTGCCTTATCGGTTACTGTCCAGAAAATGGTGCGTTCGGATCTGGCTTCTTCGGGCGTGATGTTCTCCATTCATACCGAAACCGGCTTTAAAAATGCAGTGGTCATCAATGCCAGCTACGGACTTGGCGAATACATTGTTAAGGGCTTAGTCACACCGGATGAATATTTGGTTTTCAAGCCCACTTTAAAAACCGGCTATAATTCCATCATCGGCAAAGAACTGGGCGGCAAGCGCCACAAATTGGTTTATGCCATTGGCGGCACTAAAACCACGCAGGATATGGTTGTGCCGGAAAATGACCAGAAGCGCTATGTGTTATCTGATAAAGAAATCCTTCAGCTTTCTAAATGGGCTTGCACAATCGAAGATTACTACAAAAAGCCCATGGATATGGAATGGGCTAAAGACGGGCGGGATAATAAACTGTATATTGTTCAGGCCCGTCCCGAAACAGTTGAATCGCAGGCCGACCCTAATGTGATTAAAAAATATATTTTATTAAAGAAAGGTAAAGTTTTGGTTCAGGGCGCAGCCGTGGGCAAAAAAATCGGGCAGGGCAAAGCCCAGATAATAGGCGATGTATCGGAGATCGGCAGGTTTAAAGAGAATAATGTTTTAGTGACCGAAATGACCGATCCGGACTGGGAGCCGATTATGAAAAAGGCAGCGGCCATTGTTACCGACGCCGGCGGACGGACCTGCCATGCGGCCATTGTCAGCCGGGAGCTGGGCATTCCCTGCGTGGTGGGCACAAGCCAAGCCACCGAGGCAGTTAAAAACAATCAGCAGGTAACTGTCAGCGGCGCAGAAGGCGATGTCGGCTATGTTTATCAGGGACTTTTGCCATTCAGGATTAAAAAAACCAATATCAAAAAGTTTAAAAAACCCAAAACCCAGGTAATGATGAATTTAGGCAATCCCGAAACGGCTTTTGTAGAAAGTTTTATTCCCAACCAGGGAGTGGGCCTGGCCCGTCAGGAATTTATTATTTCAAACTATATTAAAATTCACCCTCTGGCCTTAATCCATTTTGGAAAATTAAAGGACCCGGCAGTCAAAAACCAGATCGAAGAGCTTGCTGTTCATTATAAAAACAAGTCGCAGTTTTTTATTGATAAACTGGCCGAAGGCATTGGCCGGATTGCCGGCGCTTTTTATCCCAAAGACGTCATCGTCCGGCTGTCCGATTTTAAGTCCAACGAATACGCCAACTTAATCGGCGGTGCTGAATTTGAACCGCGGGAAGGCAACCCTATGCTGGGCTGGCGCGGCGCCAGCCGGTATTATTCGGAAAAGTATTTGCCCGCTTTCAAATTAGAATGCCAGGCGCTCAAAAAAGCCAGGGAGGAAATGGGCCTGGTTAATATTAAATTAATGGTGCCTTTTTGCCGGACCGTAGAAGAGGGCAAAAAGATTCTTAAAATCCTGTCAGAAAATGGACTAAAGAGAGGCGTCAATAAACTGGAAGTCTATGTCATGTGCGAAATTCCTTCAAACGTCATTTTAGGCACAGAGTTTGCTGATATTTTTGACGGCTTTTCTATTGGCACCAACGATTTAACCCAATTAACTTTGGGAGTTGACAGGGATTCGGAACTGGTCAGCCATGTTTATGACGAAAGGAACCAGGCGGTTAAAGAACTGGTGCGTCAGATTATCCAAAAAGCCCATCAGCATAAGCCCCGCAGAAAAGTCGGCATCTGCGGCCAGGCGCCATCAGATTTCCCCGAGTTCGCCCAATTTTTAGTTAAAGAAGGCATAGATTCCATATCCTTAAATCCGGATACGGTGTTAGACACTTCAATAAAGATATTGGAGCAGGAAAAGAAAAGAAGATAAGTTTCCCCTGCAGGTCGGGTGGCGTCACCCGACCGCTACCCCGTACGTTACCCCGCTGTTTTGACAAAACTTTATTTATCTGATACCATTACATTTGCTTAAACAATTAGTTTAAATATTGCACCTTAACCCCAAAAATAAAAGGAGGACAACATGGTCAATTCAGATTCTTCTTAGAAATCCTTTTGCTTGGAAGTACTGGTAAACCTCAAACTTTCATTAAAAGCAAAAGGAGAAGACAAATATGTGTCAACATGTCAGGGAAACCCGTTTAAGAGCTTCAACAAAAATTCTGCAAGACACCCCTTGTGAATATACATTTGGAAGCCCGGCTTGCAAGGGAGTCAAGCGAAAGAGAACGCTATCTCAATGCTGGGATCAATGCCCTTATTATCGTAAGTTGAGGCAGAGGTCATGATGAGATGGTTGCAAAATTCATTTTGTTGTAAAATAAGGGTATAAAGTAATTAACTTTACACTCTTATGCAACAACAAAAACAAAAACGAAAACCTTATCCCTCGGATTTAACCGAGAAACAATTTAAACTAATCAAGCCC
>JAHISB010000049.1 GCA_018818425.1 Patescibacteria group bacterium
GATAGTATCTATTTGGATTTAAGAGGTTTTCTGCTTTAGTTTGCATAAGTTGTATAGAATTAAATTTTATTCTATACATTAACTCATTTTTCCACATATTTCACCTTCTTAGTGTGAACTGTAACATGAACCAGTGCATCATATTGACAAAAATATTTACTATGTTATTATATAAAATTACTTTGTTCCCTACAACAAAAAATTGCTGATAATCCAAACAAGTCAGAAGAAGGGAGAAATGATGATAAAAACCGTTCTGGCAACTACAACTTGTTACCAAACAGTAGAGGAATTGCGGTTTAAATTAGCCCTTAAAACAATAAAGCTAACCCGTCAGAAAAACTATTCCGTAATTATCATTGATAGCTCGCCGAATCCAGACATTGCCGATGCTTTCCGCAACATGGACGCAATGGTATTTCCGGAAACAATACGCGGAATGGCTGCTTCTCGCCGATTGGCTTGCTTCTACGCTCTTAACTGCCTGCTTTTTGAACTCAAATGCCAGGAGGGGGTTGTTCTGTGGCTGGAACCAGAAAAAAGGGGTCTAATCCGCTTAATCCCGCTAATTGTCCGGCCAATTGCCGAAAGGCAGGCGAAGATTGTCATTGCTAAACGAACACAGAGTAGTTGGAGGACTTACCCGGAATTTCAACAGATTTCTGAACAGGGAGCTAACAAAGCTTATGCTGAAGCAACTGGCAGAGAAGATTATGACCCATTTTTCGGGCCTGTTGCTTTCTCTTCAGAATCCTTGCGACAAGCGTTTCTTTAGCTACCGCCGGCGGGAGTAAAAAGCCAATACCACCATCACTTCTGGCCACTGCTTTTCCCGCCAGAAGTAGTGGCTTCGGTTGAAGTCAATTTCCAGTACCCGCCAGAACAATGTGGCCAAGAAATAGCCGAAGCTGCCGCAGGAGGACCGATTACGGAAAAACGCCAACAACAAGCCGATCAACTCTCACACGACTATGGACTGGTGGCAAAATCATTAGCCCTATTATAGTCATAAAGGCGATAATAGGTCCGTAACTTCGGAATGAAGTTTAACGGACCTTTTTATTTTTCTTCTTAAAGTGCTGATAAAAACTTTTAACAATATAATCCAGCTCTAGTTGGCCCATTTTTTGGTGGCAGCCGATATAAAAGCCGTAATTATTAATCCAATTAGCTATTGGATAATCTGCCTGTCTAATTCTATACATTTTCTTATAAAATGGTTGATTAATCAAGGGCAGCATATCACGAGTTTCGATGCCTTTATTCTCAAGATAATTTACCAAAGCACTTTTGTTAATCCCGGCGCCTTTTTTAATGACAATCGGAAACATCATAAAAGCATGGCCGGCATATTCAGGATGCCAGGGCAGTTGTAGATAATTTTTCAAATCCTTTAATTTCTTTATTAAGTAATGGGCATTTTTACGACGACGATCTAAAATCTGATTGATAATCTCTAACTGGGCACAGCCTATCGCTCCTTCCAGTTCAGTTAAGCGAAAGCTATAGCCGGGTCTGATAAATTTGAATCTTCTGCTGATAATTTCTTCTAATTCTTTTCCTTTTTTATTTCTATCATCAATACTGACATAAATACCGTCGCGGCCATGGTTGGCCAAACTTCTTAAAATTCCAGCATATCTTTTGTTGCCGGTAATAGCAATGCCGCCTACGCCAGTCGTAATTATATGAGCAGCATAGGTGGAAAAACAAGCAATATCGCCAAAAGAACCAACTGGCCTTCCTTTATAACTAACATACATTGTCTCGCAAGAATCCTCAATAATCTTTAATTTATATTTTTTAGCCAGCGCTATAATCGGCTTCATTTCAGCCGCCTGGCCAAAAAGATGAACCGCCATAATGGCTCTGGTTTTTTTATTAATCTTTTCTTCAATTTTTGATGAATCAATATTATAAGTTAAAGGGTCAACGTCAACAAAAACAGGCTTGAAATTGTGGTCGATAATAACATTAGCGTCAGAAATAAAAGTCACAGCCGGAATAATAATTTCATCGCCGGCCTGCCAGCCCTCAGTCTCCTTTAAGCAGGCGACGGCTATCCTTAAAGCCGAGGTGCCGCTATTGACCATAATGCCGAATCTTGCCCCATGATCGGAACTGAACTTTTTTTCAAACTTTTTTATAAAAGGACCATAAGACAATCTGGCAGAATTTAAAACCCGATTAACGTATTTTTTTGCTTTTTTATTCAAATTAACACAGCCAACTCCTAAATTTGATTTATTCATATAGACTGACTTTAAAATAATCAGCAGCGACTTATTCAACTATAACAATTTTGTCTGAATTTCAAAAAAATTATAGCATTTTCAGTTATATAAATCCAGCGATTTGGCCGATGGTATTATACCCTATGACAAAAAAAATTGGCTAAAGTAAACCTGTAATAAAACCGCAGATATTCCCAAAATGCTGTTTCAAACAATATCAACTTATAAATTAATTTTAGCTGAATCACTGATCTGACTTATTAACCTTTTCTAAGATTATGTATCGGTCAACTTCATCTTTAGGTTGATAAAGGCTGAAATCTGCCTTACTATCTTCTAGAAATTTCCTAGTGATAATTATCTGGTCAGGAATTCCTAAATTAATCTTTTCCAACTGTTCTTCGCCAACTAAAGCAGTGGGAGTAAGGGCAGCATATTGATAATAATTATCATTCAGTAAAAAAATTACTGCTTCGGGAGTATTATAGAAAAAAGTACTTATAGACGGATCAAAATTATTAAAATAATTGATTAAAACTGTTGTTCTTGTACTATTATAATAAGTGGCCACCCAAGAATTAAATCCAAGTTGGTAAAGATGTATTCCCAACATCATCACCATTAGCAAAGAAACGACGAAATTAATCTTTATTTTCTGAAAACACATCCACCTGTCTTTCAGATAATTTAAACAAATAAATAAAGCTGCGGGAAAATAAAGCAAGGCTACAACGTTAGCAGGGAAAAAGTAGCGATAAAAGCCCACGGTAAATAAATATGCCGCCATCATCAACCAGACAAAGCAAAAAGAAATTGATTCTGTGAGAGATACCGCTTTTTTTGCTTTAATCCTTAAAATAACTGAAGCGGTCCAAACTAAAGATAGGACAAAAAGGTAGCCGGGGCCAATTTCAGTAAAAAATTTAAAAAAGTTTTCTGTTATCGTCTGGAAAAAATTGCTCACTCCCTGAACATTGGCATAAAAATTTATAAGATCTGTCAAAGAATCGCTTTCTTGAAATAAAGGAACGAGCCAAATGGCGATTGGTATTAAAAAGGAACAGATAGCTGTTAAAAATAACTTCCATTGAGTGTAAATAATCTTCCTAAAAAATAATATTGAAATCAATAAAGCTGGCAACAATATTAAAAATATCGGTTTAGTCGCAACACAAAGGCCGGCAGCTATGCCAGCTAAAACATAATATATTTTAGTTTTAAATTTAGTTTTTTCTATCTTATAAACGAAAAATAAAAATAAAATCAAAAAAAATAAGCCGGGCACTTCTCCTAAAACATTTTTGCCATTGCCATACAAAACCGGAAAACTTACCAAAAGCAAAGAGGAAAAAACTGCCGCTCTAAACCCAAACATTTCTCTGACTAACAAATACGACATCCAAAGCAAAGCCACCAAAAAAACTACCATGACCATTCTGGCCTGCAACAGCCCTATGCCAAAGTATTTAAAAGAAAAACTAAGGGGATAAATTAAAGGAAAGCCAGTGGTCATAAACTTTGCAGTATTCATCACCATACCTGGTTCAACCTGCATGCCCTGCTCCCCGGCCACTGTTAAATTCATGGCTGTTTGAATAAAGACACCTTCATCAAACCAAACACCAGGGCTTTCTGTTAATTTATAAGTTGAAAAAAATACTCCCAGTAGCAATAAAGCTATTAAAAATAATTTTTTGTATTTTGTGTTTAACAAAATGACCTTCATTTATACTCTTTGTTTAATCTTTATGATGTTCATAATTATCCGCCTTATTAAGCGATAAACAAAATTCTTATCACCGCTGAAAAGATAAATATTCCTTAAGCGGGAAAGAATGTAAATGTCCAAAGGAAACGAAAAGTTCAAATTCTCCACTCTCTTTTTTAAAGTGGTTTTAAATATTGGAATATTTCTTTTATAAGCCAAAGCCAGCAAATGAATAAATCTTCTGGAATATTTAACTGCTTTTTGATAGTCCCAATCCAGCCACTCCATCGTATAACTACTGCTCCAGCGGTTAAACTTGTCCCAATCTTCTGTTTTAACAGGCGGCCTAAAACCGCAGCGCTTGGCTTTTTCGTACAGTCCGGTGCCGGCAAAGGGCAAAAACCAGCCGCAAGTAAAAGCTAAATTATTATTGATTTCCAATAAATTAGCGATAAATTTCATCGTCTGATGGTATTCTTCTTTGGTCTCCGAGGGAACGCCGAAAATAATTGCTCCGGAGGTCATTATCTTGGAATCTTTCAACAAAGTGATGGCTTTGACAATGTTTTGAGTAGTCATGCCTTTCTGAATAACTTCTTTTAAGATTCTGTCTGAACCAGACTCAAAGCCAAAGGCAATTTCCTGACAGTTAGTGGCTTTTAAGTTTTTAACAAATTCTTCGTCAACATATTCCACCCGGGCGCTGGCATAATAAGGCAAATTCAGCTCTCGGACGATTTTAAAAGCTCTGTCTTTATCAATAAAAAAATTATCATCTAAAAAGCGGATAGCGTCAACTTTAAACTCTTCAATAACTGGCTTTAAACTAGCCACTAATTTTTCTACCGAATGACAGCGCCATTTTCTTTTGTTAAAAACTAAATTGTAGCAAAACTGACAATTATAAGGACAGCCCCTGGAAGTGGTTAAGATTAAAGTTCTTTTATATTTATTAGAAAAATAAGGCAGTAAATACTTCTCCAAATCTATTAATGACCAATCAATTAAATAATCATCAAGACCAATAAAATCCCGACGAGCGTTGATTACTGCCTGACCTTCTTTATTTTTAAAGCCCAGACCGGGAATAGTAGAGTATTTTTCCTCATCATCAATTTTATTTAAAAGATCCACCAAAGTTTCTTCACCTTCACCAATGGCTACAAAATCCACGCTCGGCTCTTGTAAAACCTGCTCCGGCAACAGCGAGGGATGGGCATTGCCCCAAATAATCTTGTAGCCCTTATTTTTAAAAAAGCGGCTTAGTTCCACATATTTTTTATTATGATAACCAGTGAAAACCGACATGCCCACTAAATCGGGCTGACAGTCTTTAACTTCTTTGATAACTGCCCCGGACTCACTGGCGTTTTTATGAATTATTTTTGCCTGATGGCCGTTTTTCTTTAAAGCCGTAGCTAAATACAAAAGCGCCAGCGGCGGAATCCCTTTAACATCGTCTGAATATAATGAAATTAAGGCAACTTTTTTATTGGACATAAATGTATATTGAGATGGTTACGATTGAACTGCCTGTTCCCAGCTCTTTTTATACAAAGCCAGAGTTTCTCCCTTGCTGGGCAAAGTTAATAATGACTCTTGGGCCCGACAGCTCAAATTGTTTCTTAACCTACCATCTTTAATAATTTTGATTATGGCCGCTGTCAACGCCTCTTGATTGCCAACGGGCACTACTAAACCATTCTGACCATCTTTGATAATTTCTCCGGCCAGACCCACATCAGTCATAATTATTGGACAGCCGCAAGCCATAGCTTCTATCACCGTTCGATTATAACCCTCGCTCTCCGAAGTCACCGCGAACAAATCTGCGGTCTTATAATAACTGGATAAATCTTTCTGCCAACCCAAAAATTTCACCTTGCCGCCCAGGCCCAGTTGATTGGCCAGAGCTTTTAATTTTTCTTCTTCCGTGCCGCTGCCGACAATCACCAGAACAATTTCAGAAAACTGCTGATTAACTTTTTTAAATGAATTGATTAATAAAGACAGATTTTTGGCTTTGACTAATCTGCCGGCTGATAAAATAATAAATCCCGCACCACTGGCTAAACCAGCACCACTTTGTTGATGCTTGACTAATGGCCGCGGTCTCCCGTGGTGCGGGATAAATTGGCCGGGATACTTTTTATGCAAGTCCGCTGATATCGGAGTTTGGCTGAGCTTCTGCCAGTCCACATAAATCGGCGCTTTAATGATTTTTTCTTTGTTGATATTAAACTTAGAAAGACTGTCAGCAATTCTCTGGCTAACTACTCTGATGCTATCTGCTTGGGGTAATAATTTTTTGGCTAAGATGAGTCTTAACTTCATGGAAAATCCTTGTTTTTGCCAATAATCGCCGCTAAAAAAATCGCCGTGAATTTGCATATTAAGTCCGACTTTGAATTTTCTGGCCAGCAACCAGCCGACCAAAGCTGTAATAAAAGGATCTTGGGTAGTAATAACATCATAATTATCCTCTTTAATTAATTTCCAAGCCAAAATAAATATTTTAAGCAAAGCTAAAAATTTAATATTGGCTTTAACGCCATACGCCCTGACTCCAGCGGCTAAATCCACAATCTGATTATCGCCTGATAAAGTGATAATAGTATATTTATCCGCTAATTTTCCATATTCAATAATTCTTTTGGCTGTCGGAGAATTTTTATCGAGCAATGATGTGTCTGTGCCTATGCTTAAAATTTTCATTTTATTATTTGGTCACAAACCTTTTAGCTAATTTAAATTCTATGGGCCAGGCAAAAAATTTCAGCTTCCAGCGCAACTGGCAAAATAAAACAAAAATCAGCTTTAATAATCTCTGCGCCTTAACGCTGGAGCCCATGGCGCTTTTGATGCTATGAGCGCCGAACCTGACATAAGCTTCCATTGATTCTACAAAATTTTTATGTTTGACCCATGGGAAATTCTGTACCGTTAAATAACTCAGCTCATTCTCCACTAAATGCGACCAGTCGTCCAAAGACTGCGGCGCCTGCCAGCCAGCTTGACAACACTCTTCGTACAAGGGAGAGCCAGGATACGGACGAAAAGCCTGAGGCCCCAGGATCTGAACTTTATCACTAAGCTTAACCAGCTGGTCAATTAATTTTAAAGTCATCATCATGTCCTGCTTGGTTTCGCCGGGCAGGCCGATCATAAAAGAATACTGGGGCGTAATGCCATTGCTTAAACAAGATTTAGCTGATTCTATGATTTCTGACGGGGTTATGTCTTTTTTTATTTTTTTAAGAATCCCGGGGCTGCCCGATTCCGCGCCAAAAGAAAGCAGATAACAGCCGGACCTTTTTAATTGAGCCATAAATTCATCGTCAATCAGCCCTGCTTTAAGATAGTTGGCGCGCACCGTAGTTTCCCATGGCCCGGCCAAATTTTTATCGATCATGCCATTAATAATTTCTTTGGCCCGGTTGATGTCCACAAAAAAATTTTCATCCCAAAAACGCAAGGGCTTATTATAAAAATAGCTCTTCTCTTTAATGACGGCCAAGTCTTGCAAAACCTGCTGGGCAGTCCGCGGCCGCCACTGATTTTTAAGAATAGCATTAACGCAAAAAGTGCAGCGATGGGGACAGCCGCGAGAGGTTAAAGATGGAATTAAATCCAGATTCTCCAATATCTGCCGGGGTGTTAAATCCCAATTGAATAAGGGCATTTGGGCAGGGTCATGCAACGGACGCGGCAAATTAACAAGCGCCTCGCCATTATTTTGATAAGCTATGCCCTTGATTTGACTGTAATTTTTACCGCTCACTATTTCATAAAAAGTAATTTCACCTTCGCCAAAACAGACAAGGTCAATTAAGGGATGAGCAATGGTCTGTTTAATAAAAAAGGTTGGATGAATGCCGCCCCAGACAATTTTACAATCAGGATTTATCTCTTTAATAAAACGGCTCACCTTTAAGGCCTGGGGAATTTGCGTGGTCATAACCGAAAGGCCGGCATAATCGCATTCTTTAACCTGATTTTTTATCAGCTCCAGATAATTTTCCTGCCGCGCCCCGTCAATGATCTCTGCTGGTATGCCCCGGCTGTCAATATAAGTAGCAATGCTAAGCAAACCAACGGAAATTGAAGTTTTATAACTTTCTTTGGCAATATTAAAGGGCGGATTAATTAACAATACCTTTTTCATTTGCTAGCAAACTTTTAAAAATTTGATGATGTTCTTGAGCCACCTGCTGCCATGATCTATTTTCAACTTTTATTTTTTTAAGCCTGCTCAGGTAATCAGCTAAATTATTTGGCTCTAACAAATAATCAATCTTTTCTTTGATATCGGCCTCTGATTGAGGATTGATAGTGATCAGCTCTTCTTTGATGTCATCGCTAAAACCGGTTTCCTGGGTTACAATAATCGGCTGGCCCATGCTTAAGCATTCTAAAACCAGGTTAGGGCTGATTTCGGTCAAAGAGGGTAAAATGACGAACTTACAGCCAGCCATCGCTTCAAGCAACTTCTGGTGGTCTATGTTGCCCAGCAGTTTGACCTGGCCGGTTAAATTTAAGTTGCTGATTTTATGCTCTAAATTCTTTTTTTCCGGGCCTTCGCCGTAAATTAATAATTTTACTTTATTATTATTTGACCGGCTGAAAGCGTTGATTAAGCTGCCTAGATTTTTTAATTTAATTAACCGTCCGGCAAAAACAATGCTGTCCTGATTATAATCTTGAACGTTGCGGATGTTAATGGCCGGCAGAGCATTATCAATAAATTTAATCTTTTTTTCAGCAAGCTGATAATATTTTTGATAAATGGCCGCCTGCAGTTTGGTGGAAAAAACTACCGCGTCAATCTTCTTTAACAGCCAGCCACAAAACTTTAATAATAACTTTTCCTTAAAGTTTTTGCTGGCTTCGTAATATTGAACCAAGGGCAACTTAGTCCAGCCGTTTTGAAATGCCTTTTCCCATAAAAAATCCCCGCCCGTTCTAAAGACAACTTTTTTGCCTCTAATTTTAGCAGCTATTATAGCGGGAAAGCCGGCGCTCATCAAATCCAAAATATAAACCGCCTCGGCCCATTTGCATAAGTTGAAAACCTGCCAAAAATATTTAAAATAACGAATCAATAAACTGCTGTTTTTGTTGACGATTGACAATTGGGGGTGTTGCTGGCCGGCCTGGCCATAACTTACAATTTTTATTTTGCAGCCCAGTTTTGTCAACTCTTCACTTAAATGCTGAACATAAGTGGCCGGCCCGCCGATCTCCGGCGGATAGATGCCCGTGGCTAAAATTATTTTCATAATAGTTTTTCCGTTTAATCTGTTAACTTTGATTCAAAAAATAAACTTAATAAACTTAGTAATTTAATAACTTAATAACTTTTAGTAACTTCTCATAATACTCTATGGTCTTTTCAAGCCCTTCTTTAAAACTGACAATCGGCTGGTAATTCAGCAGTTCTCGGGCGCGGCTGATATCGGCCAGCGAACGTTTAATATCGCCCGGCCTTTCTTCTCTATGGATTGGTTCGATGTTTTTATTCAAAAGACTGTTGATTTGTTCCACTAATTCATTTAACGAAACCTCCTGGCCCATAGCAATGTTGATTACTTCTCCCCTACCGACTTTTTCCGACTTCATGGCTAAAAGATTGGCTGTAACATTATTAACTACATAAGTAAAATCTCTGGTAATGGCGCCGTCGCCGTTGATAGCGGCCGGCTCGTTGTTAAGCATGGCTTTGATAAAAATCGGCATCACGGCCGAGTATGGCGAATCCGGATCCTGATTCGGGCCAAAAACATTAAAGTACCTTAAGCAAACCGCGGGCAAATTATGTAAATTAGCGTAAACCCGGCAAAGCTGCTCACCGGCCAGCTTAAAAACCGCATAGGGCGAAAGGGGTTTTGGCTTTAAATCCTCCCGCTTATATTCTGCCTCCTGGTCGCCGTAGATTGAAGAAGACGAAGCATAAACAAATTTTTTGACTTTATATTCCTGGCTCTTAGATAACATTTTTAAAGTGGCGGCGGTGTTGTTTTCTAAACTGCTCATCGGCTCCTCAATCGATCTGGGCACGGCCGGCAGAGCCGCCTGATGCAAAACATAATCAATGTCTTCTATAGCTTCGTTGATTTTTTCTTCGTCCATAATTGAACCTTGGATAAATTTGATGCTAGAAAGATACGGCTCCAGATTTTCTTTTTTACCGGTGATTAAATTATCAATTACCGATACCTGATAGCCCTGCTTTAATAATTCGCCTACAATATTAGAGCCGATAAAGCCGGCTCCGCCGGTGACTAAAACTTTTTCTTTTTTATTCATAGATTTTTAAAAATTGAATTAATTTTAAAGGAAATATCATTCCAGTTATATTTAGCGGCTTCTAAAAGACCTTGATTAATTATTTTTTTTCTTAATTCTTCGCTGGCTGCCAGCTTTTTAACCTGGCTAGCAATACTTTGAGGATTGTTGGCCTGGCAGACTAAGCCGGTTTCGCCGTCTATTAAAAAATCTTTAAGGCCGCCAACGTAAGTGGCAATAACCGGCAAACCGGCGGCCATGGCCTCGATAAAAACATTGCCAAAGCCCTCGGTTAACGACGGCCTGATAAAAACATCAGAAATTTTTAAATATTTATACAATTCGTTATGACTTTTTTGGCCCGCAAATATCACACGGTCAGTAAGTTTTAATTCTTCAGTTTTAAGTTTTAAGTTTTCCTCCAGCTTTCCTGTTCCAATTATCAGCAGTTTGTAACGCTCATCCAGATATTTTATTGATTCAATCAAATCACCGATGCCGTTTTTTTCCACCAAGCGTGAAACCGTGATAATGACTTTATCGTTTGGGCCAATGCCCGATTGACTTAACAATTCTTCTTTTTCTTCTTGAGTGATTTCTTGGCTGAACTTTGCTATGTCAACGCCATTCGGCACAACATCAATTTTGCCCTGATAGCCATAACTTTTAGCCCTGTTTTCCAGCCAGCGGCTGATGGCCTGAATATAATCGGCCTGTTTGTAAATCTGCTTATACAGCGGCTGCCAAAACCAGGTTCTTTGGTGAATAAACTCATCGCTGTCGCCGCTTTGCAAAGTAAGCAGATATTTAACGTTATGGCTCCATTTGAATAACAAAGCGGCCAGTCCCGCATAATTAGCCATCATGGCCCAGATAATTTGATAGCGGTGATGCTGATACAGCTTTAAGCCCTTAAAATAGGCCAGAACAAAATAAAGATACTTATCTAAAAAACAGCCCCAGCCAACCCGATAAATTTTGACCGGGCCGATAGTTTCTTCAGCTTTATTATTTTTAGAAAACCGCGCCGTAATTAAATGAAAATCATAATCGGGCAGACGCTCGGTGATTTCTTTCAAAGCGACTTCTGCTCCGCCTATTAAGGGCAGGTAAGCCAGCGAAAATATAAGAATCCTGGATTTCATAAATGAAGGTAAGTAAAGCCCAAATCTGCCGCCTCTTGTTTATTGTAAAAACGCTTAAGGTCAAATATAACTGGCTGGTTATTCATTTTCAACTTAAGCTTATCAAGAGTCAGTTCTTTAAATTCATGGTGAGGGCTGAAAATAATCACCGCATCCATTGGAGGAAGATCTTCCAGTAAAGAATTAGCAATGCCCAGCTCCTTTTCAATTTCCCGACTGTTAGCTAAAGGGTCGTGGCCATAAATGGTTAATTGATTTTTTTTGAGCCCTTCAATCAACTCTTTGGCTTTGCTGTTTCTTAAATCAGGCACATTTTCCTTAAAGGTGAGCCCCAGAATCAGCGCTTTGGAGCTTGATAAATTTTTTCCTGATTGATTCAACGCAGTTATTACTTTTTCTGCCACATGCTGGGGCATATAATCGTTAATGCCCCGGCCGGCCAGAATAACTTTTGGCTGATAGCCAAGCTCCAGCGCTTTATGAGTTAAATAATAAGGGTCAACCGAAATGCAATGGCCGCCCACCAGGCCCGGCTGATACTTGACAAAATTCCACTTAGTTGCCGCCGCTTGTATAACTTCTTGAGTGTCTATATCCATTTTTTCGAAGATTAAGGAAAGTTCGTTCATCAAAGCAATGTTTAAATCGCGCTGGATATTTTCTATCACCTTGGCGGCCTCGGCTGTTTTAATGTTATTCGCCTGATGAACACCGGCTGTAATTATTGAACCATAAACCCGGCTGACAGTTTGCAAGGTTTCGGCAGTAGAACCGCTGACCACTTTAACAATTTTATCAATAGTGTGCTCTTTATCGCCCGGGTTGACCCGCTCCGGCGAATAGCCCACAAAAAAATCCTGATTATATTTTAAATTTGACTCCTGCTCCAGAATAGGCGCGCAAACCTCTTCGGTGCAGCCGGGATAAACAGTGCTTTCAAAAACCACAATTGAGCCCGGGCTTAAGTTTTGGCCCACCGTTTTAGAAGCGCTTTTAACCAAGCTTAAATCCGGCTCTTTGTTTTTATCTATGGGCGTGGGCACGGCCACAATAATAAAATTGCAATCTTTGATGACCCCGGGTTTATCGGAATAATTGATTAAAAAATCCTTAACCTTTGAACCGACTTCGCCGGTTCTGTCATAGCCCTTTTTTAATTCCTTGATTTTTTCCTGACTGGCGTCAAAACCCCAAACTTCATACTTTTTGGATAACAAGCAAGCCAGCGGCAAACCCACATAACCTAAGCCGACTACGCAAATTCTTATTTTATTCATAAAATTTCTTCTAAAGAAACTCTTTTTTTATCTTTTCTTGCTTTAGCGACTTTTTGGGCTAAAAATTTTGACTTTAAGCAATTTAGATCTTCTTGCAACTCCTCTACATACTCCATATAATCTTGAGAAATTAAAAACCCGATAGTTTCTTTATTGCGAATAATCCTATAAAAACCTCCGTCTTTTACCGTTGCCAGAAGCGAAGAGACCTTTGTTTGCAAATCCCTGACCGTAGCTATTTTTTCATTAGAAATTGTTAAGTCCATAAGTTTTAAAATTAATTTTTGATATTAAATCTAATGTATACTAATTGTCATCAATCTGTCAACAAAAAATATTTGAACCGCTTGATTTAATTTTAAAAAAATTATACCCTATGATTATAATTAAAAACTCCTTTTTAGTCAATATATGAAAATGACCCAAAAAAAGCCAAAGATTCTTTATTTAATCACCCAGTCCGAATGGGGCGGCGCCCAGAAATATATCTACGATTTAGCTGTTAATTTAACAGAAAGCTATGATATTGTAATTGCCGCCGGCCAAGGAAACGGCGAGCTGTTTAAACAATGCGGACATGAGAACATTAGAACACTTGAGCATGGGAGCATTAGAACACTTGAGCATGGGAGCATTAGAACACTTGAGCATGGGAGCATTAGAACATTCAGATTGAAGCATCTTAAAAGAGGTATTAATCCTTTTTTTGATTTTATGGCTCTTTGGGAAATAAGAAGGTTGATAAAAACAGAACAGCCCGACATTGTCCACCTCAATAGTTCAAAAATAAGCATCCTGGGCTCGTTGGCAAATAAATCGATCGGTTATCAGCCATCGATCATTTATACAGCCCACGGCTGGGTTTTTAACGAACCCCTGCCCGGCTGGCAAAAAAAGCTTTACCTGCTCTTGGAAAAATTCACCGCCAAATATAAAGACAAAATCATCTGCGTTTCTGGCTACGATAAAAAGGTGGCTTTAGAAAACAAAATTTGCCCGGCGGAAAAGCTGATTGCCATTCACAATGGAATTGATTTTAATAATCTTGATTTTTTTGACCAAAACACAGCCCGACAAAACTTATTCAACCTTATATCTAATAACGACTCGCCCGCTTCGCCTCTCGACTTCGCTCGAGGCGAGCGATTGGCGATTATCGGCGCTATCGCCAATCTGTACCCCACCAAGGGCTTAAAGTATTTAGTGGAAGCGGCCGAAAATGTTATCAAAGAACATCCTCAAACAATTTTTTTAGCGCTTGGCGAAGGCCAGGAAAGAAAAAATTTGGAAGCGCAGATTAAAAAAGCCGGTCTGGAAAATAACTTTTTCTTGCTGGGTAATATTGACCAAGCTTACAGATATTTAAAGGGCTTTGACATTTTTGTCCTGCCTTCTGTTAAAGAGGGCTTGCCTTACACTTTGTTAGAAGCTATGTCTGCCGGTTTGCCGATTATTGCAACTAAAGTTGGCGGAGCGCCGGAAATTATTAAAGATAATATCAACGGGCTTTTAATTGAGCCAAAAAACTCAAAACAATTAACCGAAGCTCTTAATAAACTAATCAACAATCAATCCCTTATGCAACAATTAACCTCCAATATTAATTTGACTGATTTTTCACTGGAAAAGATGATTAAAGAAACCACCTGTACCTACGCGCCACGGCGCGTAGGTACATAAGCATTATGCTAAATTAAGCTAAAGCACGGAGAGTTCACTGATAACACACAGATAACTCGCTGATTTATCCGTGAGCCATCAGCGCGCCATCGGTCGACAGACTCCGAGCATAGCGAGTCGAGGAGCGAACCATCAGTGATAATTCGTGAGTTATCTGTGATTCATCCGTGATAGATCAGTGATTATCCGTGA
>JAHISB010000050.1 GCA_018818425.1 Patescibacteria group bacterium
AAGGGCTTGATTAGTTTAAATTGTTTCTCGGTTAAATCCGAGGGATAAGGTTTTCGTTTTTGTTTTTGTTGTTGCATAAGAGTGTAAAGTTAATTACTTTATACCCTTATTTTACAACAAAATGAATTTTGCAACCATCTCTATATCTTTTTATCACTGTCTTTACAATAAAGGGCATTGAGCCCGTGGCAAAAACCGCAGTTGTTTGCCTGATAAATAAATCCCGCACCTTCCTGCGGGGTACTCGGGGAAGGTGCGGGATAAAAAGCGGCTCTAGTCCCCCAGACTAGAGCCACATTGGATATTTATTGTTTTTACTTCATCAGCACCATCTTGCCGGTGGCGCTAAACTCGCCTGCCTGTAAGCGGTAGACATACACGCCTGAAGGCAGGTTGGAGCCGTCGAAGGTTACTTCGTGTGTGCCTGGCTGACGCCAACCGTCTACCAATGTGGCAATCAACCGCCCGGCAGTATCATACACTTGCACGTTGACTTGGCTGTTAGTTGGAAGTTGATAGCTGATAACTGTCGTGAGGTTGAATGGGTTGGGGTAGTTATCTGCCAGTTTTATGTGGGGAGCTACTCTCTGATTTTTTACTCCAGCGCCCGGGACTTCGTGTATAAAGTACGGCCAATTATCCGCGCCGAAGTTGTCTGTGTGAGAAATAAAAATTGTTCCGCCGAGCCAGAAGTCCAACTGGAAGGCTATGAAGTACATCTCACCTGGCCCCTGCGTTATTTCCGCAGAAAAAAAGGGTGTCTGGATGGTGAAGGCACCAATCAGATAGCCCCCTGCGCCATAATCATGAACCCGTATGATTGTTTTAACGTCTACGCCCCAACTCAGAAGAAAAAACTCTCCGGGTACCAAGCCATTAATCAAATGGCTTGTATCAAACACCCCGAAATCAGTAACAACATTGGCTAGAAATACAAAGTTCCAGCCAAAATCATTGCTGTAGTATATGCCTCCACCAAGAGTTAAGGCATATACCTCTCCGGCTGACCCTCCTAGACACAGGTCTTTGATAAATACTGTGTCTGGGATACCCTGAACATGGTGAAACAAAAACGTTTCACCATAGTTCGTACTACGCCCAATTTGGGCGTTAGTACCGAAGCCATGGTTGGCAATGTAGATAACACTGCCAAAACCACTGGCGTAAGTGTCAATACCTGAATAACTCCCAATGGAGTCCCATGTATAACCGCCATCCCTGCTGATGAGATGACAGTATTGGAAACGATGAATTACATCGCTCCACGTACCTAATAGCGCTCCCATATTACGATCTTCACTAACCACCTCAATATATTCTCCGAAAGTGTCCGTTCGATAAAGCGCCGAACCGCCCCACTGATCGGACAATGGTCCGATGAAATAGAAACATTCGTCTCCAACCGCCCCCTGACGAAAAGAGGCAATTACTATGTTATTCGCACAGAACAACATTAGTAGTATCATAGGTAGTATAATCCTTTTCATGTCTGTCTTCCTCTCAATTATTAATGTTCTTTTTTAGGTACTATTGAATGTATAACTTATTATTTTTAATAATTTTTGTCAATAGTCCTAGTCCCGTCCTAATATTATACTATAAAACTCTGAAATAAAATGATTTTAATCTTGTATTATTAGGTGAAAAGGTCGATTATTAAACTAAAATTACTAAATAAAAAGGGAAAACTATATGAAAAAGATACTTTTTACACTACTTGCCATTACCACTTTGGCAGTTGCCTTGCCGGCAATGGCTCAAGAACAAACAGATTCTGCCTCATCCGACTCATTAACCAGAGTTCAACAAATAAAGGAGTATGTTAAGATTGAAACAGTTAATAATTCAACCGGAGCGTCGGTTATTTTCTCCGGCATAAACCAGGAAACTTCCGCTAAATTGTCAGATATCTATGCTAATGAACTCTTTAAAAGAGGCTGGCAATTTGGTAACTACGCTGCCTTTGCTGATATGACAGTTACTCCAACAGCCGGCGGCTTCTCGGTAAATATCAATTGCACCGAATCTTGGGGCGCTGATCTTATCCAAAAATCATTTGCTGATATGGATTTCTTGGCTAAATTCACCCTGCCGATGGCGCAGTTTTTAGCCAATCATGGAATATAATTAAAAGTAAAAATAAATTAAATAAGACCAGCTTTCTCTTTAAGAGGGCTGGTTTTATTTTATCTGTTTTAGACTATAAGTATAATACGCCGTAGCTTTACAGCAAATTTTATCTAACTTTGGCTCAACAATAACTATTTTAAATCATAATAAAATCCTATTTTAAAAAAGCGATGGCGTATAATCAATCTGACTCTGCGCGGCGCTGTTTTGATTAACTTCTCTTTAAGAACTTGATTGAAGAAAGATTAAGTAAATATAATGCATAATCGCTTTTCTTAATTGTAAATGGTGGGCGTGCTAGGAATTGTCAGCCAAAGGCTGATCCACCTTTGGTGGAAACCTTAAAATTTCGTCATTATCAGCGACGCGCTCTAACCTCGGCCAAAGGCCGATCGGCCTCTGGCCGAAACTGTTTTAACTATTTCATATTTTATTGTTTCTTAAACTTTCAGCAAAGTAAACGTAATACATAATCGCTTTTCTTAATTGTAAATGGTGGGCGATTGAGGAATCGAACCTCAGACCTCGTCATTATCAGTGACGCGCTCTAACCATCTGAGCTAATCGCCCATGGTGCCGGGTCCCAGAATCGTCAGCCAGCGGCTGATCGGCCACTGGCCGAAACTGGGGACACGAGGATTTTCAGTTCTTGTCTTATAATGGTGCCGGGTCCCAGAATCGAACTGGGGACACGAGGATTTTCAGTCCACTGCTCTACCACTGAGCTAACCCGGCCTTTAAATCAAAATATATTCTATCAAAAACGGCTGGGCAAGTAAAGCCCAGCCGGTTAATTAACAGCTAGAAAGTGATAGAATCTCGCCCCTTGGCTTGTCCTCTCGATTTCACTCGAGGACTTCGCTCGGGGTCGACCTCGTAGCCCGCCTATATTGCAAGCAATATTTGGCGGACGAGTAAATCTCCCTAGAAAGGAGGTGATCCATCCACAGCTTCCGCTACGGATGCCTTGTTACGACTTCGTCCCTATCATCGATCTTACCTTAGTCCAACTAATGTCAGCTTTCGGGTACTACCGACTCTCTTGACGTGACGGGCGGTGTGTACAAAGTCCGAGAACGTATTCACCGTGACGTGGCTGATTCACGGTTACTAGCGATTCCAGCTTCATGAGGTCGAGTTGCAGACCTCAATCCGAACTGAGACGAGTTTTGTTGGGATTAGCTTCATCTTGCGATTTTGCCACCCTTTGTACTCGCCATTGTAGCACGTGTGTAGCCCAGGGCGTAAGAGCCATGCTGATTTGACGTCATCCCCGCCTTCCTCCTCGTTAACCGAGGCAGTTCTTTGTGAACAATTTAACACAAAGTAGGGGTTGCGCTCGTTAAAGGACTTAACCTGACATCTCACGACACGAGCTGACGACAACCATGCAGCACCTGTCACCGAGCTCCCCGCCTAAATCACCAATTTGCTTCACTCCAAATTTACAACCAAAAAGGTTGACTATCTGAAGTAAACCGAAAAATCGGCTTGATGATTTTGGCGGGGCACCCCTCGATTTCTCGAGGGTTCTCGGGATGTCAAACCCTGGTAAGGTTCCTCGCTTAGAATCGAATTAAACCACATGCTCCACCGCTTGTGCGGACTCCCGTCAATTCCTTTGAGTTTTAGCCTTGCGGCCGTACTCCCCAGGTGGGGCACTTAACGCGTTAGCTTAAGTCAACAACACTGAAAGGGTCGATACTTCCAATGTTCAGTGCCCATCGTTTACAGCGTGGACTACTGGGGTATCTAATCCCATTCGCTACCCACGCTTTCGTCCTATGAGCGTCAGAACCGTTCTAGTCAGCTGCCTTCGCTATTGGTGTTCTAGCCGATATTAACGCATTTAACTACTACACCGGCCATTCCGCTGACCTCTCCCGGTCTCTAGCCTAATAGTTTTTTTAGCAGACTCTGGGTTAGGCCCGGAGATTTTACTAAAAACTTATTAAGCCGCCTAGGGACGCTTTACACCCAATAAATCCGGATAACGCTTGCCACTCACGTATTACCGCTGCTGCTGGCACGTGATTAGCAGTGGCTTATTCCTCAGGTACCGTCACGAATTCGTCCCTGAGAAAAGTAGTTTACACCCCGAAGGGCGTCTTCCTACACGCGGCGTCGCTCCGTCAGCCTTTCGGCCATTGCGGAAGATTCTCGACTGCAGCCTCCCGTAGGAGTCTGGGCAGTGTTTCAGTCCCAGTGAGGCGGGCCATGCTCTCACACCCGCTACCCGTCGGAGCCTTGGTAAGCCGTTACCTTACCAACAAGCTGATGGGCCATAGGCCCCTCTCTAACCACCGGAATTTTACATGGGAATGACTTATGTCCCCCCATGACTATCGGGAATTATTCCACCTTTCGGTGGGTTATGCCCGGGTTAGAGGTAGGTTACCAATGTGTTACTCACCCGTCTGCCATGCCCACACCTCGCTGTGCTCGGTGAAATTACAAGACACAAAATACAAGTAACAAACAAATTTCAAATTTCAATTTACAAATTCCAAAACATTATTATAAACGTTTGATTATTGGAATTTGAGATTTGATATTTGTTTGTATCTTGTTAGTTGTAACTTGTTTCTTCCGAACCGAACAAAGTGAGGTGAGGGCATTCGACTTGCATGCCTTAGACACGCCGCCAGCGTTCATCCTGAGCCAGGATCAAACTCTCAAATAAGATATGGTTTATTTTACTCGCTTCTTCAAGAGTTTGAAGAAGAAGATGTTAAATCATAAAAAAAACATCTTTGGAATTGTGCCCTAAACCAGCTTTAGCTTAGTTTAGGAACAGGAGATTCTATCACTTTTTCAGCTGTCAATGTTCATCTCGGCTACCCCTTTTCTTACCCATTTTAGTGATATGGTGCTGCGAGTTAAGGATTAGAATAGCGCGATTATTTTTTCTTCTTTAAAATTTTTAGGAAGAAAAAACAGGGGGTTTCAACTCTGTTTGCTTTCAGATTATCAACTAGTGATGTCCAAAAGCCTTAAGTTAATTAAAAACCTCTGTCTTTTCTCCGAATTTAACAAATTTTAGTTATTTTTAGAGAATTTTTTATCAATTTAATGATTAAATTGTCATGTGAGGAACCTGTGGATATAATATATGATTTTCTAGGGGTTGTCAATACCTCTTTTTAAACAGAGAAATCCTCTTCCCCCTGATATATTTTATACGCCGTTTCTACATCGCTATCTGCAAAAGTAACAGAAGCAATGGCTTTGCAGAAGTTGATGGCATCCTTTAACGGTTTTTGATGGATGTTGCGGCCAGTGGCATTGCCAATGGCTCCGCTGATGGTTATCTGTTTATGTAATCTGTCTAAAAACTCTTCGGGATCAGTAGAACTGCCGCCGGCGCAGATGACTCCCGTTCTGCCGGCAGCCATAACGGCTTCTTTAAAAATTTTTTCTGATTTTTCACCTTCTTTTTTGGGATAGTTGACTTTGGTAAAGTCTGAACCCAAGGCGCAGGCCACGCCCGTTGCTCCGGCAATTAAATGAGGATCTTTTTCATCAGCAACAGCTTTGCCCCGGGGATAAATCCAAAGCACAGTTAATAAGCCGTTTTGATGCGCTCGGTTAACAATCTGACTGGCTTCAGTTAACATCTGATCTTCAAACTCACTGCCTAGATAAATTGTATAGCCGACAGCCAAAACGTTTAAGCCGTTATTCTTTAAATCCATTACCTGATCAACAGTTACTAATTTCTGGCTCAACGGATCTCTTTGTTCGGTTTTGATTAAATGGCTTTTGGAATTAATTTTAATAAGCATTGGAACGTCAGAATAGCTGGGTCCGTACTTGGCAGCCAAGCCGGCCTGGACAGCCAGGCAGCTGATTGGCGAATCTTTGGCAATCTTAAATAAATGTTCTGGTTCGGCATCTTCCATAGCGATTTTTTCGCCGCCGTCATAAAAGTCATCGTTAAGGTGCTCAATTTTCTGGTCGCCGGCAAACAGCATAACCCGGCCGGTGTTTTTAGTCAGCTCTAAATAGTTTTTAAGATATTCTTTATGTTTGTCTTTTGGCACATCAGCCGGCGCAATAACATCGCTTGAGGTTAATTTTTTGGTTGTCATAATATTGATAATTAATAATTAATGATTGATGACTGAGGATTAAGGATTGGGTAACTTTTCAATTTTTAATTTCTAATTCTCAATAAATTTTCAATGAATTAATTTTAAATTACGCATTTGATAATTGATAATTGAAAATTGGAAATTATTTTAATGTAAAAAATCTTCGATTTTTTTTACCTCTTCTTTATTTCCGATATACAACGGTACTCTTTGATGCAATTCCGACGGTTCAATTTCTAAAATATTTTTCTGGCCATTCGAGGCCCGGCCGCCGGCTTGTTCTATTAAAAAAGCCATAATGTTGGCTTCGTACAATAATCTAAGCTTGCCATTAGGATTTTTTTCTGTTGAAGGATATAAAAAAACGCCGCCGTATAATAAAGTGCGGTGAATATCAGCTACCAGCGAGCCGATGTATCTGGCCGAGACTTTCCCCTCTTTTTTGATTTCATCGATATACTTTCTGATGCCTTCCGGCCAGCTGTGATAGTCGCGTTCATTAGTACTGTAATTCTTTACTTTATCAGGCATGGTAATATTTTCATGAGTCAGCAAAAATTCGCCAATGGTTGGGTCCAGGGTAAAACCGTAAACTCCATTTCCCGTACTGTAAACAAACATAGTGCTAGAGCCGTAGATAACGTATCCGGCAGCCACTTGTTTGTTACCTGCTTGCATTAAATCTTCCATTGTTCCGGGACCTTTTTTAGTAACTCTTTTATAGATTGAGAAGATGGTGCCAACGCTGACGTTAGCGTCAATATTCGAAGAACCATCCAAAGGATCAAAAAGCATAACATAGTCGCCCAGTTCCTTTTCTTTAGAAAGATTGACTATGCCCTCTTCTTCTTCCGAAGCCAAGGCGCACAAATGGCCGCAATGTCCAAGAATATTCACAAAAATATTTTGAGTAAATTCATCCAGCTTTTGCACCTCTTCGCCCTGAACATTGACTTCGCCGGTTAAGCCGTAAATTTCGGCAATGCCGGCTTTGTTGACTTCGCGGGAAATGATTTTACAAACCAAAGCAATTTCATACAAAAGCTCCGAAAGTGATCCTCTTGATTGAGGATGAGTCTTCTGTTCCTGCCAAATATGCTGGGTTAAAGTTGTGCCTATTTTTTCCATAGAATCGCTGATGAACGCAGACCGCGCTGACAACCGCTGATCTTGCACAGACCACAAACCTATTCATCAATGATGTCAGAGGTTCGCGCAATGTTCGCGAGGGTTTGTGTCGTTCATGTTAATTAGTGTTAGTTCTTCTATTATAGCACTTTAAAACAAAAAATAAATAATTGCAAGCAGATTGACAATATCTAAAATAAAATATACCATATTTAAAATAGATCATTGTCAAAAGAGAGGCGTGCCATGGACTTTGACGAAACCTTAGGAGATCAGCGCTTATTTTTAATTTTTTCAATGGCATTGCTTATGGTGTTTAAATCTACTCAAATATTGAAAGATGGCGGAGCTAATCCCCAAGCCATTGAACTCATCTGCGAAGGTATAGAATTGATATCACTACAATTAGACGAAGCTGCTGAACGTCTGGAAAAAGAGAAAAAGGCACAAAAGTGGTTAGAAAAATTTAAAAAAGATCTTCACATCCCGCCAGCAATTGAACCACCTGACTAACATTCGCCTGCCTTGTTCTGGCCAACAAACGCCTCCGGAGCACACATCCGGAGGTTTTTTTATTCACTTTGACAACTTTCCTTGAAAACTATAAGATACCTTATCATTGCAACTTAACAAGGGGGTTTTAATGGGATGGAATTGCCTCAAAATACAAGCAGAAATGGCTATTGGCCAGGCAGAAAATCTGATTAACCAAGCAACTCAACAGCTGCAAACTAAAATTAAAGAAAAGAATCTTGATGAAAGGGGCATTATTCAAGAGGCCCTCGAATTAGCCGATAAACTTTTGTCTGAATCAGGTCTTATTTCTGACTGGGGAGTGTTGGCTAAAGCTATTGATCTGTTTGTTAAAGAAGTAATTAAAAAAGCAGGGCTGACTGACCAAGTCGACCTTACTCAACTCTAAAGCCGCCTCTCGACTTCGCTCGAGGCGGCTTTTTTATTTAAGACTGAAGACTAAAAACTTAAAACTAAAGACTGATTCAAGAAAAAAGGCACCCTATCGGATGCCTTATAAATAATGTTGATGCATTTTCAGTTAAGCATCGCTGTTAATTCAGCTTCGCTTTTCAATGTCTGGGTTTCATCAGGAAACTTGACCAAGATAAGGCCTGTAGGTGTCTGTGCGTGTAACTGCCGGGCTGCCTCGATGATTTGCTTAAGCGCTGCCTTAGTCACTTTACCAAGACAAATACATTGACGAACTCCTTGAGGCAGAAATTCAATGTTCGCTGGCTCTGTCTGCATTTTGACCCCCTATAATCTTGTGAATGTAGTTTTTTTACTTTTTAAACTAGGATCTGAAATTTTTTCGCATTTTACTATACTTTATTATCCTTTGGGAAGTTTGTCAACCATGGCCACTCACTTCATTCGGATTCAGGGTTGACAAAAAGTATACTCCTATTATATACTTTCTGTTATGAAAACTGCCAAACGGCCTCCGGCAAAAAATTCTTTATTTAAAAACTTTTTAATTTTCTTTGTGGTTTTTCTTTTGATTGCCAGTATTTTTAGTTTATACGAAGCCGGCAGCGAAGAAGCGGAAAAAATCAATTTAAGCCAGCTGATTGACTATATCAATCAAGAAGAGGTGAAAACTATCGAGGTCAGCGGGGATAAAATCACGGTAACTTTAAATGATGATTCGCAGAAAGAAACCCGCAAAGAACCGTCTGAATCTTTTAGCGCTCTGATTTCTAACTATGAGGTTGATCAGGAGAAATTGCAAAAGCTGGATATTAGCATTAAAGAAGACTCGTCCGCTTCTGTCTGGTTGAATACTCTTTTGCCCTTCTTGATACCCTTTTTGCTGATCGGCGCCTTTATCTGGTTTATGCTGCGGCAGGTTCAGGGAGCCAACAACCGGGCTATGTCTTTTGGCCAGTCCGGCGCCAAGATGCTAAACCCGGATACTAAGCAAAAAACTAATTTTAACGACATAGCCGGCGCCAAAGAAGCCAAAGAAGAACTGCAGGAAGTGGTGGAATTTTTAAAAAATCCCCAGAAATTTTTGTCTATGGGCGCTAAAATCCCCAAGGGCGTTTTATTGTTAGGCGCGCCGGGCACCGGCAAAACTCTGCTGGCCAGAGCTGTGGCCGGCGAGGCCAAAGTGCCTTTCTTTCATATTTCCGGTTCGGAGTTTGTAGAGATGTTTGTGGGCGTGGGCGCTTCCCGGGTCCGCGACCTTTTCCGCAAAGCCAAAAAATCCGCTCCCTGTATAATTTTTATTGATGAAATTGATGCTGTTGGACGCCAGCGAGGCGCCGGCTTAGGCGGCTCTCATGACGAACGCGAGCAAACTCTTAATCAGATTTTAGTAGAAATGGATGGTTTTGAAGTAGACACTAATATTATATTGATTGCCGCTACCAACCGCCCCGATGTTTTAGACCCGGCGCTCTTGCGGCCCGGCCGCTTTGACAGGCAGGTAATTATAGATATGCCGGACATTAAAGACCGGCAGGCCATTTTAGAAGTTCACGCTAAAAATAAGCCGCTAGCTTCCGAAGTTGAACTGCATACCATTGCCCAAAGAACTCCCGGTTTTTCCGGCGCCGATTTAGCCAACCTATTAAACGAAGCGGCTATCTTGGCGGCTAAACAAGATAAAAAGAAAATCAGCATGGACGACCTTATTGAAAGCATTGAAAAAGTTATGATGGGGCCGCAAAGAAAAAGCCGAGTTTTTTCTGACCAAGAAAAAAAGATAGTTGCCTATCACGAATCCGGCCATGCTATGGTAGCCCACCTTTTGCCGAATACTGATCCGGTTCATAAAATTTCCATAATCTCCAGAGGACGGGCAGCCGGCTATACCATGAAACTGCCTTTAGAAGACAGGTATCTTAAAAGCCAGAAAGAATTTTACGACGAACTGGCGGTGATGCTGGCCGGCTATATCACCGAAAAAGAAATTTTTGCTGAAGTTACTACCGGGGCTAGTAATGATTTAAAAGAAGCCACTAACTTGGCTAGGCAGTTGATTACCCAATATGGCATGAGCGAGGTTTTGGGTCCTAGAACCTTTGGCCAAAAAGAAGAAATGATCTTTTTAGGCAGAGAAATCCACGAACGCCGAGATTACAGCGAAAAAGTTGCCGAAAGCATAGACAAAGAAATTTCTAAACTAATCGCCGAGGCTTCTAAAAAAGCCAAGGAGGTTATTACTGAAAATCGTATAACTTTAGATAAAATCGCTAACACTTTATTAGAAAAAGAAACTCTGGAAAAAGAGGAGTTTGCTGCTTTGTTTAAAAAGTAGTATAATATAATCGCAGTTCGCAAATCGCATACCGCTATTCGGCAGTTGCGATTTAGGATTCACGATTGGCGAACCGCGATTTAAAATTAACTAGTACCCCCATGACTAGTATTTATCGCCAAATTTTAAAAAAAGCTTGGCAAATCACCAAAAAATTAATCTATCTCTGGCCTTTGGGCTTTTTCGTTGCTTTCTTGGGTAATGGAGGAGAATATCAAGTCCTGTTTAAAGAATTCAGCCTGGTTTCAAAGCAGCCGGAAAGGGTAAATATCTGGAAGGAAAATTTTCAGATTTTGTGGCCGGGCTGGGATTTAGGCGGCCTTAAGGCGCTTTTTTTATTCTTTATAATAATTATCGCTCTCGTCTTAATCTGCTTTTTCGTCTGGCTAATTGTTTCATCTTTGGGCGGACTAATTAAGGGAGCGGCTCTTGGCAATAATAATGAAAAATCAACCTTTAAAAAACTGCTGCTAACTGGCAGTAAAAACTTCTGGCCGCTTTTAGGTTTAAATATAATAGCCAAAGTAATTGTTTACGGTTTTTTAATTTTTGTTTTAGGGCCGTTAATGTTAGTTACTTTTAAACAAGGCCATGGATCTCTTAATTTAGTTGTGGTCGGGGCAAGTTTTTTGATCTTCGTTCCCTTAACTATCATTGTTTCTTTGGTAACTAAATATGCCGCTGCTTTTGTGATGCTGGACGGCCAGAAAATGACCGAGTGTTTTAAAAACGCCTGGCGCCTTTTTAGCGCTAATTGGCTGGTAAGTCTGGAGATGGCTTTTATTTTATTTGTAATCAATATTGTAATCGGCTTATGTTATATCCTGGCTTCTCTTTTAATTTTTTCGCCCTTCTTATCTTTAGCCGTGATGAATGCTTTAAATAAGCCGGGGCTTTTCGATATTTTAATGTATAGCAGCGTTACTGTTTTGCTTATTCTGTCGGCTCTAATTGGCGCCTGGCTGGCCACTTTTCAGATTAGTTCTTGGACGCTGTTATATTTAAGACTAACCGAGGGCGGCAAAGCTTACAGTAAAATTGTTAGATGGACAGCCGCTCTGCCGGAAAAATTTAAAAGGAAAAACGTTTAAATTAATTGTATTTTACTATTCAGCCCAGGTTCTCTTAAAGCAACTGGGTTGTTTTTATCCCCCAAATAAAGTAAAATCAATAATATGAATAATGAAAATATCTCCGATTTACAATCTGATTCGCTCAGTTCATCGGCCGGCAAACCCCAAATCGCCAGCTCGGAAACCAGCGAGGCCTTAAAAAGTAAAATGGCGGAAATAGAAAGTAAAACCCTGGAGAAAATTGCCGAAACCAAAGCTGCTCAAACAGGAATTCCTTATATTAATCTAAAAAAATTTCCGGTTTCTCCGGAAGCTATTGCTCTAATTCCCCAAGAACAGGCCGGGGCTTTAAAAGTGGTTTGTTTTTTTTATAACGGTTCCGAATTAAAATTAGGCGCCCTTAATCCCCACAATCCCCAGGTAAAAAGGCTGGTTCAAGAAATGAGCAAACAATATCACACCTTGGTAAGCTTGTGCCTGATTTCGCAACAGAGTTTTAAGCAGGCCTATGATCTTTATAAAAAAATTCCTAAAATTAAAAAGGTGACTTATGGCGTCAAAATTACTGAAGAAGATATCAGTAAATTTCAAAAAGAACTGGCTTCACTGGAACAGCTCCAAAAAAAAGTTAACCGGGTGAATATCACCGACTTAGTAACCTTGATTATTGCCGCTGCCCTGCAAACCAATTCTTCCGATATTCATATCGAAGCCGAAGAGAAAGAAATTGTCATTCGTTTTAGAATCGACGGCGTGCTCCATATTGTGGCTAATTTACTTAATCAAAACTGGAATAAAATTATTTCCAGAATAAAGCTGATTTCCGGCCTTAAACTCAACATCACCGGCAAGCCCCAGGACGGTCGTTTTACTATTTTTCTGGCTGACGATAAAATAGATGTTCGTGTTTCTACTCTGCCTACGGCTTATGGCGAAAGCGTGGTGATGCGACTTTTAAAATCTTCAGGCGCTTCTTTAGAATTTGACCAGCTCGGCCTTAGGGGCCAAGCCTATGTGGGGCTAAAGCAGGAAATAAAAAGACCTAACGGGATGATAATCAGCACCGGCCCTACAGGCAGCGGCAAAACCACTACTCTTTACGCTATTTTGAATAAGCTCAATAAGCCGGAAACTAAAATTATAACTTTAGAAGACCCCATAGAATACAAACTCAAAGGAATTAATCAGAGCCAAATCAATCACAGCCAAGACTATACTTTTGCCACAGGGCTGCGCTCCCTTTTAAGGCAAGACCCCGACATTGTTATGATTGGTGAAATTAGAGACCTGGAAACGGCTGAAATTGCCATTAATGCCGCCTTAACCGGACACCTGGTTATCTCCACCATTCATACTAATGGCGCCGCCGGCGCTGTGCCGCGCTTTTTAGCTATGGGCGTTAAGCCATTTCTGCTTTCTCCGGCTCTTAATGCCGTCATCGGCCAACGTCTAGTAAGAAAAATCTGCAAAAAATGCAAAGTTGAAGATAAAATTGACAACGAAACCATGGCCAAAGTTTTAAATACCCTGTCTAAAATACCCGCTAAATCAGCCGAAAAATTAAACGAAGCAGAACTTCATAATCTAAAATTTTACAAAGGCCAGGGCTGCCCGGACTGTCATGGCCTGGGCTATAAGGGCAGAATCGGTATTTTTGAAATTATGACCATGACGCCGGAAATTGAAAAAATGATTCTGGCCGGCCAGGTTTCGGAATATGATATTCAAGAAATCGCCGTTAAAAACGGCATGCTGACTATGGCCCAGGATGGTTTATTAAAAGCCGCTGATGGCATTACTTCGGTGGAAGAAGTCTTTAAAGTGGCTGAATAATTACTATTAACCGCGCGTGGGGGTTGACACTATTTTGTAAATTTGCTATCATATTACAAGTTATTTTAAGAAGTAATGGCTTGCTATTTTCGAATAACAAGCCACGAGAAAGTCTTAAAAATGCAAGATGAAAACATGACTCCATTAACAGACGATACCGATGATACCATGGTTGATGAAGAAACTTCAACAGAAGACGAAGCTATGGACACCGATGATGAAGGTTCAGACGAAACTACCGAAGAATAAAAATAACCCAACTGACAAAAAGCCCCGCTATCTAAACGGGGTTTTTTGATTATGAAAAATAACTCCTGCCTTGAGCGAAGCCAGTCGCTCACGAGCGGCTGGAAAGGCTGAGAGGTCAAAAACCTCGAGCGAGTCCCGAGCGACCTTGAGCGAGAGAGCGGAGCGAACGAGTCGAAAGGTAGTCGAGGGGCGAGTCGAGAGGGTTTTTTGATTATGAAAAAGTAACTTATATCAACTTATTCAACATATACGACTTATTCAACTTAGCAACTTATCCAACTTATCCCTGGCCTGCTCTAACTTTTCTTTTTCCTGCCTGATAACTTCCTGGGGGGCTTTGCTGGTAAAATTCTGATTGGCTAATTTCTGCTCCTGGATTTCTATATAACGTTTTAAATTAACGATTTCTTTTTCTTTATTTTTTTTCAGCTCATTATTTTCTTTAATATCTAAAACGATCTCGGCTTCATTTAAGTGAATTTCAATTCCCGAGCATTTGGGAGTAATCCTGACTTTGGCCAGTCCTTCAATTACCGCCTTATTCTCTTCAATGAGCATATTTTTTTTGGTTCTAATTAAACAGCTGTAAACTTTTTTAGGATCAATTTTATTTTCCGCCCTGGTATTTCTGATGGAAGTAATAATCTTCTGAATTAATGAAAAATCTTTTTTTACTTGATTATCGATTGCTGATTTTTGATCATTGACGCATGGCCACTTTTGAATCATCAGCAATTCCCCCGGCTTAAATTCATCCCACAGAACTTCGGTGACATACGGACAGAATGGATGCCAAAGAATTAACAGTCTTTCTAAGATATAAAGCAGAATGTCGTCTTTGCTGTGGGTTGAGCCTGTCGAAGTATCTCCTTCGATCTTAGCAATCTCCAAATACCAGTCAGCCAGCTTGGACCATGTAAATTCATAAAGCTCTTCGCCGGCTGGTGAAAATTTATATTCTTCAATATTTTTAGTGGTTGATTCTACAATCTGATGAAATTCCTGAAGTATCCACTTATCCGCCAGAGTCATAGATCTTACCTGCCCCGACCTCTCGGCCACGAGCTCGCCTCCATGTCGAGTCGGCATCGAGACGATGCCGAGTGGGCGAAGTCGAGGGAGGTCTTCGATCTTCGGTCTTTTTATACTCTCAACGCTGCTCAAAATATAACGGCTGATGTTCCAAAGCTTGTTGACGAAATTGCGGTAACCGGCGATTTTTTCTTCAAAAAGACGAACGTCGTTGCCCGGAGTTGCCCCGACCATCATTGAAAGTCTTAAGGCATCGGTGCCAAACTTTTTAATCATGGCCAAAGGATCAATGCAGGTTTCGGGTTTGGATTTGCTCATTTTGGCGCCGGTTTTGGTTCTGACTAAACCATGAAAATAAACTGTTTTAAAAGGAATTTCTTTAAGTAAATAAAGCGACATAATTATCATTCGCGCCACCCAAAAAAAGATCAGATCGTAGCCCGTTTCCATGACTGAGGTAGGATGGAAAGTCTTTAAGTCTCCAATCTTTTGAGGCTTGCCCGCTGTAGCTTTAGCGGAGGCGGGCCAGCCCAAAGTTGAGAAAGTCCAAAGAGCTGACGAAAACCAGGTGTCCAGAGTGTCGGGGTCTTGCAAAATTTTATTTTTATCTTTACATCCACATTTAGGACATTTGTCAGGTCTTTCTATCGATACAATTGGTTCTACAGAAGTACCTCTTTTTATAATAGCTTCTTCAGCTGTTATTCCAAGATTGTTATTTTTAATATTAACAGTGAGATCATTTTTCTCATCTGTACACATTAAACAATACCACACAGGGATTCTGTGACCATACCAGATTTGTCTGCTGATGCACCAGTCCCGCAAGTTATCCATCCACTGAAAATAGGTTTTGTTGAATCTGTCGGGGATGATTTTGATGTCGCCTTTTTTGACCACTTCGCCGGCTAGTTCTTTTAACGATTTATTGCGGCCCGGGATTTTTTTATTGACAGCCACAAACCATTGTTTTGAAGGCAACGGTTCGATGGGTGTATCACAACGATAACAGATAGAAAGGTTGTTGGTGTAATCTTCCACTTTTTCTATGAGCCCTGCTTTTTCTAAATCGCTGACGAACTTTTCACGACAATCTAAAACTGAAAGGCCTTGATACTTGCCGGCCTTATCGGTCATTATTCCTTTTTCATTAATTATTTTTATTGAGTCTAGATTATATTTCTCTGCCCATTCAGCGTCTTGCTGGCTATGAGCCGGCGTTACGCCAATGGCTCCGGTGCCGAATTCCTGATCAACAGCGCGGTCGGCAAAAACTTTAACTTTAATTTTATGGCTCGCCTCGCTGGAGCTAGAGCGAAGCGGGCTCGCTAAATTAACATCTATCTCTTTGCCAATTAAATCTTTATAACGTTTATCTTTTGGATTAACAGCTACGCCGGTATCGCCCAATTTGGTTTCCGGACGGGTGGTGGCAATGGTTATTGGTCCGTATTTGATGTAATATAGCTTTCCCTCTGTTTCTTGATATTCCACTTCGTCGTCAGAAAGAGTTGACTGGCATTTAGGGCACCAGTTAACCACCCGGCTGCCGCGATAAATCAAGCCGTCATCATACATTGTTTTAAAAGCGATTCTGACGGCTCTGGATAAATCCTTGTCTAAAGTGAATTTTTCTCTGGACCAGTCCAGCGACGCCCCGGTGGCTTTTATTTGGCTCCGGATAACGGCTTTTGATTCTTCGGCAAATTTATTGACCCTTTCTAAAAACTTTTCACGCCCTAAATCATAACGGGTCTGGCCTTCTTTGTTTAATTCCTTTTCCACCACCGATTGGGTGGCAATAGCCGCATGATCCATGCCCGGCAGCCATAATGTTTTTTCACCTTTTAAGCGATGGTAACGAATCATAATATCCTGATAAGCCAGCATCACCGCATGGCCAATATGAAGCTTGCCCGTTACATTAGGCGGCGGCAGGCTTATGGAAAAAGCTTTTTTTCTGGGACCGGGAAGATTATCAGGATTAAAAAAGCCGGAAGATTCCCATTTATAATAAACATCTTCTTCATAATCGGCCGGAGTGTAAGTTTTGGGGAGAAGTGATTTCATATTTCTTATTATTGATAAAACGCGGATAGCTCACTGATAACTCATGGAAAAATTATTGGCGTGCCGTCAGTGAGTCATCTGTGCGCTATCAGTCGACAGACCCCGAGCGAGCATAGCGAGTCGAGGGGTGAACTATCAGTGATGTAATTATACTTAAGATAGCAAAAAAAGTGAATTTAGACAATCTAAAAAGAAGATTGAGCCTGATTACCCGACCTTCTTTAAGATGGTTAAATAATGATATAAAATTGCTTACGGCAATGTTTGGGCCATCACTCTGGCCGGCATAGCCATGGCATAAGAAACCACCGACAGAACTTCGCCCGAACCGACAAAAACTTTAGCTAATAGTTTGCCTGCCGGCTGCAGTATGGCCGAATAGGCCAAAACCGTATCGCCTACAGCCACTTTAATATTGCCTGCCAGCCAATAAACAACTTTGCCCCAGATATTTAGCGTCTGCTGAGTCATTGCGCCATACGAATCTGCTAAAAATTTTAGATAGTGGTCGACAGACTGCTGGTTGGCCTGATAAAAAGTCATTTCCTGGTGATTAAAGGCCGGGCCCAATAAATTTATCAATAACGATACGAACAAAAGGCAAATTAAGAGAGTGCGGTAGTTGCGCTGACAAAACTGAACGCCTCCCCGACAACCGGGCAGCAGGTCAGAAAACTTTTTGCAGGATAAAGGATCCAGTTTAAAGGATTTGGCCGAGGCCATTAAACCGAAATGGCTGTATTTTTTGGCTCGCTGGCGAGCCGTGGTTTTTTTAGATTTTTTGTTTTTCATTTTTGTTTTGTAAAATTTATTGATTAAAATATATCTTAATTTATTTTATTTAGATAAAGCATAAAAATTTAACGGAACTGCAGTCCGCACGGCTGACACGTTTAGCATCTTATGAAAATTACTTTCTAAATTATTCTCGGCTCTGGTGATTAGCTGTTGAGTATAAGGATAAATTTTTTGTTCTGCCGAAGCGTTCCAATTTTTAAAAGTTTCTTCTAAAAAATCCGCGCTCGTTATTAATGATTCGTTGATCTCTTTTTCTGCTCGGCTAAAAAAATTATTCCAGGAAGTTTTAACTTTTTCCAGACGGGGCAAATTATTAGGCGCCGCTGCCAGCCGCTTGCCTGCCTGGTAAAAAAATGTTCCCAGGCCCTGTTCAACTTTCTTGCTAACATAAGCCATGCCCGAGTTATAATCAGCCAGCAGCGATTGGCTCAAGAATGGACGATGGCTGAAAATTCTTATCAGATTCCTGCCGGTAAAAAACACTAAATCAACAACCGGCCGGCACAGGTATTCATTAAGGCCTTTAACGATCTTAGAGCTATTTTCGTAATAAGTGGCGGCCTTGGCCTGGCCAAACGAAGTCATCAAAAATAACAGAACAAGAGCGATGATAAAGAATATTTTTATTTTTGTTTTCATTTTATATTTTAAGTCAGATTTGATTCAACTTAATTCAACTTGTCTGAAAATAGTTGCTGTTAAGAATCAAATTGATAATATGGTCGATTTCATTTTTAGAATAACTGCGCCAGCCTCTGGAATCTCTTTTAGCCGCGGGAATTTTACCTTCTTCCTCCCATCTTATTAAGGTTGTTTTATTCCTATCGACTCTGTCTAATATATCTTTTAATCGATAGGAATCAGCTATTTTCTTCATATTTTTTAGCTCACTGACGACACTGACTAGCGCTGACAAGTCACTGACTTTCTTATTTTGTCAGTGACTAGTTTGTGCCGATTCGTGTCATAAGTGATTAAAGTAACAAAAAAATGGCTAACTTCTATTAGCCAAAATATACTACTATACTAGTATACTATAATCATTATAGCGCATTTTGAAAAAAAAGTCAAGCCGATGTATTAGTCCAGCACATATTGGACATTAAGTTATTTTTTAATAAATAATCCACAGGAGAGGTTAAATTTAGACTCCAATGATAACGTTCGGTATTATACCATATCAGCCAATCAACAAGCTTTTGATTAAAGATATTAAC
>JAHISB010000051.1 GCA_018818425.1 Patescibacteria group bacterium
CTGTAACTATAATCACCAATATCTGATTTATTAAGGATATTGCCGATGATATCGTAGCTAAAGGTCTGGACGGTGGTGGTGCCGGAGTAGTTGTCAATGATGTTGGCTGAACTTAGGCGATATAAATCATCATACTCAAAATGAGAGGTTTTGGCTAGTTGGTTTGGGGCTGTATCCGCAATATCGGTGATATTGCCCACGTTATCGTAGGTGTAGCTGATGTCTTGGAGAGTGGAGGTGGCGATGTTGGTTTCTTTGCCCATTAACCTGTAGCTTTCGCCTATGTCATAAGTCATTTGGCTGATTGTGCCGTTGGTGTAATTGATTTCGGAGATTTGGCCCAAGGGTGAATAACTGACACTGCTCACCACTCCCGACTCACTACTGCCTGGTTCTTGAGTAAACACCTGATTAGTCTGGCCAACAGTATTATAACTGTAGCGGACAACAAAGTCATCAGGATAAGTTATAGTTAATGGCTGGCTTGATAGATTATAAGTATAGCCGGTGGTAAAAGTTCTGTATTTGATGTTTTTGGTTTCGGCTGTTACTCTGCCCCAGATGTCGTAAGTATATTCTGTGGAAACAGCGGGACCGGTGTTTTTAGCGGCTGATGACAATCTGCCGATGCCATAGTTTCCTTGGTCGTAAACATAGCTGACATCTGTTATCCCCGGGGTGGTATCCGAATCTTCGGTCAAAATTCTATTCAACTCATCGTAAGTATAGGCAACGGTCTGGTTTTTGGCATCGGTTTTGCTGATTAAATTAGAAGCTTCGTCATATTCCTGGGTCCAGGCGCCCCAGCTTTGAGCTGATGGTGTGTGCATTTCTTCCTGGGAAGTTAAACGGCCCAGACTATCATATTCAAAATTTCTTTGATTGGTTAAAGAATCGGTAATGTTGATTAAATTGTCCTGATAGTTATAGCTGTAAACGGTAGAGTAGGGTTGGCCGTTTAAAACTTCTTCCACCTGCGCTAATTTGCCATGAGCGTTGCTGTAGTAATGTTTAATATTGCCATTGGGGTCGGTTATTGATGTTTTCCAGCTGTTATATTGATAAGAAGTGGTCCAGTTATTGGTTGAACTTTGGAACTCATCGGCCATAACCCGGCCCCGGGCGTCGTAATCATAGCTGTTGTATGGCTGGTCCGAAAGATTCCAAGTCGGTTCAGAGTAAATTTCCATATCTTCTAAATAAGGCAAGGACTGTTTGATTAAATTGCCTTGTTCGTCGTACTGGTAGCTGACCGTAATATAATCTTTATTATAACCATAAACCACATCGCCTTGGCTGACTTTTACGTTATCAATGGTGCCTTTAAAGATATAGGCCGCGCCTACCGGCGACGGACTCCAGCCGATGTAAAAATCTGAAGTTGATTCAATCATGGTATTTTGATATTCCAGTTCGCCGACTAGTTGATTATCAAGGTAAAGCCGCATTCTCTCGCCGTCGTAAGTTGCCTTAACATTGTACCAAACATCCTGTTGAATCGCGGTATTAGAATTCAAAGCCAGGTGCGAACCATCGGTGAATTTTAAAATAAAATTCACTAAACCACCGGGAGTAATATGGACCATGCAATCAAAACCGGCTTTGGCGATAATGCTCATATAACTATTTAAAACATTAGTTTTAAAATCGGCTTCTATGCTAATAGTATTGTTAAAGTCGGTCAAACTTTGATTATTGGGTATGCTAATATAATCAACATAACTCCCGTTAAACGGGTCGCCGCCTAAATAGATGGCATACTCGCTTTGATAACCCGCCACCCATTCCGCATTGTTTTGATATTGATAAAGCAAAGTTCCGTCATTTTCATAAGGGGTGGCGTCATTAATGATTGTGCCGGCGCCTTCTTCAAAATTATAATCCACCCTGGGCTCAACCATCACTCCGTCGGGATTGGGAGTGGCTTTTTTTGTCTGAATTACCCGGCCCAAACCGTCAAAATAGGTGTAAACATCAACCCAGTTGTTTTCGTCAACTCTGGTTGACTTTCTGGCCCAGAATGGGGTGGAGTCAGTATGGTATTCGTAAGTTTCCATGGAGATTAAATCGGCGGGGTTGGCTGGATCCGACCTTTTAACTTCCAGCAATCTGCCAAAAGCGTCGTAACTTCTTTGTTCCACCAGGCCGTTGGGGTCAGTGGTTTCCAAAACCTGGCCGGTGGTTAAGTCGTAGATGGTCGTGACTGTCTGATTTAAAGCATTGGTTGTTTGATATGGATAATAATTATTTGAATCGTAAGTGATAGTGGTATTGTTGCCCAAAGGATCGGTTGAGGTAACTACTAAGCCATAGCTGTTATAGCCGGCTTCGTAGTCAATGCCGGCGATATCCATATCTTCTTTGGTTAAATTGACATAATCAACTTGGCCCAAAGGCAAATCATCGTAATATAAATCCGTTGCTGTGCTGTTGCTGCCCGATTGATCGGTTAATATTTTATTCTTAGGCGCGCTGTGAATATATTTTTCTGAATTTTCAGCATACTGGTAACTGCTGTTTTTTCTGTCCGAACCAATGTCTAAATAAACGCCGTTATTAGCCGCATTAACTTGGCCGTAATTAATTTCGCTGTTGATGTTGCCGTAAGCATCATACTGATACTTGACGGCCTTGGCTTCCGCATTGGCCAGCATGTCGGCTTCGTCAAACATAACAAAAGTGGCGGAACCGCTCCAGGCGCCTTCGGTGCCATTTTCGCCTTCATCGTCCCAAAACTTAATGCGCCAGTAATAGGTGGTACCGTCGTATTCAAGGATTTGGCCGTTATAGATAATATCCTCGCTTCTAAAACCGTTGTCTATCAACTGATTAAGCAAGGTTTTTTGGCTGTCCCATTCCAGACTGGAAAAGTCGCTATTATTATCAACTTGAATCTGATACCACTTGGCGTAATCAATAGGATTGCCATCGGTATAAACAGCGGTAAATGACGGGGTTAAATTGATTATATCAAGCGGGTTGGTTTTGTCTTCGGTTTCCAGGCCGATAGGGGGAGTTGGCGCCAAAGAGCCGTCCATGTAAAAATTGGCATAATCGCTCCATAGCCCCTGATTGGTTAAAGGCCCGCCATTGTCTTTAAACCTGATTTTCCAAAAATACTGCCGGCCGTCCAATGGCAAAGGACCGGGGCCGTTATATTCAATTTCTTCACTCCTCTGGCCGACGGCAATTTGGATAGTTAAATCTGTCCAGTCACTATCCCAGACTAAATTAAGTGTGGTGGTGCCGTTGATAAAATTGGTTTCATATACCTGAATATTATAGGCCACGGCCAGATCGCCAGGGTTGTCGTCATTATAGATAGCGGAAAATTCCGGATTTTGATCGGTTACTTCAATTGGATCAACTTGCTGTTCTGTTTGCAATTCGGTGGGCGCGGTGGGACTGGAGTTGTTTAAGACATAAGTTATCGTTAATAATGGCCGTTGGTCAACATTTGACCATTCCGACATTCTGACAATATTATAATTAGCATCGGTGGGCGCTTGGTTATCAAAATCAAAATCACCTCGCAAAGCGTATTTTGTCCAGCCGGTCTGATTAACCCAGGCGCGGCCGGCGCTGTTTAAATTTTGAGTATAAGTACCGGGGTCAGACATCCAAAAACTGCCGTACTCAACATTACCAACTGTACCATAATCGCTGGCTTGCAGACTATTTATATTAGTTTGATTTGAACTAACTACAATCAAACCTAAACGATCATTAACAGGCGGATTAACTGTTAGTCTTAGCTGGGTTTGGGTAACAGTTAGTGATTCATCAGGCAAATCTGAAGTGTTAAAAGGTAAAAACACTCTGCCTAATTGATACTGCCAATTCATTGGTCCTATATAATTATTATTTATTTGAATGCTATTATCGCTCCAGTTCAAAGAATTGCCGATTGCTGAATTAACCAGGGTTGACCAATCAACGGCGTCGTTATAGGCCACATAGCCATCGCCTGATTCTGAATTTACTGGCGGCAACTGTTCATCCAAAAAACTGGCCGACGCTTGCCCACTGTATACCTGCAGTTGGTAAATCGGTTTGTTATCCGGCGTCATGCCAAGATAATAGGTTTGGCTCCAGCCATCTTCGCTCTGGCTGACTAATTGAGGTTCTGTTTCCGGCACAAACCCCTGTGCTTTGTTTAAAGCCCTTACATACTCATCTGACGAGTTGTCTTTAGGCGTCTGGCCGGGGCTGTCTAAACTATTGGCCGGCTGGTCTTCTTCGTAATCATAAGTAACAGACGAATCCAGATAAACAAAGGTTCTGCCGTCGCCCAAATCTTCCGATTTCCAAGTGTTGATATTCTGGCTTAAAATGTAAAGGTTGGCGCCCTCCTGCTGGTAAACTTCCTGGCGGTACATTCTGCCTTTTTTATAGATGTTATCGTCGTATTCGCCCAGGGCGTAATGGTCTTCGGCGCTGCCCTGATGGTAATAAGTTTTAATTATCCTGTCGCCGGTCTGCTCCGTAACAATGCCAAAGCCGGCAAATTTGTTTAAGGTGTAATCGCTGTCTGTATAATAAGCGCCTTCCTGATATTCGTAGGTGGTAACAGTTTCGTTGCCCAGGCCATCAGTGGTGGTTATTTGCTTGACCGTCTGCAGATTAAGAGGCAGTTTAGGATTTAAAAAGCCGCCTTCATCATCAAAATACCTGCCTGATGCCTGGTATTCAATCTGGGTGCTGCCGCCGTAGCCGTTGTTGATGGCAGAAAGTAAATTGGTTTCCAAGCCATCGCCCAGATAAACTACTCTTTCAGTTGAATTACCGCAATTATTAAAATTGTTACAATACGATTCAACAATGTCAATCAAACCGTCGTTATTAATGTCCATTAATCTCGTTCCGATATCGGTCACATTATACCCAACTGGTATTGGCAAATTCCAATTATTATTCTGCTGCCAGCCATTGCCTGTGTTTAAATAGCTGGCATAATAATAATAAATATTCCAAACACCGCCTTGCAAAAAGTATGATTGAGCGGCAATGGCCAAATCAACCAAGCCATCGCTGTTAATATCCGATAATCGGCCACCGCCCCACTTCCAAGCGTTGCCAAAGCCATAAGGCAATTCCGGCACAACCCAATTCTGGGCTGGCTCCTGTTCCCAGCCATTTCCTGTATTGAGATACACGCCTGCTGGAGTAAAAACATCTACTAAACCATCGCCGTTAATATCAACAAGTTGGGTACCACTTGTTTCACAATACATAGGATTCCCACTACAACTTGCTAAATAGGCAGGGAAATTTCCATAACCGCCGGACCAGCCATTTCCGTTATTTATGTAAACGCCTCGAGATTGCGTACCAGACGCTGACCAAGCTTGTATTAGATCGTCTAGACCATCGCCATTAACATCAACCAAAGCTACTTTAGCCGATTGAGAATATAAAGGAATACTCTTCATAAAATCAGGCAATGCCTCGGTCCAGGGCGTGCTTTGACCAAAACCGCTAATGCAGTTATTTAGATAAACATCGCTCTCACCATATACACTAACAATAAAATCCGAGCATTTGTCGCCGTTGATATCCCCCATAATGCTGTGGTCGTATAGATCGGCAATAGCCGGCAGGCCGTAACTGCCGCCGTTCCAACCGTTACCGCTATTTAACTGACCGCCTATATCTACCCACGAATCGCTATTAATATCTATTAATGGACTGGGTGAATCGTTGTTTGCAGGATTTGTATTAAAATGAGGCAATGATGTGGTTGGCCAACTACTGGTATCATCAACCCAGCCGACCGGCTTGTCCTGATAACTAAAGCTGGTGGCCGGCAAGCTCTGCCACTGGCCGTTTTGATAGCCGTATTTAGTTACTGACTGCAGCAAATTAGTGTTGCCGTTTTCGCCGGCAGTATAGTTGAATTCATACTTGGCTTTATCCTGATTTTCAACTTTGATTAAAATATTTTCTAAAACTTTGGTAGTGGTGGCGGCAAACTGGGGCTCGTAGCTGAAAAAATAATCATCTGTGCCTCTGTCGGCTAAATTAAAAATTATCTGCATCGGTCCGTCGGTTGAGCCGTAACCGGTATAATAGATAGATTGAGGATAAATTTGATTATTGTCTTTTTGATACTCAATCCTGTAATAATTATCATTAGGGTCAATTACCTTATCCAGCAGCCATTTATAGGTTTTGCTGTGGTCTTGGTTATCCTGCCTTGATGCCTGGGTTTGGCCTAAATAATACTTATTGCCTAAAGTATCGGTAACCAGCCAGCTTTCTGTAGACGGAACATATTCAATTTTAAGATAATCTGATTCTACTCTGGCGCCGTAGATGTTGCTGCCCAGCGAAATTAAATCATAACTTTTATTGTTTAAAAATAGAGTGTATTCGTCGGAGTCGTAAAGATGGTTAGTTCCCCGGCGACTGCTTCGTTTAATGTAGCCCAAATCCAACGACCAGCCCTGGCCCACCCAGCTGCCCGGCGATTTATCGTGCGAGTTATAGTACAAATTTAAAGCCGGCTGAAAACCTTGGCGGCCCTGGGGAATTTGCAGGTTTAAATTATAAACAGCGGCGCCGGAAAAATTGTCTACCCTTAAAGCGCCGCTAAGCCCGGCTTCTTTTTTGAAATTATTATAGGCGCTTTGTTCCTGCTGATAAGGCACGCTGGTTTCGTCGTCCAGTCCGCCCTCCTCGGGCTCTGTTTTGCCGGCTTCATCAGCCGGCTCCTGGCTAAACTCCGGATCGCTGATTACAGATGCTGGTTGCTTTGATTCTCCTGTTGGCAGAGGCGCGGCTTCGGCAGTCGCCGTTTCCTGGCCGACCGCTTCGGCTGTTGGCTCTGGCGCAGATTCTTGACTAACCGCCTCTTCTATGGCATAGCAAACACCCGATGACGAAAAAGCCACCAGAATGGTTAAAATGATAATAGCTGCTTTTTTCATATAGTTTTTGGTTAAGGTTGATTAAACTTCTAATGGTTATGTTAATACTTTTAAAATTAAATCACAAATTCAAAATTACTGATAAAGATGGTCTTCTAATTTGTGAAACTGTGCCATATAATTCTGATCTTGAAAAACCTTTTGAAGCTATTAAAATCAAGTATAAAAGTGGGGGGGCAATTCTTTAAAAGAACTGCCCTTGTCCCATGACTACATCTTAAGACAAATGTCAGCATGAATAACTTCATTGCTTTTTATTATGTTCCTAAATGAGCTGTGATGTTTTCATCGACATTTATTTCCTTTCCGATAAGAATCAGAATTTCCTCTCTGGCTCTTTCGTATGTATGTGGACCGTGTGCAACATTATGCATAAGGCTTTCGGCCCACCTCTTTCTTATGCCAGAAGGAGGGATGTTCTTGCCTATAATAACACGAACCCTCCTTACCGCATCTTCACCCTGAACGATGAAGATATGGACGAGATTAGAAGTCATAAATTCTATAAGTGGAAGGAAATAATCACAATGCCTAACATCATCGATTTCCCCATATAGCTGCTCTGCGCTCTCACGTGAAATAATTTTCCCTACCTCTTCAATGATAGTTAGCCCTGTAGAGAGAATAATCTCACGAATTTCATCGACAAGCCCCTCAGCAACACCGTCAGGCTTGACTAGAAGTATGGAGATTTCTTTTTTGTTCACGTCAAACTTCCTCCTAGTTTGTGAGTCAATCAATATCTACGAAGTTAAGCGACTGACTCTTGATTATTATAAATTACACTTAATTTTATTTTATTGTTTGATATTTTTGTTTTTACACTCAAATCAAATAAGGTTTAGTATAATCATCTTTTTTAAAGCAGTTGATATATTTGAATTACCTTTTGTAAGATTATTAATATCCATCCATATATAATCAGATGCTTCATTTTTATTTAAAAAAATATCAGTTTCTAATGTATTAAAAATAAACATAAAGTCATGATGAAAATGCGAATTTTCGTTTGTTGATTTATTTTTCGGTATCTTATGAGTATCAATAAGTATTGGAGAATTATTATGTAAACACCAATCATGAAGTTTTATTTTAGTTAAGTTTGTTTCTTCTATTGCTTCCCTTTTTGCAGAAGCTATAATACTTTTATCCAATACTTCTATATGTCCGCCAGGTGGTAAATATTTTTGTAACTTATTGTGAAATACCACTAAAATCTTTTTATCAGCAGAAATAATCAAGCCGCTAGCAGTAACATGTCCTTTAAAATTTTTTCTATTTAAAATATCTTGATTTTCTTCTATTTGTTTTATAAATAAGCTTAATACATCAGATTCATCTTGAAATAGATTCAAGTAATTATTTGTTAACAGTGTTAAATTAATTTTCATGATTTTAAATATTAATTTACAAAAAATGTTTTAACCATAAATTCGAAATTTTTTCTCTTATTGCATCAGGGGTTTCTTGAATTTTATTTTCTAATTTATTTGTAGCCATATATATAACACCATCTATAATTTCTTTTTGAACTAGTTGTATAAAGTCGCCAGCACCACCTCCATGAATAAAGTTTATAGCATTTCCTTTATTTAATAAGTAAAAATGATGTCCATTATGATCGTATTTAGTGATATGCGAAGCAATTTTTTCTTTTGTATAATTTTTTTCTAACCATCTCGTGTCTAATTCATCATCTGATGACGTGACTGAAACTATGAAAGCGCCATTCTTTAAATATCTAAAATCATCGCCTTTAAACGCTAAGTTGCCTGTAGCACAGAAAATTAAATCAGATCCTTTAACGATTTTATTTTTATTTAGAATTTTATATCCCTTTGAATATGCTGTAATTAAAGTAGTTGAGTTTTTATCATAAACAGAGATATCACACCCTTTATCTTTAAGAGAAGATAAAATGCCATTTCCAATTTTTCCAAAGCCAATAACCCCAACTTTTTTGTTATTTAAAAAAATTCCTTGTTCTCTTAAAAGAGCTTCTGTTGAAAATACAACTGATTGTCCAACTAAGTGATCTTCGTTATTCTTAAGGGGGCTTCTTGCAACAGTGATGATTGGAAAATCAAAATCACCTCTTGACTTATATTTTTGATAGCCGTTTTCGGTGTCTTCGATAATACCGATAAATTTATCTCCAAAAACTTTTTTTATATCATTAGCAATAAATGAAAAATAACCGCCAATATCAATAAGTATCAATTTATTTTCTTTTGTGATCTTTGTTAAATTCTTCAAAAATGTATCTAAATAATTTAGTTTTTCCCTTGTTAAACTTAACATTTTTTCTTTAGGATAAAAATTAATAAAATCTTTATTTATAGAATTAGGCTTTGGAATAATAAATTCTAATAAAAAATATTTATCTAATGTTTTAATATAAGCTATAGACGATTCTATTAAATGAGTAACTGCTACGATACTAATTTTTTTAGAGTCGCTAAAATTTTTAATATATTTATCTGAAAAAAAACGCTCTTTTTCTTTTATTTTTTGATTTATTATAAAATTCATTGTAATACATTTTAAATATTGCGCCAAAGACCTGTTTAGTATTATAGTACGTCGAATCTGACCTCATTCTCTTGCCGAATTTGAGTGTTCGCTCTTCCAAATCATATTGTTTTGTTTTTTGAATTTCGGTCATTGGACTTTATTTGTTATTTGGAACTTGAAATTTGTTTGTATCTTGTTGGTTGTAACTTGGAATTTAGCAGAGCAGGACCCGCCTGCAAGGGTCAATAAACAGACGGGCCCATCGCCTGCTTATTTTTCGTTGTTGTCAACGGGCACTTCTTCTATGGTAATCTCTTCGTTAGCCAGTTCGTCCTGTTTTTTCTCTTCTTTTTTCTTGCCGCCGCCCAGCATATTCATTTCCGAAGCCACAATTTCGGTTTTGTAATGCTTTTGGCCGGACTTGTCTTCCCAGTTTCTGGTTTTAAGCCGGCCTTCCAGATAAATCTGGCTGCCTTTGGTTAAATACTTGTTGGCCACTTTGGCAATTCTGCCCCAGCAAACCACCGGATGAAATTCAACGTTCTCCTTTTTTTCTTTAGACTTGGCATCTTTCCAGACGTAGTTGGTGGCTAAAGTAAAAATGGAAATCTCCGCGCCCGTAGGCAGTGATTTGGCTACCGGATCTTTAATGAGCCGGCCCAAAACTATTGCTTTGTTAACGTCCATCTTGTTTCGCCTTTCTTTTGCCGCAAAGTTGACAAAGTCATGCCTTACGGCGAATTAATAATAAATTATTATACGGATTATGTTAATTAATCAGCGTAAATTAAGCTAAAGCACAGATAGTTCACCCCTCAACTCGCTACACTCGCTCGGGGTCTGTCGACTGATGGCACGCGGATAACTCACCGATGATCCACCGATTGATAATAGAACGTATCTGTGAGCTATCTGTGATTATCGGTGGAATTAAATCAAAATCACCGAATTAACTAACACAATCCCTATTATTCTTTAACCAGCCCAACTAATCCAGCCAGTTCAACTGCTCTTGACAAATATTTTCTTTCTTTTATAATACAAGTGAAGGCTATCTCCCAAGGCTTTGGCTAAGGGAGAATGCCATCAAAATCGCTTTTCGCCAATTCCCACCAAAGCTTTAGCAGAGGTGGGTTTTGGTTTTTTAATACTCTGATTAACTTCCCTGACCATCTTATTTAAAAAATACTTATTTCTAAGTATCGTAAAAATCGGCTTTTTGTCTAAAATAAGGCCAACTTTATGAATCCCGCACCACGGACTTATGGCCCCTAACGGCGCTGGATGAAAAGATGAGCTGTTTTTTCTTCTATAATCCATAAATCGAGTGGTTACTTTTTTTGGCTAAAAAACGCCAAATTTTTTTGTAAAGTATTAGTATTTTACTTAAAATAGACATATCTTTTCTTTAATCACAATTGATAAACCTTTTGTTTTTGTCTATTATTATGCGACGGCGCAATGTTTTTATTTTAACTTTGGCTAAAATAAAGGATTTTTTCTCTATTAGGCGACGGCGCATATTTTATAGCCGTCGCATTTCATATACTTTTACCCTATCAAATCTAAAAGGTTTGTCAAATTAAACAAAGTAATAAAAAAGCAACCCCGGGATTAACCCGGGACTGCCAGTAATGAAATGTATAATATTACACAGTTCAACCATCCCAACGCTCGAGCTAATCGAACAGTTTAAGGGCAGGAACCTTCATGCAATATTATTTTCTCCAGATTGTGATGAATCACGCATCTTGAGCGAAATCGCAAGGTGCGGGATGAAAATGTATTCTGGAAAAAAACTTTTAACAGCGCCTGAACGCTGTAATATTTATTATAGATTAATTTAATGAAATCTTCAAGTTAAAATCACACTGACCTTTACAAATTTACTGAATTTGTTATAATCGCTAAGGTGAACAAGAAGAGCGATTATATGTATTTCGCCTATATTTTATTCAGTCTTAAAGATAAGGGAATTTATACTGGTTATACTAGTAATATTGCTTTAAGATTTAGACAACATTGTAACGGGCTAGTCAAGCCAACAATGGACAGAAGGCCTTTAAAGTTAATATATTATGAAGCGTATCGGTATCAAAAGGATGCATTGAATCGTGAAAAATATTTAAAGACTGGTTGGGGCCGATATTATTTAAATAAAGTTATAAAAAATTATTTAAGTCATCAATAAAATGATGGCTCGCTCGCCTAAATTTTTGCTACATAGAATTTATTGGATTATCATTTTATTAATAGCTGAATTTATTTATATATATTAGGCAAAAATTTTGGCAAGCGAGTGTAGTTCAGTTGGCTAGAACGTCTCCTTGCCAAGGAGAAGGTCGCCGGTTCGAATCCGGTCACTCGCTCCATTTTAATTATTTTGTTAAGGATAAGCTCGCCCCTCAATAAATTCGGGGTCACTCGCTCCATTTTTATTTAAGCCGCGGTGGCGGAATTGGTATACGCGTTGGACTTAAAATCCAATGGGAGCAATCCCGTGAGAGTTCGAGTCTCTCCCGCGGCACCAAAATAATTTATAAAATATAAAAATCGCCTTGAATAGGTGATTTTTATATTGGTTATATTACTTCTCTTTAAATACCTGGTAAAACAAAGTTATAGAACCGACCCAAATAGGGGCTAGGACAGGCAATATTACATTAATGCTGATCTGAAAAAAATTGAGCATTAAGCCGACTAGCGCCGCTAAAATAGCGCCCAAAATAATACTTTTGATTAACACTCCTTTCTTAAATTTCTGATGAAGCGGTTGGTGATGAGGCGGCGGCGGAACCAGTCTTAGTTCTTCTAAATTTGGCAATGGTTTATGTTCTTTTGGCAACGGCGGTTTATTATGAAAAGCATGGTGAGGCGGTTGTTGAAGTCTAGAATCCATAATTTATTTCAATTATTTTATTTTTAGAAGTCAGGCCTTTGATTATTGTTATCTGATTCTTAGAAACTTTATAATACCCTGCCAACAGTTCAATCAATTCTTTATTGGCTAGGCCGCGGACAGGCGCTGATTTCAGCTTAACTCTTAAATCGCCTTCCAGACTTTCTTGAATATGAGAAACGCTTGATTTTGGGATTGCTTTAACTTTAACTTTCATTTTAATTGCGCTGATTAACGCCGAGACGCGCTGAGGTGCGCGGATACGCGCTCGCCTCGAGCGAAGTCGAGAGGCGAAGCGGGCAGATATTCGCGGATTTTATATCAGCGTTTATCAGCGAATACCAACAAATAATCAGCGCATCTCCGCGTTATGTTTCATTAATTATCTTTAAAACCTGATTATGAACTTTGCCGTTTGAAGCCAAAATGTCTTTTGATTTTATGTTCCACTCTTTATTACTAAAATCTGTAACCTTGCCCCCGGCTTCTTTAACGATTAATGCGCCGGCAGCCACGTCGTATAAATTGGCGCCCGGCAGCATAATGGCTTCGGTCCGGCCCGAGGCCACAAAATTAAATTCTATCACCGCGCTGCCAATCTGCCGGTAATCAAAGCCCCTTAATTTAAACTTGCTGTAAAGCTTAATGGCCCGCTTAATATCATAAACCAGGCTGCCATGGCAAAAAGTCAGCAGAGATTTATTCAATTTATTATTGGCAGAAACTTTTAATCGTTTATTATTGGTAAAAGCGCCCTGGCCGACTTGGGCCACTGTAAGCTCCCCGAGCTCCGGCACATAAGTTACGCCCAGAACAATTTTGCCTTTGTAGGCCAAGGCCACCGAGACTCCGTAAGCCGGCAGATGCATTGTATAATTAGTTGTTCCGTCTAAAGGATCCACTATCCAAAAAAAATCTGACTTTTTGTTATTTTCTCCCGCTTCTTCGGAAAGAATATGATGCGCCGGGAAATTTTTTTTGACTTCTTTAAGAATCGCCCGCTCGGCTGCCCTATCGACCCATGTTTGAATCTGGTCTTTGGATTTAATTTTAAAATGCTTTGAGCGGTCGAATTTATTAAAATTATTTTTTAAAAGCTTGCCTGCTTCTAAAACGACCTTCTTGGCTATTTGTTTTTCTTTATTGAAATTCATATATCGGTAACCGGGAGCCGGCAGCCTGGCTGTCGGCTTCGAAAATTATTAAATTAAAACTTTTCTAAAATCTTTAACTCCAAATTATCACTTTCCGTATCATACACCGCGAAGGTGGCTTTGGCAAACAGGCCGGCCAGAGTGCCGGGATTGATTAATCTAGTACTGCCAATTTTTTCTTCCCAGGGTTTATGGTTATGCCCGTAAAAAACCAAATCATATTTTCCTGATTCAGCAAGCTTTCTGCCTTCATCGGGATAATGAACAAAGGCAATATTTTTGCCCGCTTCGCCTCTCGACTTCGCTCGAGGCGAGCCGTCTAGCTCAATTTCTCCTTTATCGCCGTAATGAGTTACCTGCGGCAAGTCAGCGGCTATTTGAGTGAGTAAATCCCGGTCTTCAACATTGCCAAAAACCATATGAATGGGCCCGGCAAAACCCGGCCCCAGAGTTTTAATTAAAATAGACGGCGCGCATAAGTCGCCGCAATGGATAATTTGTTCAATTTTATTTTCCTTCATCCACTTTAGGGCCTTTTCTAAATTAGGCACGTTATCGTGGGTGTCGGAGATGATGGCAATTTTCATAGAACACTAATATTATGCTAATAGTCAATAATCTGCATCACTAATATGTCGCTAATTCACTAATGAGCGCTAACCACGCTGACTTACCGCTGACAGGTCACTGACCGCTGACATTTATTTGTCAGTGGTTCCCTCCATAGGCGGGCAGGCGTGGTAAGTCAGTGGCTGTTTCCTCCTGCACTTCGTTTCGGAGGACAGGCGTGTGGTCAGTGTTACAACAAATCTTTAAAAAAATCTTTGACAAATTTGTAGCCTTTTTCAGCTTCTTTTTGTCCACTTTTAGTCAGAATTAAATTATAGCATTTCATTAACTTCTCCCATAACTTTTTAATTCCTTCTTCGTAACTTTTATTAAAATCTTCCTGATATTTTATTGAATGTTTAATTATGCCCCATGGTGATAATTTTTGTATTGTATCAGCATCAGCCAAAACTTGAGCTTCAATGGTTTTAATTAAATTTGCTTTTCCAATCCAATGATATTCATGAACGGCAATGCAGTAAACAACTTCCTCAATAAAATTCTGATTGAAACTTTCACTTTCCAAATATTTTCTAGCTATCTCTTCGCTTCTTGGTGTATGATTGTCATCGCCCTTAATTTTCCCGATATCATGAAACAACGCCGCCGCTTCCACAATATCCTTATCAGCTTTTTCCAGCCGCGCCAGCTTTAAAGCGATATTTCTGACTTCCAACGTATGCTGCCAATTCAAAGAATCCAGTTTTGATTCTATAAACTTTTCAATTTTTTGGATTTGTCCCCTCCCCGATTGAATCGGGGATAATCGGGGATTGGTGATTTCCATAGAACTGGGAAGGCCTTCTATAGATACGCGCCGCGGCGCGTATCTATAGAAGGCCTAACGTTTTATCATTTTACTAAAATACATAAACGGCGTATCCAGAACTGCCACGATTATCTTTATTATATAGGTAAATACAATTAACTCAAGCAGAGGATACACGCCGGCAAAAGCAATAACCGTGAAAATTGCTGAATCAACCAACTGGGAAACAAAAGTTGAACCGTTGTTTCTTAACCATAACATTCTGCCTTGAGTTTTTTCTTTTATTTTATTAAACAGCCAGACATCCAGATGCTGACTGACAAGATAAGCTGCCATTGAACCTAAAACAATTCTGGGCGTTAAGGTGAATAAAGTTTTCATAGCTCCTTGGGCAAAATCATAATCAGCCGGAATGAATCTTAAAATAAACTGGCTCATGATTAAAAAGAAGATGGAAACAAAAAAGCCGATTCGCACTGCCCGCATCGCTTCTTTTTTGCCGTAATGTTCGCATAATAAATCAGTTGCTAAAAATATTGAAGCGTATAAAACATTGCCGCCGGTCGCTGCTAGGCCAAACAAGTACATGCCTTTGACCACAAAGATATTCATCAAAATCACATTGGCGCAGATTATACCGACGAGCCAAACTTTGCCTAATCTAAAAGCCAGCAAAACAAAGCTTAAAGAAACTAACGACATGATGATGAATAGAAGTTCGTTGTTCATGATTTTTTTCGCTGATATGCGCCGAGACACGCTGAGGTACGCTGATATGCGCTGATATCCACTGATAATATTTTAACATCAGCGATTATCCGCGAGTATCAGCTAATGGTCAGCGGTCTCCGCGCTTATCAGTGTATATCTGCGTTTATCAGCGATAGCTGCGTTTTATCTGTGAGTTATAAATGTTTTAACCGTCCAAATCAAAGCAAAAAGCAGAATATTGATAATGATTAAAGCAATAGCAAAAGCTAAAATTTGAGCAATCTCTTCTATATTCAAAAAAAATGATAAAACCACGGGCAGCCAGATGTTTTTTAAATCCTGAACTGACGGACCGACGATTACGCCAATGTTCAAAAAAAAGACAATCAGAACCCAGGTCTGCCAGCTTAAAAAATTGAATGAGGAAAAAATGCCCACTAAATTCTCCCGGATATTTATTGACTGAATTTCGATGGCATTAGCCAAAAGCACTTTATTTAAAATACCAACGATGACAATGCCGCCCAGCAAGGGCGCAACCGAAACCAAGACTGGGCCTAAAAAGGGAATCTTGGGCTGGTAATGTTCCACGCTGCCTTGAGTAGAGCTGACGTTCATCCTAACTACTTTGCCGCCGGTGGCATAGCAGGCAATAGCATGAGCAGATTCGTGAATTAAAATACCCAGCCAGGTTAACGGCTTCATCCATTTAACATTTAAATAACGCTCTCTGATGTAAACAGAAACATAACCCAAAGCCAGAATGATGATGATGTAAATGCCGATGGTCATAAAAATTCTAAATTAAAAGAGCCGATAATCAAACAAATTAAAATTTCCAAAATACAAATTTTTTATCTTTAATTTTGGTTCTTGTTTGGTTCTTTTCATTTTGGTTCTTGATCATTTCCTTAGTTTCTTAATTATTTTTAAATCACTTTGCTGATTACCGCGATCATCATCCGGCGTTTCCAGAATCATATTGATTTTTTTCAGCTTAGGGTGATTAATGAATTCTTTAAAGCCCGGCTTGCCGATTCTGCCTAAACCGATATGTTCGTGCCTGTCTACATGCGAACCTAAATCAGTTTTAGAATCGTTTAGGTGAATCAACTTGAGTTTTGATAAGCCGATAACTTTATTAAACTTATTGAGTGTTTGATCAATGGCTTTTTTATTTCTTAAATCGTAACCCGAAGCAAAGGCGTGGCAGGTATCGAAGCAAATGGCTGTTTTATTTTGTGATGATTTAGGCAGGCCTTTGATGATTTTAGCGATCTCTTCGAACTGATCGCCGATGATATTGCCGGACCCCGCGGAATTTTCGATCAAGAACAGGGTGGCGCCCTTATAGCCGTCAAGAATTTTTCTGACCCCTTCTATTACTTTTTTGATCGCCTGGCCCCGAGGCAGATCGTTGGCGCTGCCCAAATGGGTCATTACATATTTAACGCCTAATTGACCAGCCCGTTCCAGCTCTTCTCTGATAACTTTTATTGACCCAAAACGAATCCTGTTATTAGTTGAGGCTAAATTGATGTAATAGGGAGTATGAATATAAGCATCAAGCTGCTTATTTTTTTTCATTTCTGATTGGAAATTTTTGATAATCGCAGATGTCAGTTTAGGAGCTAACCCGCCTCTCGGCGAACGCGAAAACATCTGAAAGACTTCACAGCCGATCTTTTTAGCATTGCCGGGAGCGTTGTCTAAGCCACCAGCGATAGAAATGTGGGCACCGAATTTCATAAATTGTGTATCGTTAGTCGTATATCGTGTATCTTGTATCTTATATCGTAAATTATGTACCAGGATACACGATACATGATTCGCGATACACGACTATATTATACCAAATAAGAGGGTCTTCGTCCCTCTTATTAGTGAATTAGCGACATATTAGTGAGTATATTTGTGTATTATTCGCGAATTATTAGTGACTTTAGCATCTCAATAACTTTCCGATTCCTGACAATTGTAGTCACATACTGCTTATAGCCATCTGACCTAATGTTTCTTTTGGCTTCTTCGCTGTCTATTTGGCTTTCGATTCTTTTCAGCTCTTCTTCAATTTCTTTATCTTTCGGCAAAATATTTTCCTGTTCAGCGATTTCTTTGATGATTAACGAAGTTTTGACGCGCTCTAAAGCTTTAGGCCTGAATTCTTCTTCCAGCTGTTTTTTATCTTTATTGATGTTCTTTAAGTAATCATCGAAGTTTAAACCCTGCTGGCTGATGCTGTCTGCAAATTCGTGAACCATGCGATGGGCTTCGTTTTCCACCAAAACATCCGGGATATCGGAAAATTCTGTTTGTTCTATGATTTTCTTGAGCATTTCGATTTCTGCCCGCTGTTCCTCGTGGAACTTCTTTTCGTCTTCAAGATTTTTTTTGATTTTAGATTTTAGGTTTTGGATATTTTCCGCGCCGACTGACTTTGCCCATTCATCTGTGACTTCCGGCAGTTCGCGCTTATAAACATTAAGCATTTTGACTTTAAAATCACAAAGCTTGCCGGCTACCATTGAGTTTTGATATTTTTCCGGGAATTTTAATTGAAAACTTTTTTCTTCATCTTTTTTCATGCCAATTAATTGATCTTCGAAACCCGGCACCATAAAGCCCTCGCCAATAACAACAGGATATTTTTTACCTGTGCCGTCTTCAATTACTACTTTATCTAAAGAAACGGTGAAATCAACTTCGACTCTATCATCTTTTTCCGCCGGCTTATCTTCCAAAATTTCTTTAACCTGCATTTTTCTGATATCTTTAATAACTTTATCAACTTCGGCTGTCTCGACTTCTGCTTTATTCTTTTTTACTTTGATTGACTTGTAATTACCAAGCTTGATTTTAGGCATTAAAGCCACGGTGGCTTTAAAAATTATCGGATTGCCCGGCGCAAACTTTTCCAGATCAATCTTGGGCTGGCTGACCGTATTGATTTTTTCCTGCTCTACTGCCTGCCAGTAAAAATGAGTGATAATATTATCCAGCGCTTCCTGATAAATATTCATTTCACCCAATTTTTGTTTGACGATATCGTAAGGCGCTCTTCCCGGCCTAAAGCCCTCTATCTTGGTTTCTTTGGATAAGCGAACAGCCGCCTTTTCTAAAAAGGGCCTGGCTTCTTCGGCAGAAACTTCGATGGTTAGTTCTGTTTGCGATTTGTTTAATTCTTTTGTTGATATTTGCATAGTTTTATATATCACAGACCACACTGACTTACCACTAACAGTTCACTGACCACTGACATCTTCTGTCAGTGGTTCGTGGTAAGTCAGTGGTTGTTCGCGTGGTCAGTAATTCTTTCTATCATTGGTAAATATTCTTCTAATAATCTCGGTATGTAATGTTCCAAAATTTACTAAATAACCTATCTCATATTTACTAAATTCTAAATATTTTACTAATTGACTAATATAACTCTCTAATATATTTTTTACTGATTTAATTTCCACGATAATTTTATCTTCAATAATCAAGTCAGGCACAAAAAAATCAATCTTTTTACCGGTTCTTTTCGATAATATATTTATCTTGGGTTTACTTACAAAATTAATACCTCTTGCAGATAATTCTTCCTCAAGATCCTTATGGTACAGTGATTCTCTTTGAAAAGTTCCATAATCTTTACCAACCTTTTAAAATACCCCGTATACTTTATAACTTAACTCTTTCTCAAGAATTTTATAATCGCTTTTCATGTTTTTATTGATTAATAATAAGTTCTAACATTCTATCACTTTTAATGATTTTAGCAAACGCCCTGATTTTTTAATCAAAAATAAAATAGATACGCGCCACGGCGCGTATCTACATTAAGGTTATATACGAATAATCTATAATCCTAAATCAGCAACGCCACCAATAACAACGCCACCACATTCAAAATTTTAATCATCGGATTAATAGCGGGTCCGGCCGTGTCTTTATAGGGATCGCCCACGGTATCGCCGGTGATAGCCGCTTTATGAGCTGCCGATCCCTTGCCGCCAAAGTTGCCTTCTTCTATATATTTTTTAGCATTATCCCAGGCGCCGCCGCCGGAAGTCATAGCAATGGCCATAAAGATGCCGGTGATAATGCTGCCGACTAAAACGCCGCCCAGAGCCACCGGACCTAAAATAAAACCAACCAGAACCGGAACAACCACGGGAATCAGGGCCGGCACAATCATTTGCTTTAAAGCAGATTTGGTGACAATGTCTACGGCCTTGGAATAATCCGGCTTGGCTGTTCTTTCCATAATGCCGGGAATCTCTTTAAACTGGCGCCTGACTTCTTCAACCACTTCGCCTGCTGTTTTGCCAACCGCTTGCATAGCTTTAGCGCCAAAAATGTAGGGCAGGGCTCCGCCGATAAATAAACCGGCTAATACCAATGGTTCATCTAAGGGAAATTTAAGATAAACGCCTCTGCTGGCAAACTCCTGAACATAAGCGGCAAATAAAACCAGAGCGGCCAGTCCGGCCGAAGCAATGGCATAGCCCTTGGTTATGGCTTTGGTGGTATTGCCGACCGCGTCCAGCGGGTCGGTGACTTTTCTGACCGACTCGTCAAGTTCGGCCATTTCGGCAATGCCGCCGGCATTATCGGTAATGGGTCCGTAAGAGTCGATGGTTACAATAATGCCGGCCAAAGAAAGCATGCTCATGGCCGCCACGGCAATACCGTAAAGCCCGGCCAGATTATAAGCGCCAAGAATGGCCGCCACAATCACTAAAACCGGCCATAACGTTGACTTCATCGAAACGGCCAGGCCGGCAATAACATTAGTGCCGTGGCCAGATTCCGAGGCCTTGGCAATATCTTTAACCGGCTTGTATTTGGTAGAAGTATAATATTCGGTGATAACAACCATTAAAGCTGTTACTGCTAAACCAATGAGTGAAGCTAAGTATAAATTAATGACAGAATATTGGGTTATTTCCGACATCAACATTTTTGTAGCCGGATAAAATAAAATAGCGGCTAAAACTCCGGCGACCAGCAGACCTTTATATAAAGCGCCCATGATATTTTGTGATTTACCTAGTTTAATAAACCAGGTGCCGATGATAGAGGTGATGATCGATATGCCGCCGATAACCAAGGGGTATAAAATAGCATTAGGATAATTGCCAAAAATAAGCGACCCCAAAAGCATAGCCGCCACCGAAGTAACCGCGTAAGTTTCGAATAAATCGGCGGCCATGCCGGCGCAGTCGCCGACATTATCGCCGACATTGTCGGCAATCACAGCCGGGTTTCTGGGGTCATCTTCTGGTATGCCGGCTTCTACTTTACCGACCAGATCGGCGCCTACATCAGCCGCTTTAGTAAAAATGCCGCCGCCCAGCCGGGCAAAAACAGAAATTAAACTGCCGCCAAAACCCAGGCCGATTAAAGCTTTAATGCCGCCGCCCAGAGCATAAAACCCGGCTACGCCCAAAAGTCCCAGGCCGACTACTAACAGGCCGGTAACTGCGCCGCCTTTAACAGCGACCTGCAGGGCAGGGCTTAATCCGGTTTTAGCCGCTTCGGTAGTCCGCACATTAGCCCTGACCGAAACGTTCATGCCAATATAACCGGCCAGGGCCGAAAAAACCGCACCCACTAAAAATCCTAAAGCTGTTCTTAAGTCTATGGCCAGCCATAAAACAATAAATAAAACCAAAGCGATAACCGCAATGGTTTTATACTGGCGATTCAAATAAGCGCTGGCGCCCTGTTGAATGGCCCGGGCAATTTCCCGCATCTTTTCCGAACCGGCCGGCTTTTTAAAAACTGTTTTAATTAAAATCACTCCGTAAACAATTGCCACCACAGAAGCGATTAAAGAAAATAGAATTGCTGGGTTCATAATTTTAAAATTAGTTATTATAGATTATAGGTTGTAGAAAGTAGAAAGTAGGGAGTAGGGCGTGGGTTATTTATCTTCTTTTTTTTCTTCTGATTCTTTGTTGGACTCATCCTTTTTCTTTGTCTTGGCCTTGATTTTTGATTCTTCTACTGCCTCTTCCTTGTGTTCCTCTGCTGTTTCTTTTAATTCCTGTGATGGTTTTTGATCATCAAACTTTTCTTCTTTCTCTTCCTTGTCCCCTATAGCTTTAGCGGATGGGGATGTTTTATCTTTTAAATCTTTTTGAATTTTTTGATCATTAGTCTTGGAGGTTTCGTCTTTTTTATCTTTGACTTCTTCCTTATCATCCGTAGCTTTTTTAGCCGGCGTAGCTTTTGCGTCGTCGGAGGCGGAGGATGATTCGTCCAAAACCTTTTCCGCGCCTTCGATATCAATCTTCCAGCCGGACAGCTTGGCAGCCAGCCGGACATTTTGACCGCTTTTGCCGATGGCCAAAGACAGCTGTTCTTCTTTAACGCTGACTTTAGCCGTTTTATTTTTCTCATCAATCTTAATGCTCGAAATTTTAGCCGGCGACAGGCTGTTGGCAATAAAAGTTTCTACATTATCCGACCATTCAATAATATCAATCTTTTCACCGCTAAGCTCGTTGATAACCGTCTGAACTCTAGTTCCCCGCTGGCCCACGCAGGAACCCACCGGGTCAATATTATCTTCGTGCGACATAACGGCAATTTTAGAACGCGCGCCGGCTTCTCTGGCCACCGATTTAATTTCTACGGCGCCGGCCGCTATTTCCGGCACTTCCATTTTAAACAACTCCTTTAATAAATCCGGATGGGCTCTGGAAACAATCATCTCCGGGCCCCTGGCTGACCGGGCAATAGAAATTAAAATGGCCTTTAAGCGCTGGCCCGAGTTATATTGCTCATTAAACATCTGTTCATCGGGAGGCAGAATAGCCATGGCCTTATTAATATCGCAATAAACATTGCGGCCCTCTCGTCTTTGGACCACCACATTAAAGAGCTGGCCCTCTTTTTCCTTAAATTCGTTAAAGATTGTTTCTCGTTCCGCTTCGCGCAGGCGCTGAATAATTACTTGCTTGGCGGTTTGGGCAGCCATGCGGCCGAATTCGCCGGGCACTTCTAATTTAATTTTTAATTCCTGGCCGATTTCCGCCTTAGCATCAAGTTCCTTAGCTTCTGCCAGCATCATCTCTGTTTTGGGGTTGAACCGCTTAAACTCCTCTTCATCAACTTCTTCGCCCGCTTCTTTTTTAGCTTCTAATTCCTGGCGCTGGGTTTCTAGCTCCTCCAGGTCTATATCTTCTACAACGGTTTTAACGTCAAAAATCTCCATTTTATTGGCGGCTAAATCGTAACTAACTTTGATATTTTGCTTTTTATTGCCGAACTCCTTGCGGTAGGCAGCCGCTAAGGCCGCCTCTATGGTTTCTAAAACAGACTCAACAGAAATATTTTTCTCTTCGCAAATTAATTGAACGGCATCTTGAATATCTGTCATATATTTGTTGATTAGGTGAATAAATTAATATGTTATTTTTTTACTGATTAACACTGGGAATACTGACAGTTCACTAGATTCGTACTGATTTTACACTGATACCAGTGGATTCTCAGTGAATCATCCGTGAACTGTCGGCGCTTTCGGTGATTCTTAGTGAAATTTAATCATTAAATAAAAAGATTCATCAAAATAAGCTAGTGTACCGTACACTAGCTTATTTTGATGATATATTAAATTAATAAAGAAGTCAAGTTTCTACAACAGCCTGCCATGGTCTTCGCCTTCTCCGGGGATGAACCGTTCTTCTAAATCTTTTAAGGCGTTTTCAGTATCAAGTTGATTATCTGTATCCAGGGGAACATATTTTATTTCATCTGATCTCATTGCCTCATCTGATTTTGGCGGATAAAGCGAATGCGGCGAAGGCGGGGGCGAGGCAAAATATCTGCCTGAATCTGGTTTAGCTTCTAAAGTCTGTTTAGCCGGCTCTATGGGCGGAGGGCTTACCTCTGTGCTTTTACTATCATCTAAACTGGCATTGTAACTGGGCCGGCCGGCTTTGGCCCTTTCTTGAGGCGGCTGCGGAGGAGGAGGCAGTTCTCCTTCTTTGCCTCGGTCAGTTTTATCTTTAAACTTATGCTTATCGGCTGCCAGCCAAATGATGGAAAAAACAACTATTAAAGCCAGGACAGATAAGCCAATAATTCTGTTTCTTTTGCTCTTATCTGCCATTTCCTTATTAACAAACTCGTTTTCTAAAATTTTCCCCAGATCGGAGAGTCCGGCAGCGCCTTGCAGACCCAGCTTATCAACGGGCTGTTCTTTTTTAGCTGGTTGAGCAGCAGCAATATCCTCTAAAGATTCTTCTTTAACATAAACGCCGCCTTCAATCTGTCCTGCTTCCACTGCCACTGCGGACTGGCCTTGGTTTGATTCAATAATATCCACTTGTTTATCAAGAATTTCTGGCGGGGATATTAATATCTCTTCAACTGCTTCTTTAGATTCTTCTTCGGCCGGCTGGGGCAAAATTGATTCAACTGCTTCCTGTAAATCATCTTCAACTTGAGAACCATCTTCAATAGGCAATGGCAGGGCCGGTTCGGTTACATCGCTGGCTGTTTCCGGCAACGGAAGCGGCTCAACAATTGGCAATGGAACTTGAATTGGTTTAACCGGCGGGGGCGGAGGCGGCTCCACCGTAAAGTAGATATAAATTGATTCTTTGCTTTGGTCGTACCAGCCGGGTTTTTCGCTGTGAGCTATGGTATAAACATAATGAATGCCCGGCGCCAAATCGTAAGCCGGTTCCACATAAAAACTGCCGTAATAATCTTCGTGCTTAATCTGTTTAACATTAGGAAGTTCTATGCCGTCAAGATAAACTTTAACGATAGCGGTCTTCCAAGTTAAGCCCTTAATGCCCGGCCTTAAAATATTAACTATATCGTCCTGCTCCGGGCCCAAAATCGTCGGCGCCGGCACAAAGCAATGCTTTAAATGGCACTGGCCTTCAAAAGCCAGGGTCACAGGCAAACCAAGCGGCTGAATTAAAAAAAGGGTTATCATTATGCCCCCCAGTAAAAAAGATGATCTCTTGCTCATAAATAAGAGAATTAATTTTTAGATAATTATACTTAACTTTAAAACCATAAAAAAAGCAAGGGTATTTTCTGGGCAGAACTTGTGTAAAAAATCTTAATTACTTTAAGTCAGCTCAATTGATTTATAATGCCTAAGTTCTGCTTTATGGCCGTTTAGGTCTATAGCAATAAGGTCGGCCTGCCAGTCGCCCTCATAATCGGCTTTCAAAAGATAGCGATTTATAGCCGCTTCCAGCCTTTGCCTTTTGCGATTATCAAATGCCTCTTCCGGATAGCCGAATTTCCAGTTGGTTCTGGTTTTAACCTCAACAAAAATCAGCTGATTTTCTTTTCTGGCTATAATATCAATCTCGCCTTCTCTGAATCTTACATTTGTTTCAATTATATAGTATTGATTTTTAACTAAATGTTTACAAGCCAATTTTTCGCCAATTTTAGCTGTTTTTTGACTTTTCATATTGTTACGCGGATAGTTCGCTTTTCGATAAACTCAAAGTCTATCGACTTATGACACATAGATGGCTCACAGATACGTTTCATTATTAACCCGCGAGTTATCCGCGCGCCATCTGTCGACAGACCTCGAGTTTATTGAGAGGTGAACTATCCATGATTATCAGTGAATTATTAATGATTATTTTAGCTAACCTTAGCAAAAACATTAATATTTTTGATTTAAAATCCTTGACAAAATTTCTAAAGTATGCTATTATAATATATTAAATTGAAATTTGAAAAAATAATTGAGGAGAGAAAGTCAAAAATAGCTAATTTCAGCTTAATTTCTACTCTCCTTATCTGAAATTTAGCTGAAATTAGCTTTTTTGTAGCCAATATTCTATCTGTGGAGAGAGTGCGGTCAATATCTTTGGAGACTATCCTTGGTAGCGATCACTTAACTTTCTTATCCAAGAACTAGGGTTTAAACAATATAACACGCCCTACAAGACTTGGAAACAACTCCCGGATAGAATAGTGGCCATAAAGGCCGCTGGTTTTTCGGGCGGAGCCCCTTTTATAGGGATGTTTCGCCCCTTTCCCCAACTTATCATTATAATCCGATTTCCAAATTCCGAATTTTCGGATTATATACCACATTGTTAAATTAATTCCGTATATGCTCCGAAGCTTAACTTTAATAAATTAGCTAAAGTTAGTTAAGAAAGCAAGCTCATAAAAATTAGAAAATCGGAATTATTAAAGCGAAGGAGTATAATACTGGTAATTTGAGGAAAGTTTGAACACTATAATAATCTAAATGACAGGAGCCAGTCTGACTGGTAAACTTCAGGGTTAACTCAACCCATCCTAAAAGGAGAATGGGATAAAAGCGAGGTGGTTATCATGGCTCTCCCACTTACACTAGAACAGGCCATTAAAGGCCTGGCGAAACAGATGAGTAAGGGTATCTCACAGGATACCCTAGTATTGCTAAGAGATGGTAGAGAGGCCTTCCTCAACTCCTGGCCCGCGGGCAAAAGGGGATTCCAGCCTGGAAGAATTAAGCTGTTCTTCCCCGAGGGAACTTTTAAGAAGCGAGGTAGCAAGCAATGCTGGGTCATCGTGGCCCAGGATAGGGATAAAACCGAAGACTACTTCATTATTACCTATCCAGGGTTTATGGATGATGACCCAAATGCGGACCAAATTATCGACCGTACTCTGGTTGAACTGGCGGAATCGATAGGCATTACCGCCCATGCCATTGCCGCCTAATCTTCGCTGAAAATCTTCGACAAAACCCAAGACAGTCTGTGTCTTGGGTTTTTTATTTTCAACAAACAAAAAACAGCGCCATCACTGAATTCTCTGTTAAAATTCAAATATCTAAATTACAATATTCAAGGCGGTATTAAGTCAAAAAGTGTTGATATTTAATGTTTTGAATTTAGATTATTTGAATTTTGATATTATTTAGGATTTGGAATTTAGGATTTAGGATTTTACGGCAGGTATTTCTCAAACTCTTTCTTTTTTTTCTGCTCTTTTTTAATTTTAGGAACTTTAATAAAAATATATTTCAATATAAATAATAACCAGACAAAAAACGCCAACAGCCATAAAACAAACCAAACTCTCATGCCTAAATAAGGCACTCTCTGCTGTTTTAAAAAAATCAAAACCAAGCCCGCGCCGCCAAAGCTATACGACCAATTGCCGATTTTCTGCCAAACTTTTTTGGCCAGCTTATTGTCTTTAAATTTCTTTGACCGTAAAACAGAAGAAATAACGCCTAAAATTATTGCTCCCAAACAAACGCCCAGCGCCAGCCAGTAAAATACCGGCATAAAAGGCAGGGGCTTGGCATCTAACCAGAATGAAAAGTTTAAAAATTTATTCATATCAAATAATAGTTTATATTAACGAGTAAAAAAATCAATCCCGCACCAGTTTTTTTCATAAAACAAAGGGCGTTATAGTTAAATCTCTCTTTATAATTAATGTTTACAGAGAAAAAAAATAAAAAACTGGTGCGGGATTACTTCACAAAAATAATCCCGTAATGATACTGCCCGGCGGCAAATGATTTTTCTTTGGTAAAGCCGACCTCGGCGGCCATCCTTTCCACATCGCTTTGGGCCAGCCGCAAACTTTTAACCGGGCCGACGGGTCCGCCGGCCGGACTCCATTCTATCAATAAAAGCTTGCCTGCGGGCTTAAGCAGGCGGTAGGCCTCCTGAAGCATCTCTAAATGTTTCTGCGTCTGAAACAAGGTATTAACCAAAAAAGCATAGTCCACGCTCTCCGCAGGAATTTTAGACGCTCCCGCTATTTCCAAATTAGTCCAGACTGTTTTAATGTTATACAAACCTTCCTGCCTGGCCTTGGATTCTACGCTGGAAAGAACATCTTTTAAAATATCGCAGGCAAAAATCTGGCCTTTGTTGCCTACCAGTTTAGCCGCTTCCAAAGTAAAAAAAGCCATGGAGCCGCAGCCCAAATCGGCCGCTTTAGAGCCATAAGACAATTCTAAAACATCCTGAAGCAAGTGTTGGGGGTCCAGCAGTTCGTTGCCGCCCGGATATTTATTATTATTCATACAAATACATTATAGCAAAATTATCAATAAATTGTAATTTAAGATAATTGGATTGAGCGTAAATAAGATACGCAACCCTTTAACGCCTTACGATATGGGCCTCGTAACCGATTAACTTTTAACCAAAGTCCTAATTGGCTTATAGCTTAACCGATGCAGACGGCAAGCTCCATTCTTTTTTAAACAATCTTGATGAAGTTTAGTGCCATAGCCCTTATGCCGATGAAAATGATATTGAGGAAATTTTTGATGAAGCTTTCTCATCATTCTGTCGCGAGTGACTTTAGCCAGTATCGAAGCGACAGCGATTGATAAAATTTTTCTGTCTCCTTTAACTATTAACTGATGAGGAAGTTTATATTTAAAACCATTAACCTTATCAATCAATAAATAATCCGGATCAATCTCTAAACATCTTAACGCTCTTTTAATAACTAAAATATTAGCCCGGGTAAGCCCCAGCTTATCAATTTCCCGGTGAGTGACGATGCCCAATGACCAAATAACCCTTGATGACAACTGTTCAAACATCGCCTCCCTGACTTTTTCTGATAATAATTTTGAGTCTTTAATTTTATACCTTAAACGAGAGCCAAGCTCTCGGCTTCGTTTAATTAAAATTTGAGATTTGAAATTTGGAGTTTGTTTGTTACTTGTATCTTGTTTTTTGTAACTTATCATCGCGGCTACTGCGATGATTGGTCCTGCCCACGCGCCCCGACCAACTTCATCAATACCAACAATATTTTGATAACCCTCTTTAATTAACTTTTTTTCTAAGCTGAAATTAGGATATTTCATACTATTATTTATTATATCAAAAAACGTTCCACATGGAACATCTTGTTCAAGATACAATCAACCCGCTTCGACCGCAAAGCGAGGCGAGCAAGATACAAACAAATCTTTCGACTGAGTCGCTCACGACGAAGTCTCAAATTACAAATCTCAAACGTTTGAATTTTGAAATTTGAATCTTGTAATTTGTTTGTTACTTGTTGGTTGTATCTTGCCGATAGGCCCCGACCTCTCGGCCGTGAGCTCGAGGCCGAACGGGCTTGTCGAGGGGTTTCTTGGCATGCATTGCTTCAACAATCCTGCCCAAAGCCAAAATATAAGCGGCTGTTCTTAAATTAATTTTATAACTTTCCTTGACCTGCCAGACTTGGTTTATGGCAATAGTCATTTTAGTTTTTAATTGATTTAAAACTTTTTGTTTTGACCAAGTTTCTTTCTTTTTATTCTGCAGCCACTCAAAGTAAGAAACAGTGACTCCGCCGGCATTGGCCAAAATATCGGGCAGAACTAAAATTTTTCTTTTAGCCAGTTTTTTATCCGCTTCTTTGGTCACTGCGCCGTTGGCAATTTCTAAAACTATTTTAGCTTTAATGTTATTGGCATTCCTTAAAGTTATCTGATTTTCTAAAGCAGCTAGAACCAAAATGTCGCAAGGCGTTTCCAACAATTTTTTATTGTCAGCTTTCTGAAAATTTTCACAATCGCAGACTGACCTTCGGCAATAACAGCCCCTAGCCAGCCCGTTTTTAAGCTTAGTCTCCATTAAATCGCGGGGCAGCATGCCGCTGTTTTTTAAATCTAACACTCCGCCTGCGGAATCGGCAGCCGCAATTATTTTAAAGCCGGCTTTATTTAAAATCTGGCTGATATTATAACCGGCATTGCCAAAGCCCTGGACAGCTACGGTTGGCTTTTTATTTTTAAACTTTATTTTTTTTAAGGCCTCCTCCAAAATATAAAAAGCGCCCTGGGCAGTGGCAATGTCTCTGCCTGGCGAACCGCCTTTATTCAATGGTTTGCCGGTAATAAAAGCGGGCGACTTTTTGCCGGCTATTTTTTCGTATTCAGCCAGCATCCAGGCCATAATCTGCTCGTTAGTATAAACATCGGGCGCCGGCACATCTTTATCCGGCCCCAGATATTTAAAAAATGCTCTTACCCAGGCGCGTGATAATTTTTCTAATTCTTTTTTAGATAACTTTTTAGGGTCAACTTTAACTCCGCCCTTGCCGCCGCCAAAAGGTATATCAACAACAGCGCACTTGATAGCCATTAAAAGCGACAGGGCTTTTACTTCGCCAAGATTGACTTGCGGATGATATCTGATGCCGCCTTTAAACGGACCGCGGGCATTATTAAATTGAACTCTGTAAGCTAAAAAATTCTTGCCGGCGCCAATATTTAATTTAGCTTGCAAAATTTGTTGGGGTTTAATTAATTTTTTTACCAAAGATTCGGAAAGTTTTAAATATTTTGCCGAGATTTTCACCTGGCTTGCTATATCATTAAACATTTTAGACATATTCTTATTATAAACTAAACAGGGCCGCTATAACAACCCTGAATTATTAAAATAAAATCTATAAATCTAATGCTCTAGTGTTCTAATGCTCTAATGTTCTAATGCTCTAATGTTCTAATGTTCCCATGCTCTCATGCTCTAATGTTCTAATGTTCTATCAATTTATCCAGCTTTTCTTTAAGAATATTTTTTTGCTGAAGTCCGGACAATCTTTCTGCCGGCTCTCCGTTTTTAAATAAAATAATGGTGGGGATGCTCATTATTTGATAACTGCCGGCAATTTGGGAGGCCTGGTCAATATCCATCTTAACAATCTTAACTTTGCCCTGATATTCCTTTTCTAAATCCTCAATAATGGACGCCTGCATTTTACAGGGGCCGCACCATTCGGCGAAAAAATCAACTAACACCGGCAAATCACTTTTCATTACTTCTTGTTCAAAATTTTGATCACTAACTTCCATAATAATTAAGCGCTTAATTATAAATCCGTTATCATTATACTCCTCTTAAAATGAAATGTAAAACTTTCGCATTGGGACATCTAAAATGTTACTTTCCTAGACCTCGTTGGGTCATATAAAATGTTACCGTAATTAATAACTAAAGTTAACGGTAACAAATATGACTAATATGAGTAAAAAGGAGCTGTCAAAAGCTGCTAAGCCC
>JAHISB010000052.1 GCA_018818425.1 Patescibacteria group bacterium
CACTGGACAGTTTGGAAATCTTTTCACCCCTAATGGCGGCTAAAGCGATAGACGCTTTCTGTTTTGGTGAGAGCTTTTTCATATGGTTTCATTCTACCATATCCACCTAATATAGTTGTCCAGTAGATGGGTACATTATATAGGTCGAAAAACCACGGATTCATTTATACCTGTATAGTTAACTAAAGATTTGCATTCAGGGCATTTTGCGTTATTACTACCAGGTCTGCGCGGAATGATTCTAATTAAATGTTTTTCTTTATCAAAACATCTTGAGCAAAATGGACCATCGTTACTTTCTTTATGCCAATAACAGTTGTTTTTAAATATATATTCTTCCTTAATTTTAGCTTCTTCTTTTAGTTGATTATTTTCAGCTTTTAGTTTTTCAATTTCTTCTCTTTTATTAAAAAGATCATCGATTAAATCAAGTATTTTTTGGTACTCGTTAATTTTGCCGGCTTCTTTCAGAATATTGGCAGCATCTTTTGCTGCGTCATATAATCCCATATTGTTTAAGGTTAATTGTTTTAAAAATTTTAATTATTTCGTTTCTAACACCATACACACGCCCCCATCTCTCAACGCCAGCTGAAAAACTAAACTATTTTTTACTCATTGGCTAGTTTAATTATCGCTTCTCTGGTCATAACGTTACTTATCTGGCCTCACTATATCATAAATGTCAATCTTGGGTAAATGTTTGATGTTATAAAATAATTTAAATCCCAAGTTATTTAATTGACTCGTGAATCGGCAATCCGCTGTCAGGCGATGTAGGGCGCAGGCAACTGTTATTTATATGCTTTTATAATTACTCGCCCCCTATCTTCTTTATCTAAATATGTTTTAAATATTTCTACGCGTTTAAAACCTGCGACTTTCAACATATCTTTTAGACATTGTATATTTGGACCCCACTAATTAGTCTGGTCGTCACTTAATTCGTTTGCGGGATAAAATCTCATTACCGGATATTGCTCTTTTATTTTTATATAATGGCTTTCTAAAAGGAGCAAGTCTTAAGAATAAAAATTTAGCTAATTTTAGCAAAACTTGACAAAACTTTTATATTTGATATACTTTAAATAGAAAAATCATCCAAAACCCTGTTGTCCTTCGGGATCGCAGGGTTTTGTGATTTTAAGCCGTCAGATTCCAATCTGCTTTAAACCAATTGAACCACATGAATTTATCAACTGCTTCAATAATTTCTTTGGAAATATGATTGCGAGTGGAAATAGCTACTACCTTCTTGCCATGTTTTTGGATATATTTTATCAATGAAGCAAAATCACTGTCGCCGCTTAATAACACCGCTGTGTCGTAAGCTGGCATTAGATCAATTGTATCAATAGTTAATTCAACATCGCAGTTGCCTTTAAATAATTGTTCTCCATTTTTCAGCTTGATTACCTTTACTTCTTTAACAACCATTTTAAAACCTCTGCGGGCCAGCATTTCCAATAAATTAGCCTGCCCGATGTTTTCCTTGTTTGTTGAATAATAAAAATAAATGTCAACCAGTTTACTATGCGCTTTAAAATATTGTTGGAGCTTTTTATAATCAATTCGCCAACCTAAATCCTTTAAGCTGTAAATAACATTTGCCACATCAATAAATACTGCGATTCGACCATAATTCTGCCAGTTAATTTGTTGTTTGTTATTAATCATGACTAGATCTTAAAACAATTTATCCATATTGGCAAATTTAAAAAATATTTTCTTTAAGACAGATTAAATTTATTTTTTTGCGTAGCCAAATACGCCATGTTGGATGATGTTTACTTTTTTAACCAAGTTAGCGCTTGTGTGATCTGATTAGTACGATCTGAGTATACCTGGTGAATAAAAATTTGGCCTTCTGATCCTCGTTGTAATTCAATAAATCCCCATCCTTTATCATGCACATAGTAACCAGTTCCATAATTTTGTAGGGCTTTACTAATCTCAACTTTACCAGTAAGTTTTGTTTCGTCGTCAATTCTAAAACCATTAAAATTTAGAAAATTTTTACATGTTGTTATATTTATATCAAAAACTTTTTTATTTCTCTCGTCGTATTTCCAATATGCAAAATAACTTCCGGTATAATTTTTCTTTACGTTATGATAGAATTTCATATCTGTAATCAACTGTATAATACGGAAAAGGCATGCAGTCAAAAAGCCAGATATAAATCCTGTAAAGACTCCGACATTGATCCCTATATGATTTTCATTATATATTTCTTTAATTTCTTCCCACATAAAAATAAGTAAATTTCACCTAACACCATACACACAAACCCTCTCCCATCCCCCAACGCCAGTCGAAAAACTAAATTATTTTTTTAAGACATTAATTATTTTGTTATGAATAGAAGTTCCGTTAGTCATTAAAAAGGTGTTAACTCGGTCATTTTTTAACGGCTTGCCCTTAAAGTCAGTAATTTTGCCGCCGGCTTCTCTGACTAACAATAAACCGCCGACAAAATCATGAAGCTCGTTATTATAACATATCATAGTCTCAATTTTTCCGGAAGCTAGTAAACAAAAATCGTAAACAGGCGCCCAATTAGCAAGTATTCTTTTAATTCCAATGCCATGAATTTTTTTCTTAAGATTTATTGAACGCGCCCGCGGAGTTTGCCAGCCACATGAATAGGCCGCCACACAATCCTCTAAATTTTTAACACCGTTAACCCTGGCTCTTTTACCGTTCAAAAATGTTCCTTTGCCTTTTTCCGCGTAAAAAGTCTGCTTGGTTACAGGATTATTAATCACGGTAAAAACTGTTTCATCCCCTTTTAATAAAGCCATGGTAACGGAAAAATAGGGAATTCCGATTTTTAGGTTGATGGTTCCGTCCAAGGGATCCATCACAAACGTATAATCCGATTTTTTATCAATAAAGCCGGCCTCTTCGCTTTGAATATTATATTTTGGAAACTCTTTCTCGACGGCTCTGATTAAATTTTTCTCAGATTTTAAGTCTGCTGCTGTTACAAAATTTAAGGGCATACCCTTGCTCTCAGTTTTAATACTTTTGCCAAAATAACTTAAAACAATCTCCCCGCTCTTTTCTACAGCCCTGATAATATTTTTATATTTTGGGTTCATTTCTTTGATTCTGTGATATTCGGCTCCTTGCCGTATTTAGGAATGATGACTGATGACTGATGATTGTTGGATGATGACTGATGATTGAATACTTTTTCTTTTAAAGCTTTTAGTAATGTTTCATCATCTTCTGCCTCTGAAGTTTTGACTTCAATAATCGGAATCTTTAAACTCCAGGCCAGCGCATTAGCCGTAGCCACGCCCAGACGCAAGGCGCTAAAAGCTCCTGGACCAGAAACAATCGCAACTAGTTTTAAGTCTTTAATCTTTAGTCTTTGATTTTTTATTATTTTGTCAATCATACCTAACAGCAATTCTGATTGTTTATACTCTTCCCTACTCTCCAACTGACCGACAACCTCATCATTCTTTATGAGTTTAAGCTGAATCAAATCGGTTTGCGATGTATTGATAAACAGTATCATAAATTAATTTTTAAGTTTTTAGTCTTTAGTCTTCGGTCTTTAGTCTTCAGTTTTAAGTTTTTAGTCTTTAATTTTTAGTCTTCAGTCTTTAGTTTTCAACCTGATCCCCGCCCTCTTTTAACCTCGCTACTTTATAGATAGCATACCCGAGCATCACCGCTCCGACCCACTGCACCCAAGATAGCATATTGCCTCTGATAAAGTATTCTAAAAGAATGGCTGATAAGGGAAAGGCCAGTTCGCAAATAGTGGAGAGTGATGCTTTAACTTTTTTTAGGCCGTAATAATACAAAAATATCGCGGCTCCGCCAGTGGAAAAAATGATTATCAAGAAAGTTAAAAACTGATGCAGAGTTATTTGATTAAAGCTGGTTAGATTGCCGGTTGAGGCCACCACCAAAAACATAATTAAAGTGGTTACGCCGAATCTAAGATATGTGCCGACTCTATAATTAACTTTTTGAATGGCGCGCTTGCTAAAGACCGTTGAAGAGCCCCAGGCAAAGGCAGCCAAAAGCGAAAATAAGGCAGCGGCTAAAGTTTTATTACCGGTGCTCAAATCCGGCAAGCTGGCTCCAAAGGTCACAAAATAAGCGGCGATGATTGCCAGAACAGCCCAAATAAAAAACTTTTTGGGTAATTTTTCTTTAAGCACCAGCCAGGCCAAAGATAAAGCAAAAAGCGGCTGCAGTTTTTGCAGTAAAATGACGATTGATAGATTAACGAAGTTGACATAAAACAACGCCTTGGTAATAGCCATAGTGCCGATAGCTCCGCCAAAAATGGCAACCCAAATAAATGCTCCCCAATCACCTTTCTTTAGTTTTTTAACCTCTTTGAATTCCGCAATCAAAAACGGCAGCATAATTAAAAAGGCCAAAGCATGCTCCACAAAAACTACCAGCGGCACCGGCAGGCTGTAAAGCGACGGCCTTAAAACAATGCCGTCTAGCGCCCATAAAAAGGCGGCAATGATGATGAATAATGGTGCGATTTTTTTCATACTTTTGATGATTAATGAATAATGATTGATGAATAAATCTGTGAGACATCTCTCGGGTTATCAGTTAACTGTCAGTGTCTAATCTGCGACAACCAAATATTTCTTAAACCATTTGGCGGTTAAATTGACGACTCGCCGGGCATGTTTTTGATTATGGAAATTATGATCAGCGCCCTTGATTATTTTTAATTCTTTTGGACCATTGAGCAGTTTATAGATTGAATAAGCATCTTTTATCTGAACTCTTTTATCCTTGTTGCCATGAATTATCAATACTGGACAATAAATGCCACCGACTAAATATTTTTTCCTTAAATACATTCGCTCATCAAAATGTTTAGCCGTTACTTTAAACCCGGAAATCATCCAGTAGCCCTCTCCAACTTCATCAATTTTTTTCTCTCTTTTATAGCTATTAACTACGGCGCCAGGGTCATATAAACTAGAAACAGAAACTGCCGATCTGATATATTTTTTATGAATGTTTGAACTGATCAAAGCCGTAAATGCGCCCATGCTATGTCCAGCCATGCCGATCCTGAATTTATTGACTTGCGGTATTGTTAAAAGAAAATTAATTGCCGCTTTTACATCTTTAACGAACTGGCTGACTAAAACATTTTTATAATTCCCTCCGCTCGGCTTATGTCCGGAAAATGTAAATCTTAAAACAATAAAACCGCTTTTTTCTAAATTTTGAGCGATTGACTTTATCAATGAATTATGGTGATTACTCTTAAACCCATGCTGAACAATGACTGTCGGAAACGGCCCCTGGCCTTTAGGGACATGAAGAATGCCTTTCAATAAATAGCCTTTACTTGATTTAAAGCTGACTTGTTTTTGCATATACATTATTCGGAAACCGACAGCCTGGCTGTCGGCTGCGTAGGGCTTTGTTTATAAATATTTTTTTGAGAGGCGAACCATAAAGGTTCGCCTACCGAGGTTAAAACTATCTTTTGATTGAGGGTTCGCCTACCGAGCTCCATTTGGTAACGGAGCAAATCATGAGGTTCACCCGCTCTCGGTAACGGAACCTTTATGGTTTAAAATAAAAAGATATAGGATGCACGATACCTGCCTGCCTCTCGGCTTGAGCTCGAGACGAAAGCCGGCAGGCACGGCACGATACAAGATACAAGATACACGATTAAACCTCGATCTTATTAACCAAAATAACTTTTTTGCTGTTTAAAATTGAATACAAAAATTTATCGGTAACTTCTTTTCTGATATTAAACTCGTGGGTGGTTAAATAAGTGTAGCGGATTTCTTTTTGGTAAATTTTTTCCAGATCGCCGATAAACTTTTTAAGGGCTTCTTTAGAAATTTTACCGACCAAAAGAACATCCGTAGGTATGGACTCATCTTCCACAAACCTGCCGGTTAAAGCCAGATATCTTAAGCCGTCAAGTTTTTTAACTTTTTCCGCTACTACTTTTTCAATCAATAGCTTGGACTTTTTAATTAAGGCTGTTAACTCATCAAATAAAACAAAATCTTTGCTCGCTTGATAGTATCTTTTTTGATCAACTTGTTTAGATGTAAGTAAGCCAAATTTTGTCAGATTATCCAGCTCCCGCCTGACAGAGTTGATCCTTTCGTTAATTTCGCGGGTTAATTCCCTGACAAAAAACTGCCTCTCCGGATTTTCCAAAAAAAGCTTTAAAAGTTTATCGCGGGTTCTTGAACCAAATAGTTGTTCTAGCATATAATCGCAAGTCGCAAGTCGCGAATCGTATATCGTGCTCGCCTCGCCATAGCTTTAGCGAAGGTGGGTATCGTTAATATCATTAAATACGATATTGCGACTTTGGCAAAAAATAAGTAATTATAGTATAATCATTTTAGCGGCTTATGACAAGTTTCTGATCCCTTTTACGGCAGTTGCTGATTTGAGTAAAAAATAACGAACATATGTTATACAAACTGGCTCAATTAAATATCCACGACCCCCACCACAGCCAAAAAACTGGAGAAATTTTAATTCAGCCGGGCGCTTCTGCCGAGGAAAGTGATTTTTTTATTCTGCTGGAAATCGACTCCCAAGCTCCGGAAGACAAGCAATTTACTAAAAACTTTTTAGAAATAGCTTTTGAGTCCTATGAAAAATCTAAAATCTTTGAGCCGGAAAAAGGCTTAGAAAAAATTTTACAGGAACTGAACAACAATTTGCCCGCTGTCTTTCCTAAAAAAAACTATGCTGATTTTCTTCACTGTTTTATCGGTTTATATCACGAGGGCCATCTTTTCTTTTCAACTTTTGGAAAAATTAATGTTTATTTAATTAAAACTACTGGCATTAAAAAAATTGGCCAGGAGACTGCCGAAGATAATAATGAAATATTTAATTTTACTCTCAACGGCAAAATAAAAGATAATGACAAAATTCTCATTACTACCGAAAGCTTGACTAACTATATTTCTTTAGAAAAAATTAAAAAGACCGTCAGCGCCCTGCCGCCGGCCAGCAGTATTGCCCACCTCACCAATATCTTGCAGGCCACGCCCCCTTACGTCTCCTTTTTTGCCGTTATTTTAACGGCTCCTTTTCAAAAAGAAGCAGTTCAAGATCCGGCCGCTGCCATGACCGCTCAACTTTCGGCGTCTTCGACTTCAAAAAATTCCCTTGACCAGCTCCTGCAAACCCAGCGGGAAACGGAAAAAATCCTCCAAAAACCCTCTTTGCTTAAATCGCTCCAACATAAAGTAACTGACCAAAAAAGAGGAGTTGCTTTAAAAGTTACCCGGGCAAAAAGCGGTAAATTAAAAAGAGGAGTTAAAAAATCATTGCTGACCGGCCTGCTGGAAGAATCTAAAAAATTTATAAGCTTAATCTTCTTGGCAGAAGTCAGGCAGAAATTTTTTTCCAGCCTGCAAAAAAAATTCACCGAACTTTTTAAAAAAATCAATCAGCTTTCTAAAGGCAATAAAATCTTCTTTATTATCATTATTATTCTGCTCTTGCTTTTTACCCAGAATTTAATCTGGCAGAGCCAGAAGAAAAGCCGCCTGGCCGACGAACAGACCTATATTGCGATGATTCAGCAAATCGAAGAAAAACAGCATAATATAGAAGCTTCTTTAATTTATAACGATACCCCGAGAGCTAAACAGCTGCTTAACGAAATCGGCCAGCTTCTGGAAAATTTTCCCCAAGACTCCAAAGAAAGGATAGCCAAATACCAGGAACTTGATAAAAATACCAAAGGCATATCCGAAAAGGTCTGGAAAATAATTAACATTGCCGAACCGATTGTTCTGTTTGACTTTAGAGAAATAAACTTAGGCGCCCAAATTTTCGAAATTGCTCTAAAAGATAATTTTCTCTATGGCCTTAATTCAACCGATCAGCTCTTTCTTTATAATCTTGCCGATAATCAGAAAACGGTCAAAGACGACGCTAATTACAATTTAAAAAATCTGGCTTTAACTCCACAAAATTTGCTTATCGGCCATACTCCGGAAAAAAGATTCTACAGCTTAAGCCCGGATGGCCTGGCCGAAATTAACGTTACCGCCCTGGATTCCAGCAGCCAGATTGATGATTTAACTTTCTTTTTGGATAAAATGTACCTGCTGGACAAAAACGCCAAGCAGATTTACAGATACACCAATTATAGCAATAATTTCCAGGCTAAGGCGGCCTGGGTTAAAGAAGATTTGCCGATTGAACAAGCTGTCTCCATTACGGTCGACGGTTATGTTTATGCTCTGCTGGAAAACGGCGAGATATTAAAAATGGGCGCCGGCAAAAAGCAGGATTTCCCCAAAATTATTACCGAGCCGGAACTGGCTTCGCCAACCAAAATTTACACTGCGCCAGAAAGCGAAAATCTTTTTGTTCTCGAGCCCGCTAATAAACGCTTCCTGATAATCAATAGAGATAGCGGCGAACTTAAAAATCAATACTTTTCCGAAAAGTTTACTGATTTAAAGGATTTTGAAATTAGAGAAGTTGAACGAAAAGTCTATTTATTAAACGGTTCGCAGGTTATAGTGGTGGGGATATAAAAAACAGCAGGGGCGCAAAATTTTGTGCTTCTACTGTTTTTTTATTCCCTGTTCCACTTCTCAACAGCCAGCTTGAGCATTACCATGGCCTTTCTTAAACCCGACTTTTTTATAACATAAGCGATTCTAACTTCTTCTTTGCCCTTTCCTTTGGATAGATAGAAACCATTGGCCGGGGCCAGCATCACTGTTTCTTGGTTATGATGAAACGAAGTTAACAGCCATTCGCAGAATTTATCGGCATCGCCGACCGGCAGTTTGGTCACATAATAAAAAGCTCCTTCGGGTTTGGTAAAAACTGCGCCGGGGATTTTTTTTAGGCCTTGGTAGATGACCTCGCGGCGCTCCTGGTATTCTTTTTTAACTTTTTTTAAATAGTCTGGCGGCACCTGGTCCATTCTGCCGGCAATCTGCTGGTCTAAATCGCCGACTGCCAGACGGGCTTGCCCGAATTTTAAAACATTTTGAATCAATTCTTTATTACGGCTAACCATAAAGCCGACCCTGATGCCGCACAGAGAATAACGTTTAGAAAAACTGTCAACGATTATCATTCTTCCTTTTTGAGATTTCTTTTCAAAATTCAAAGCAGTGGAAAGTTTGACTTTCTGATAAATAAAATCCCGATAAACTTCATCAACAATTAAATATAAATTATTCTTTAAGCAGAGCTGGTACAAGCGCTTGACTTCCGACGGACTGTAATAAGTGCCAGTGGGATTATTAGGATTGCTAAGATAAACCGCTTTGGTTTTTTTGGTGATTTTTGATTTTATTACTTGATTTGACGGCAGATGAAACCCATTCTCTATTTTGCAGGTAACGGGCACAAGCTTGACATCGGCCATGCGGGCATAACCTTCTACATTGGTATAAAAGGGCTCAAAAACCATTACTTCATCGCCTATTTCGCAGATGGAAAAAAAACACCACTGAATTGCCTCTGACCCGCCAGCAGTGATAATCACATTGTCTTCGGTAATATCTTTAGCGCCGAGCTGATGATAATATTTGACGATTGACTTGATGAGCTGGCGATTGCCCTGTGATTCGGTGTAAGCCAAATGATGAATGTTGGTTTTTTTAAGCCAGCTGACCATCTGGTTAGGCGTTTTAATATCCGGCTGCCCGATGTTTAGATGATAAATTTTAATGCCCCGAGCTTTAGCGCTCCGGGCCGCAGGCTCCAATTTTCTGATAGGGCTCTCGGGAGTATTTTTGATTCTTTGGGATAGTTTCATATCAAACATACTAACATTTTGGCAAAAAAAAGAAAAGCCATCGGATTTTGTGTAAACACCGTAGCGGCGCAAAATATTGCGTCGCTACGGTTTAATCATAACGTCTGTTTTGGCTTTTCTTTTTTATTCAGAGTGTTTTACTTCAAAGTAACAGTGGCGCCGGCGGCTTCCAATTTTTTCTTGATTTCTTCGGCCTCTTCTTTAGTAGCGTCTTCTTTGACCATTTTGGGCGCGCCGTCAGCCATATCTTTAGCTTCTTTTAAGCCCAGCTGGGTAACTTCGCGGATAGCTTTAATAACGTTGATTTTTTGCTCGCCGCTGGAGGTAAGCTCTACGTTAAAGCTGGTTTTTTCTTCCTTGTCCGCCGAAGCTTCAGCGGAGGCGGAAGCCGCTCCGGCCACCATTATCGGTGCAGCAGCTGAAACGCCGAACTTGTCTTCTAGAATTTTGACCAGTTCGGAAAGATCCAGAACCGACATCTTTTCGATTTCTTCGACAATTAATTTGAATTTTACCGGGACTTCAACATCTTTTTTTTCTTCTTTGACTTCGTCTTGCCCGCCTTGACTCGGCGAGGCAGGTTTCTTGTCTTCTGTCATAAATTTAAAATTAATTATTAATTAATGAATAAAGATTATATCATTTCACTAAAACACACTGACAGTTCACTGATGTTCATGGATTTCTCACCGATATCCGTGGAATGTCAGTGAGTCATCTGTGAGCTGTCAGTGCCTTCAGTGTTCATCAGTGATTATCTTTAATTGCGCTCAAAACATTCACTAAACCTCTTAAATTTCCGGCTAAGACATTAACAAAGCCGCTGATAGGCGCGTTAATGGTGGCGACGGTTTTGGCAATTAATTCAAGCTTGGAAGGCAGTTTAGAAAGTTCAATTACCTTTTCTTTGCCGATATACCGGCCTTCTAAAATACCGCCATCAATAGTAAGTTGCTCATGAACTTTGGCAAAATTAGCCAGTATTTTAGCGGCTATTACCTCGTCATCAGCAGAAGCGGCTACCCCGACACTGCCCTTAAGCCGATCTATGTCTAAGCCCTCGACTTCAAAATCCTTCAGAGCCATTTTAAGCAAAGTTTTTTTGCTGACCTGGTAGGTAACTCTTTCGTTTCTTAACTTATTTCTTAATTCCTGATTGTTTTCTACATTTAAGCCATCAAAAGTGGTAAAAACAACTGCCTTTGAGTTTTTAAGCTCGTCGATCATTTTTTTTACTTCTTGTTCTTTTTGTTGACGTGTTTTAGGCATATAATTAAATTTATACTTTATGAATTAGTCTGTGAAAGGTCGGCCCGCAGACAAATATACGGACTACGTTAGTTAATCTATAATAATAAAAAACTGTGGATTACCACAGGCCCTAAAAATTAGCTAAAATTAGCGAATTTATAATCTACCTGCGCAGGATTTATATCATTATTAATTGACCACCCGCGGTCTGTGGTAATTATTAAAACTATTATAGCAAAAACAGTAATAATGTCAAATTTTCTATCTGTTAGAAGATAAATACTGTTCTGTTTCGCTTAAAAATTCATCGCTGGCATATTTCTGAAACACTCTATCCATAAAATAGATAGAAAAATAGCCGAATATCAAGACCAGTAAAAAAGCTAAAACAGGCGAAATCCTTTGTTTAAAAACTTTCTTCATAAGCTCTTAGTAATAAATTATCCTGCCACAGCAAATTTTGGATATCTGTCATTATAGATTATTCACCAATTACCGCAAGAGGCGGATATCCACATTAAATCAAACTACCAACTGCCTCCCCCGCCGCCGCCAAAGCCGCCGCCGGAAAAGCCGCTGCTGCCGGAAGCAGCGCCTAAGGGCTTAGAAGCTAAAACCGATTTAGCATTATAATTAAGATTATTCAACGAACTAACAAAAATTAAACTATTAAAAGTGGCAAAGCGGCCCTCGTACCACGATGGCTTTTGTAAATAGATATCCTTAAACTGCTGGGCCCATTTTTTTTCAACGCCCAGCACCATGGCATAGGACAGATGCTTTTCAAATTCTTCCGGCTTTTTTTCCGGCGCGTTGTGAAATTTAATTCTTTCTTTTTCCGCCACCGCCAGATATCTTTTATAACCCTTAATCTCCTGAACCGCCTTTGTCCCCTCTTTGGTTTTATAAGGCATATACTGGCCCAGCCAAAAAATAACTACAGCCGACAAAACTAAGAACAGAATATTAAAACCGCCGCCGAAGAAAGGAATTACAACCATGCCTAAACATAATAAAATAAAGGCGGCGATAATATATAAAGTTCTGATTTTTTGAGGAGAAGCTGTAAAAAAATTCTTTTCCACCAAATCCTTATACATCTCCTTTTTTAAATCTGCTAAATGCCTATAAAAATTATTCTTTAGTTCTGAAATTTTAACTGATGGTTTTGAATCAAAAATGGCCTCGGCAAATTTTTTCTCCCATATTTTTAAACCTTCAAACTCCCTTAATTTAATAAATTCCCAATCATTTCTGCCCGCTTCTTTTATTTTAATAAAGCCTTTAACCGCCAAATCGATAATAGTAGAAGATATATCAACCAAATTGACCCGTTCGTCGATTACCGAACCAACTTCGGCCGGCAGTAAATTTAAAGGCGGCTGATAATAAGGAATGATGGTTGTTATTTTGCCTAAATCGCGGCCATGAAAATACCATAGCAAAAACATCACTAACAAAGAAAGAATCGGCAAAAGCATTAAAGGATTGTCTGCCATAATCCATTTAATTTGGCTGATGAAAGATGGCGGCAATAAAATGCCTTTGGGCCAGCCCAAAACTATGGTTAAACCCTCGCCCGGAGCCATGGTCTTAAAAACAGAATAGCCAATCTGACTATTGGAAACATTGGTCACCGAGCAATTCTGCTCCTTGCTGCCAAAACTGCCGGTAAAGCATTGGGCTTGAATGTCTTCGGCGTTAGTAAATTGAGGCAATTTAACTGCCACTCCGGCCCGATCGATGGGCGCCTGCCAGTCATTGCCGGTCACGTTCCAGTAAAATTCGTCATAATCATCAAAAAAATTGATTACCCTGTCCAGCTGGTAATTAATAATATAAGTCTGCGGGCCGCTGACATATTTATCCGGATCGCCGATTTTAATGCTTACTTTGCCCGAATCCTTAGCCGCTTGATAATAATAAGAACGGCCCGATTCATTGATTACTGACTGGACTTTAAGTTTAATGGCAAAATTCCCTCCTTTAGCTTTATATTTATAAGGAATTTCACGGACAATGCCGTGGCGCTGCCAGTCGCCAAAATTATAAACTATCCTTTCGCTGACATCCACGCTGTTATCGTTATTAATCCTTATGGAGACCTGAAAATCCTGAATGTATTCCCTGGTCAATTCCTCGGCCTTAACCGATTCTGCCAGCCAGCTGGAAATAACGTTTCTGGGATTTTTATAATTGGCTAAAAAATAAATCAAGCCAAATATTAAAAGGCCGATTAAAATAATAAACAGGATCAAGAAGCGTTTTTGATGGTGTCTCATATAATTACTATTTTATCATAAATCATTATTTTATTAAACCCTAAAAATCAACAGGAATAATCAGCTGATCGGCGTTTTCTGGCAGGTCCGACGGGTTGTCTTTTTCCAAAATTAACCGGCCGTTGCTGGCCGAAACATCAAAAAATTCAAGTTCTGCGGTAAAAGGCACAAAATCCTCGGTCATCCATTCACCCTGGGCATTAGCTATGCCCTGGCTGATTAAATTACCATGATCATCAACTAATTTTATAGGAAAATCAGCTTCAAAAAACCAATAACCCCTGGCCTCGCCTTCAATTTTTATTGGACTGCTGACTTTTTGATTTGGTCTGGGATTGTTTATTCTAATCAAATCTATTTTCTCCAGTTCGTTGCCGATATCTTCGGTAAACTGCTGGCCATCGGGAGTTTGACACTTTCTGGGATAGCTTTCCATAACTGCGTTGCCGGCAGCCGCACAATCAGAAAAACTGCTTATCTGATTTTGAATATTTTCGTACCAGGTTTTATCAATACCCATTGAGCCGCAGAATTCTTGAGTCTGACAGCTGATAGAACTGCAGGCTGAGCAGGGCGGGCAGACAACACACTCGTCGTGACAATTATCAGGATTAAATAATGCGCATTCTTTTAAGCACTGCTCGGTTGGCATCGGACTGGAGGGCGCCCCATGCTTTACCCAGCCGTCTGTTGTACAAAGCCAGGCATCTTCCGGCCCGCCAACCACGAAGCGTAAAAATAACCAAGCGACAATGATGATTACGATGATGATGAAAAATTTTTTTATCATACTATAGCCCGTTAATACCTCGCGGAAAGCTGCTGAATAAATTCATCCAGCTTGCCGGCAAATTTATCGTTAACTGCTTCTTTGGTGGTTATAAACATTCTAGCCATTGAAGGTTTGCCGGCCAGCCGTTCCATATCTTTAAAAACCTTCTGTTCTTTATCACCTCCCTGGCTGGTAAAAAAAGCTATTTGGTTAAATTTATCTTTATAGCTGTTAAGATAAGTTCTGACGGGCGCAGACATGGTAAAGGCCCAGACCGGTGTTCCAATAACAACTAAATCGTATTGGGCCGGGTCTTTTTTAACAGGTTCGATAAATATTTCTTTTTTCCTTATAGCGTCCCGGCCGCTCCTTAAATAGCCGACCACTCCTTTCCGCGAATTCTGATCGACAATTTCTTCTAAATCGGCGTCTAGTTTTTTAGCCAGCTGCCCGGCCACTTTTTCAGTGGTGCCGGTGCGGGAATAATAAACTACTAAAATTTTTTTCATAAATTTTTATTTTTGAATCGCCAATGCCTCTTTTCTATATAAACTACTCTCCACCAAATTTTGCCTAAAAAATATCCGCCGATTACACCAATAATCAGCAAACCGTAATTAAGCCAAAAAGGCAAAGCGCAAAGGCCTTTGCCAAATGCTGATACCCATATAATTTGGTGATTATTGTTTTGGGCCCAGCTTAAATACCATTTTTCAATTAAAGCATGGGCTAAAAAGCTTAAGATGGTTCCTAAAATAACAGAAAGGGTGATATAAATAGTTTTTTTCATAAATTAATTTAATAACAAAATCTGCACGGCCAAATAAGTGGCAAAAATCACCCAAACCGCATAAGGCGCCAATAGCCAACTGGCGGTTTTATTTATCTTCCAAATCAAATAAATTAAAATTAGGACTGTAATTTCCAAAATTATCATCTCTATAACTGCTGCCAAAATCAAATGCTGATAAAAAAACAAAAAGCTCCAGAAAATATTCAAAAGAGCATTCGCTATAAATAAAATGATGATCAACTTAAAACGATTATCTCTAGCGGCCTTGTTCCAGACTAAAAGAGCCGAGATGGCGGTCAAAATAAAAATAACAGTCCAAACCAAACCAATAAACGAACCGAGCGGAGTAACGGCCGGCAGATTTAAAGTATCGTACCAGTCCATTCCGCTGTTTGTCAATAAACTGCCGCTCAAGGAAACTAAAACGGTAATTAAAGGTATGATGAAATAATTAATTTTTATCTTCATTATGTTTTTTAAATACCTTGGTTAAAATTATGGTTAAAGCCACAATCACAATGGTAATAATAACGGCATAGCCGAACTTGGCCGTTAAGCTGTTTTGCTGATTGGGAAATAAAAACTCTATCAAGCTCTTGATGGCATCGTTCCAGGCCAGGCCGGCCACCAAACCCAGGGCCGCCACCATATAGCCCAGCATTTTTTCTTTAACCTGTTTTTGGATTTCCGTTTGTTGATTTTTGAATTTGTCGATTAATTTTTTGTTATTTTCCATAAGCTCGTTTTTTTACTTGTTTAATTTTAAACCATGAGGGCGTCCGGTAAGCCGGTTTGCCCCGGCGGTTGCCAACTTTGGAATGCTTTTTCATATCCTCTTGATTTCGTTATATATTATATTCTAGCAGTTTTGCGGAAAAAAATAAAATTCTCTAACATTGACATTTAATATCCTTTATTATATGTTTAAAATGAAAGGTTCTTTATTTATAGGAGGTAAGTATGGACCCGCTAACACTAGTGGTAATTGGAGCCGGGCTTGCTGCCATTAAATGGCTGGACAACAAATGGAGGGCAATAGATAGTCAAGAAGAAAAAAAATCAAATGAGGTTATAACACCTAAAGTTAATACCTTTTCATGGGGAGATGATATGAATAGCATAATACCTTATAGAGGAACTGGCTGGTTAGATGATAATTATCGCCTTCCTTATGTTGCGCCTAATCCGATTGTAGATCTGGCAACACTTTCCCGTTCAGAAGGATGGTTTGGAAATTTGGATTTTGGTAAACTCCCAATGTTATCCAATGAATTGGCTAAACAAGCTGTAACCCATGAAATGCAAGGCAGCGTTCCTCATTTAACTCATTTGGCTGAAGTCGCATTAGCAACCGACCCAACGTGCCGGGAAGTAGTAGTTACTGACACTATCTTCGGAGGCACGCCCTGTACTGGTTTGTTTGGCAGATCAGGCTTCAAAAATCCCGTTGAGTTTACCCGCACTATCAGGGTAAAAAAATTCTAGCTATCAGGCACTGTCTGATAGCCTTTTTTTACTCCGCTCTTTTGCAAATCAACAGGGATAATTCACTGATAAAGCGCCAATATTAAATCAGCCTATCGGTGTTAGAGAATAAAAACCCCGCCTCGGGCTTGCCAAGAGGCGGGATTAAAATTGTCGCTGGCGCTTCACCAATTAAAATGTTCATTGGGATAATCTTTTTGAAGGACCATGGGGATATCATTTCTTAATCCCCAATTGAATTTAAGTGTTACATAGTAGAAAATAATTTCCCCGCCCAGCGATTCCTTATGGATAAAAACACCCAAAATTTTATAATAACCGGGTGACAAATGCGGCTTATTATCATGCCATTGGATATACTGCAAAAGCATTGTCCGATTACCGGCCCGGGCTGTCCACAGATCGTCTATTATATCTCTGGATGCATTAAATTTAAGCTCCTGTCCGACAATCTGCAGAGTATCAACATTTAAACAGCTGTCAGCGATGACAAAATCGTGTGTTACAGCTTTCTGACTGCAGGCATTAAACTGTGTAAGAAGCACAAACAAAACTACTAAAACGGTTATTCTGGCGGTTATTCTGGGCATTATCTACCTCCATTTGATTGACTATATTTTAATCTTAGAAGAACATTATCAAGGTATTTAAGCAAATTTTAAAACAGTTGTCAATGGTAAATTGTTGATAAAAACTGAATTCTAAGGGATGATAATTTATTGACTTAAAAATCAACTTTGGATAAGATTGGTATGGTTGATCTTAAAAAAATAGGAGGGCAACATAATGGACATTTGGTTTGTCAGCCATAGCTTAGGCGCAAAAACTGCCCGGCGTTTAATTAAATTAAATCTAAATAATCATCTTTTTTACCTTCTGTTGATGGAAAGGGATTTTTGATGGAGTTGTCGGCGCCGGAAGTTATAAGATTAGATAAAGCCGGCTGTTTAGTTAGCCCGGCAGTTCCGGATGTTCACGATCCGTCAAGCGCTATTCAAAAAAAGCTTGAAAAATAAGGGAAGCCCTATTTTCTATAAAGAAATTCGGCTTCCCGTTTTATTTTAATTTAAAAGACCTCTCTTAACCCAGAAAGGCCTCTTTTCTTTTTAATATTCTTCGCACTGAACCTGATAATACGACCGCGGATGTCCGCAAGACGGGCACTCTGCCGGAGCTTCCGGACCGATATGGACATAGCCGCATTCCCGGCAGACCCAGGCAGTTTCTTTATCTTTTGTAAAAACAGTGCCGGCCTCTACTTGGTTAAGCAGTTTTTGATAACGCTCCTCGTGATGCTCTTCGGCTTTGGCAATAGCTTTTAACCGTTTGGCAATTTCAGGGTAACCCTCTTCCTCAGCTTCGTTAGCGAACTCTGGATACATAATAGTATGTTCGTAATTTTCGCCGGCTATGGCGGCTTTAAGATTTTCGGCCGTGGTACTTAGGGTTGTTGGCGCGGTGGCTTCAACATTAATTTCTGATAAATCTTCGGCAGAATCTTTTTTTAATTCATTAATTAATTTGAACAGCCAGTTGGCATGCTCTCTTTCCTGTTCGGCGGTTAAATGGAAAATTTCGGCAATCTGTTCATAGCCCTCTTTTTTTGCCACTTTGGCATAAATAGTATAACGGTTGCGGGCCTGGCTTTCGCCAATAAAGGCCTTGGTTAAATTTTTGATTGTTTTTTCCATATATTTTTTGATTATCAATTAAGATATTTAGCTTTGTTTTGCGAGTGTTCGGCAAAAGTTTTGGAATAAATAACCTCGCCCTCTTTGGTGGTTAAAAAATAGTAATAGGGGTTAGCTGTTGGTTCAATGGCCGCGATAATAGCATTAAGACCAGGATTAGCTATGGGGCCGGGAGGCAGGCCAGGATAAACATAGGTATTATACGGATGATCGATTTTAATATCTTCTAAAGTGGGCTGAACCAATCCCTTGCCGGTAACATAATTAACGGTAGCGTCGGACTGTAAAGGGATATCCTGCTTAAGCCGTTTATAAAAAACATCGGCTGCCATTTTCATATCTTCGGGCTCCCGGACTTCTTTTTCGATGATGGAAGCCAGGGTAATGACCTCAAAAACTGATTTGCCCTGATTCTGGATCTTAAATCTTAGGTCTTGATTCAGCTTATCGTCAAAGTTATCCAGCATTTTTTTAACCACTTCGGCAGCAGAAGCATTTTTGAAAATTCGGTAAGTATCCGGAAATAAGTAGCCCTCTAAATCAACATTGGCGGGCTTATCTGTTAAAAAATCATACTGCTGGCAGTAGGATGACAAATCGTGGCTGACTTCTTCAAAAAAATCTTCTTGGCTGAATATCCCCTGCTGTTCCAAATAACTGCCTATTTCCTTGTTGTTCCAGCCCTCAATAATGGTAATGGCCAATTCGGAGCTCCCTGATTGAGTTAAGCGGGCCGTTACTTCTTTGATGTTCATTGAAGGTGAAAGTTCGTGCACGCCAGCTAAAAAATTTCTTTGCAGGCCATTGAGCCAAACATGAATTTCAAAATAAAACTGGCTGTGAATCAATTCTGATTCGTATAGCCGTTGGCTGATTTGATTGACGCCCTCGCCCTGTTCAATTTCAAAACTGATGATTTCTTGATTTGCGGAAACCGATTTAGAAATTTGATAATTATACCAGATAACAACAGTTGCCGCGAAAGCCAGCACCAAAATTAATAACGATCGTATTAGTCTAAACATAAAGCTAGATATTTATAAATAACTGGTTAAACTCTGCTTTTTTAACTGGGCCACCACTTTTTTAACGTCCTGAGCTTTGTTTTTAGCACAGAGTAAAATAGCGTCCTCGGTTTCAATAACGATCAAATTTTTAACCCCCACCGTAGCCACTAATTTATTGGTGAAACTGTAAATTAAATTGCCTCTGCTGTCTAAATGAATATGTTTGCCTTTGCACACCTCTCTGGCCTCGCAGGTTGAGCCGGTTTTAGCCGCTGCCATAATTTCCTGAACTGTGCGCCAATGGCCTATATCGGCCCAGCCAAAGTTAGCCGGCAGGCATAAAAGCTTTTCTGCTTTCTCCATAATGCCGTAATCAATGCTGATGGGCTTGATCTTTTTAAATTCGGTTCTGATTTTAGCCGGCGATTTTTTAATGGCCATTAATATTTTATGTTGAGCGGGCAGATATTTTTTAAAAAGATTTAACATGGTTTCGGCTCTAAAAACAAAATAGGCCGGGTTCCATAAGTAAGCCCAGTTTTTTAAATATTTTTTAGCGGTTTTAAGGTCTGGTTTTTCTTTAAAGCCGTCAACAGTAAATATCTTATCGCCGTTATAACTCTTAATCTGCTTGCCCAGCTTTATATAACCATAACCGGTTTCCGGGTAAGTTGGATTTAAACCAATCAACATTAAATAATCAGGTTTTTGTTTAACTGCCCTGCCGGCCAGTTTTAAAACTCTTAAAAATTCTTTTTCATTTTTGATGAAATGATCCGAGTTAACTATAGCGATAATCTCGCGGGGATTCTTTCTGGAAATTATGGCCGAGGCCAGGCCAATAGCGGCGGCTGTATCCCGGCTGACTGGTTCGAATATTACTTGGCTCTTTTTTATCCTGGGAAGCTGGCGATGAACTTCAGCTAACTGTCTTTTATTGATTGATAAAAAAATATCAGTTTCTTTAAAACCTTTTTTGATTCTTTGATAGGTTAACTGAAGCAATGTTTTTTTGCCCAGCAAAGATTCAATCTGTTTGGGCTTATTTTTTCTGGAAACCGGCCAGAGCCTGGTTCCGCTGCCGCCGGCAAGTATTACTATTTTCATAATGCTTTATTAAAACATGGGAACATGGGAGCATGGGAACATGGGAGCATGGGAACATTGGAACATGGGAGCATGGGAACATTGGAACATGGGAGCATGGGAACAAGGGTATGCCTGAACAAATATTTTACTCTGTAATAATATCCCCTCCAGTGTTCTAATGTTCCAGTGTTCTAATGTTCGACCAGTGGCACAAAAATAAATCCCGGATAATGCTGTTCTTTAAAATGGCTTTCATCGATTCTGTCAACAACAACAATGTCCTGCTGGCCTTTGCCCACCGGTATAACTAAGCGGCCACCAATCTCCAGCTGTTCTGCCAAAGCTTTAGGAATTTTTTCAGCTGCCGCCGCTACGATGATTTTAGCAAAAGGCGCTGTTTCTGGCAAACCTTGCCAGCCATTGCCTTTAATTATCTTGGCATTCTGATAATTATACTTTTTTAAATTTTGATTGCCCAGAATCACTAGATTATCTTTAATTTCGATGCCGACAATCCGTCCAGTAGGGCCAATCAGCTCGGCCAGCAGCGCTGTTTGCCAGCCCGAACCGCACCCCACATCTAATACTTTATCGCCAAGCTCTGGTTGAAGTTTTTCTAACATAAAAGCCACCGTAGCCGGCTGAGAAATTGTTTGGCCATAACCGATGGCTAAAGGATAGTTGCCATAAGCTTCGGCCATAAATTCCAAAGGCACAAAATCTTTCCGGTCAACTTTTTCAAAAGCCCTGATTAGCCGTTCTGACTTAAGATAGCCGGTTCTGATTAATTCATCAATTAAATCTCGGTTAGTATCCATAATAAAAAAGTTATCAATTTCCAAACAATTCTTAATGTTTAATTTTCAATTTCCAATTTTGTCATTTTGGTATTGGAAATTTGAAATTGAATATAGTTTTTATTCAACTTTGCTTGACTTTATAGATTATCTATGCTATAATGATTACACAATAGGCCTAATCAGGCCTTTTTGTATTTCCTAAAAAACAAAAATAAACACATTTAGCGCTTTATGGCGAGATATTCAAATCCCGCTTTGGGAAGGCGCTGGATAAAACAAAAATAAAATGTTAAAAGAGCTGGAGGATTGTTCTCAACCGATTTCTGTTGAAGTTGCTGGTTCAAGCCTTTTAAATCAGAAAAAAACAAAAACTATTTTAACTGCCCTGGTAATTGCTATAATTAGCGGCTTCTTTCTATTATTTTTATTGACTCCTAATTCAGCCGCTAAAAATTTTAACGAAATAACTGCCAGCGAACTTATAACTTTAACCAACCAGGAACGAATCTTGCGCCGCCTGCCCGCTCTTGCTGTAAATTCACAACTGACTCAAGCGGCTAAAAATAAAGTTATTGACCTTTTGGACAAACAATACTTTTCGCACAACTCTCCCGAAGGAAAAAAGTTTTCCGCCTGGGTTAAAGAAATAGATTATCAATATGCTATTGTCGGGGAAAATTTAGCCATGGGCTTTGGCACTAGCCAGCAGATCATCGAGGCCTGGATGGCCAGCGAAAAGCACCGCCAAAATATTTTAATGCAGCCCTACCGGGAAATCGGCATTGCCGTAGCTAAAGGAAAATTTAATGGTAAAGATACAACGGTGATTGTCCAATATTTCGGCGCCACTAATAACAAAATTATTTCCGAAGCCATATGGCCCTATCAAAACTTCTCCGCTAAAACTTACGGTTTATTAATTAAAGTTTAAGAAAAAAATTAACGTCAAAATTATGGCCAGCACAAACCGGTAGATAGCGAAAACCGTTAAAGATCTGCTTTCTAAAAACTTTAACAAAAATTTTATTACATAGAAACCAACTACGGCTGATATAATCGCGCCTAAAATACAAACAAAAACAAAATTAACAGAAGAATCACTCAAAGAAATTTGGGTGATTCTTCGTATAGCGGCAATTAAGACGATGGGAATAGCTATTAAAAAAGAAAATCTGGCCGATTCTTTTCTGTTAAAGCCCCTTAAAAGCCCTCCGACAATAGTAATGCCGGAACGGGAGGTGCCGGGAATAAAAGCCAGGATCTGAAAAAAACCGATCACTAAAGCATCGCCCAAAGTCATCGAAGTCAGGTCTCTTTTTTTTGAACTGATTTTTTCCAAGATAATAAATAAAATTCCTCCAACGATCAGCATAATGATCACAACAGGAAGCGAGCGGAACTGTTGTTCGATAAAATTTTCAAAAAAATAGCCGACTAGCAAAGCAGGTATTATACTGACGATAATCAGCCATCCTAATTGATTATCAGCCCGGCCTTGGCGCTTAAAAATCTTTATTAAATCTTTCCAAAAATAAGCAAGCAAAGCAATTAAAGTTCCAAAATGCAGAATCACATCAAAGGTGAGATTATTTAACAGTTCCGATTGAATCAATTGATGGACAATAATCAAATGGCCGCTGCTGGAAATCGGCAAAAATTCCGTGATGGCCTGAATAATCGCTAAGATGATTGAATAAATATAATCCATAAGGTATAATTATTATAGCAAAAAATCGTTAAATATCAATTCTAATAACTTTAAACCAAAAAATTATGTACAAAATCTTTCTTTATCCAATTATTATTTCCCTGGTTGTCCACGGCATTAAGCTGGTTATAGACTTAATTAAAAAACGCTTTTCCTGGTCCAAGGCCTTTGGCTACGGCGGCATGCCTTCTTCTCACGCCGCTTTGGTAACTTCTTTGGCCACAGTTGTTTATTTGACTGACGGACTTGGCCTGGCTTTTGCCATAACGGTTATTTTAACGATTATCGTCATCAGAGACGCCTTGGGTTTAAGGGGCTATTTGAGCAAACACGCTAAAGTTTTAAACAAACTAATCAAGGATTTGCCGGATGAAGAAGAATATAAATATCCCCTGCTGGAAGAAAGAATCGCTCATACCTGGCTGCAGCTTGCCATTGGCGCGGTTTTGGGAATTATTCTGACCATTCTGTTTTTTTAATAATTAAAAAAGGCCTTGCTGACTGATTTGTGGAAAGTCGGGTGGCGTCACCCGACCTTCAATGAATCGTTCAAATATTTATGTAGGTACGCGTCGCGGCGCGTACCTACTGTTATTTTATGAAAATCAATCGGCATGGCCTTTTTTTATTTTTCCCCGACCACCTGTGCAACCACTTCCCGCTGGCGACTGCAATTATCAAAATCCGCCACCACAATCTGCTGCCATGCGCCTAAAGTCATTTCTCTGTCATAGATTGGGATTGATATTGACGGTCCGATGAGCGATGCTCTGATGTGTGAAAAACCGTTGCCGTCGCCCCATTTGGCGTTATGGTGATAATCGGCGTTTTGAGGCACTAGGCGTTCCATTGTCTCCTGAAAATCTTCAATGGCGCCTGATTCGTATTCAATGGTGGTGACCCAGGCAGTTGAACCGCTGATAAAAACCGTGACAATCCCCTCTTTGACCTCGGAATTAAAAACAATATCCGAAACTTTTTGAGTAATGTCAACTAAATCGCAAAAGCCCTTAGTTGATATTTTGATTGTGTCTTGGTAAGTCATAATTAAATATTATCACTCTTGACACTTTAAACAATAGACCGTGCCCCTGCCCCCAATTTTTGTTTTTTTGAGGATGGACTTGCAGCGCAAACATTTTTGCCCTGCTCTTTTATAAACTTTGAGCTTTCCCGCGAACCTGCCTCGTTCGCCGGATGACGATACAAAAGTATTGACTGATGTCCCGCCTAATTTAATGGCCTCTTTTAATTTTTTAATGATTGATTGGTATAATTTTTTGACTTCGGCAGACTTTAATGATTTTGCTTGTCTAAGCGGGCTGATTTTTGCCTCAAACAAACTCTCATCAGCATAAATGTTGCCGATGCCGGCGATTAGTTCCTGCATCATTAAAAGCTGTTTGATTTTAAGATTGGGGCGCTTTTGTAAAATTTCTTCAAACTTTTTTAAAGTGAATTTTCTAGACAGTGGTTCGATTCCGAATTGATTATTGATCTTTGTCCATTGATCATTATTGACGATCCTCATCCACCCGAATTTCCGCACGTCATGAAAAAGTAACAGACTGCCGTCTTCAAAGTTTAAAATAATACGGGTGAATTTATTGGGCTTGGTAATATCAAATTCTTCTGATTTTATTGGATGCCCGCCGCCGGCGGCTTTACCTTTTTTATCAACAAATACCAACTGGCCTGTCATCTTTAAATGAATGATTAAATACTTATCGTCAATTGATTCGATAATAATCATCTTGGCGCGCCGCTTAACAGTTTTTATTTTAAAGTTTTTAATTTTATTTTTAAAATCCGGACCCGCCATCTTTTTTACTTTAACCTGGCAATCAGAAAAAACCCTGCCTTTTATTTTTTCAGCAAGGTGATCAACCACTGTCTGGACTTCGGGTAGTTCGGGCATAATTTATTCAAGATACAAGAAACAAATTCCAAGTAACAAACAAATCCCAAATTCCAAGTTCCAAATTTTTGATTATTGGAATTTGGTTATTGTATATTGTTTGTATCTTGTTGATTGTATCTTGTTTCTTTTAAATCAGCGGCCTTCCTGTCATTTCCTCGGGCCTTTTAAGCCCCATAATCTTAAGAATGGTCGGCGCCACGTCGGCCAGCACGCCGGCCGGGGTCATCTGGCTTAAGTCGTTAGAAACCGCCCCTTGAGCCACCTTGCCTTTAAACTGTTCGCCGATGATTAAAAAGGGCACGGGCGAACTGCTGTGTTCTTTGTCAATTTCGCCGGTCTGCAGATTATAAAGCCCTTCGGCATTGCCGTGGTCGGCGGTTATTAACACTGACCCGCCGGCGTTCATGACGCTGCTGGCTACCTGGCCGATTAAATCATCAAGAACCTCGATGGCCTGAATGGTGGCAGGCAGATTGCCGCTATGAGACACCATATCGGCATTGGCATAATTCATTACTATAAAATCGTATTTATCGTCTTCAATTTCTTTGATTATACTGGCCGTAACTTCCGGTGCGCTCATTTCCGGCTTTTGGTCGTAAGCAGGCACCCGGGGCGAAGGAATTATCACCCTTTCCTCTCCCGGAAAAACCGTTTCTTCGCCGCCGTTAAAAAAGAAGGTGACATGGGCGTATTTTTCAGTTTCGGCAATATGCAGCTGGGTCAGCCCGGCATCGCTAATTACTTTAGCTAAGGGTACTGTAATTTTTTCCGGCGGAAAGGCAACTTCCATAGGCAGGTCTTTTTCGTATTCGGTCATGGCCACAAAAACCAAGTCCTGAATATATTTGGGGCGTTTGAATTTTTCAAAACCGGGCAAAACAAAGGCTTTGGCAAGCTGTCTGGCCCGGTCGGCCCGGAAATTAAAAAAGATCAAGCCGTCCCCTTCTTTAACCATTACCTTGGGCTGATCGTTGTTAGCAATAACCACCGGCACAAACTCCTCGTCATAAACATTTTTTTGATACGATTCTTTGATGGCTGTTAAGGGATCGCTGTAAGTTTTATCAGCTTCGCCCAAAGCCATGGCTCGGTATGTTTTTTCGTTCCTTTCCCAATGATTATCTCTGTCCATAGCATAAAAACGGCCGCTTAAAGTGGCAATTTCGCCCAGGCCGATCTGTTGAAGCTTTTTCTGCAGCTGCTCGATGTATTTGACGCCGCTATTATAAGGAGTGTCCCGGCCGTCTAAAAAAGCATGAATATAAACTCTTTTGACTTTTTGGCTTTGAGCCGCTTCTAATAAAGCATAAAGATGTTCGTTATAACTATGAACTCCGCCCGGGCTGACTAAACCCATTAGATGCAGATCGCCTGCTTTCTCGTTAACATGCCGGCAGGCATTAAGAAAAGCCGGATTATTAAAAAACGACCCGTCGGAAATTGAACGGGAGATCCGCGGCAAGCTTTGGTAAATAATTTTGCCCGATCCTAAAGAAAGATGGCCCACTTCCGAATTGCCCATCTCGCCCCACGACAAGCCGACCGCTTCGCCGGAGGCCTGGAGAGTAAAGGCGGGAAAATTAATCAAGTATGAATCAAAATTGGGCTTTTTGGCTAAAGTGATGGCATTGCCATGAGATGGCGGAGCCACGCCCCAGCCGTCAAGTATCATTAAAACTACTGGTTTTGGTCTGTTCATAGATTTAGTGTGTAGTAAGTAGGGTGTAGTTTGTAGTGAGTAGTAAGAATGGGTAAGCGTAAAAGTTAGTAATTTTTAAAAATTATTACTACGCCCTACTCCCTACGCCCTACTTACTAATTAGTGATTTTCCGGTCATTTCCTTGGGTTTTTTTAGTCCAAAAATATCGATAATAGTCGGAGCTACATCGGCCAGAATCCCCTTATTAACCTTAACGTTCTGATGTTGTTTGGAAACCAAAATGAACGGCACAGGATAATTAGAGTGTTCTGTATCCACTTCGCCGGTTTCTAAATTTATCATTTCTTCAACATTGCCATGGTCAGCAGTGACTATTACTACGCCTTTTTTTCTTAAAACTGTCTTAATAATTTTAGCCAAACATTTATCGCAGGTTTCCACCGCCTTTATTCCGGCTTCTAAATTACCAGTATGGCCGACCATATCGGGATTGCATATATTCACTACCACGAACTGAGTTCCTTTTTTCTCCAAGTGTGAAATCAACAAACCGGTAACTTCAACGGCGGACATTTCTGGCTTCTCGGCATACGATTTAACATTAGGCGAAGGCACCACTTCTCTTTCTTCGCCAGCTACCGTATGATCGTAACCGCCGTTAAAAAAGAAGGTAACATGGGCATATTTTTCGGTTTCGGCAATATAGAGCTGTTTAAAATCTTTCATTACCATCGGCAAAGTATTGGTAAAATCTTTACTGGGGAAAGCAGTTAAAATGCTGTCCAAATCAGGGCCAAAATCGGTCATGGCCACAAATTTTAGATTTTGGTAAAAATGCTTTCTTTGAAAACAGCCGGGATTCATCTTGCAAAACTCTTTCTGAACAAAAGCTTTGCTAAGCTGTCTGGCTCTGTCGGACCGCAAATTAAAAAAGATAACACTGTCATTATCTTTGATGGTGGCTATTGGCTTGCCATTTTTAACGACTATTGAAGGTTTAATAAACTCATCGGTTTCGCCGCGGTTATACGCCTGCAAAATGGCCTCTTCGCAATTTTCCACTTTAATTCCCTTGCCTAAAGTAAGCAAATCGTAGGCGCTTTGAGTTCTCTGCCACTGTTTGTTTCTGTCCATAGCGTAAAAGCGGCCGCAGATAGTGGCAATCTGCTGATTTTCGGACAAATATTCTTTTAATTTGCGCAGATATTTAATGGCCGCATGCTGGGGCGCATCGCGACCGTCGGTAAACAAATGTAAAAAAACTTTTTTCACGTTTTTCTTCCTCATTAACTCAAGCAAAACATACAGATGGGACATAGCTACATGGGCGCTTTGCGTTCCGGATAAAAGCCCCATCAAGTGCATTGAGGATTTATGCTTTTGCACATGAGCAATGGCAGAAATAAAAGCGGGGTTCTTATGAAAGGTGCCGTCGGAAATGGCATCAGAAATTGCATAAACATCCTGCCAAGCAATCCGGCCGGCGCCCAAATTCAAATGGCCGGCTTCGGAATTGCCTTTTTGATTATGAGGCAAGCCCACTTTTTCGCCGCAGGCAATCAGCTGGCTGTGAGGGTATTTTTCAAGCAAATAGTCGTAAAACGGAGTTTTGCCCAAAACAATGGCATTGCCTTCTTTATGAGGCGAAATGCCCCAGCCATCTAAAATTACCAAAACCAAAGGGCCTTTAAATTTCTGACTTGACATAATCCACAAAAAGAGTTATTAATAAATCCAGCACCTTTATCACAAACACTAGCATATGGTGCTGGATAAATGGTCTCGGACTTATTTTAACATCTTTAAGCCACTAAATAAAGAGGGCGGAGGAAAAAAATGGAGGAAATATGGCAACCACGTATCTGGTGCTTATAGCTAAAAAAGCGAGCACAGCCGGCCAAACAGCAAACATTGAAACGGATACCCGAATACTTCTGGTTGATATAACCGTAGGCAATTTGACTAAATTCTATTCCGGCAAAATAATTGACTCAACTTCAGGAATTGAACCGGAAGCCACAATAACCTTTGACCTACCCGAAGGATTACAGCTTCCTCCTCTTTTCACTGCAAATTTTGACCCGGTTCCTCCTGAAATACAGGGACAAATAAAAGAAATGATTAACCAGCTTCGCAAAAAATAAAATCGGTCATCTAACCCATGACCGTTTTTTTAATCTCTTCAGTTTTCAGTCTTCAGTTTTAAATTTTAAGCCCTCAATCCTCAGTCATTAGTCCTTAGTCCTCAACTCCTCCTCAATCTCCATCAGCCGATTATATTTAGCCACCCTTTCGGAACGAGATGGCGCTCCGGCCTTGATATATTCAGCGCCCGCGGCCACGGCTAAATCGGCGATAAAGGTGTCTTCGGTTTCACCGCTCCGGTGCGAAACAGCGATTTTATACTGGCGAGCCCGAGCCAGTTCAATACAGTTAATAGTTTCGGTTAAGGTGCCTATCTGGTTTGGCTTGATTAAAATGCTGTTAGCCGCATTCTTCTCTATCCCCAGCTCCAGTCTTTTGACATTAGTGGTAAACAAATCATCGCCGATTATCAGCAGCCGGTCGTTGATGCTTAAAACCTGATTTTTGAAATTTACCCAGCCCTCCCAGTCGTCTTCGGCAAAAGGGTCTTCGAAAGCTAAAAAAGGAAACTTGGCCAGCCATTCCTGATAATAGACCGAGAGCTCTTCGGCTGACAGAATTTTTTTATCTAAATTAATTGTATATTTTTTACTGGCCGAATTGTAAAAAGTGGAAGAGCCCGCATCAACGCCCAGAAAAATATCCTGGCCAGGCTCATAGCCGGCTTTTTTAACTGCTTCCAGAATAATTTCCCAGGCCTCGCTGGTATATTGTAAATCAGGAGCATAGCCGCCTTCGCTGCCAATATCAGTATCGTAGCCCTTGCCTTCCAAAACTTTGCCCAGCTGATGAAAAATTTCTGAAACGGCTCTGATTTTTTCTTTGAATGAATCCGGGCCTTGAGGAATTACCCAGAACTCCTGGATATCCAAATTAGAATCGGCATGCAAACCGCCGTTGATAACATTAGAAAGAGGCACAGGCAACGGCCAGTCTTTTATTTTCAGCTTATAGTAATCCCTGATGAATTTATATAACGGCTGATTATTAACCTGGCTGGCCGCTCTGGCGCAAGCCAGCGAAACTCCCAAAATCGCATTAGCCCCCAGGCGTGACTTATTCTCTGTGCCGTCTAAAGTTATCATTCGCTGGTCAATCTGCGCCAGCTTTTCAACCTCAAAACCTGTAAGCGCCTGTTTAATGACATTATTGACATTTTCAACGGCCCTTAACACGCCCTTGCCGCCGTAACGGCTGGCATCGCCGTCTCTAAGCTCTAAAGCTTCATAACGGCCAGTGGAAGCCCCGGAAGGCACCTTAGCCGATGCTTTCTGCTCGCCAACTTCAACCACAACCTCAACAGTGGGGTTGCCGCGGCTGTCTAAAATTTCGCGGGCGTAAAGGTCTGTTATCTTTTTGGACATAAAATTAAAACACTGATGAATCACGGATATCCACGGATCCATCACAGATATCCACTGATGAACCACTAATATCAAAATCTGTGATTGATCTGTGATTCATCGGTGATAGATCGGTGAGTTATCTGTGTGTCATCAGCGAACTGTCCGTGATTATCCGTGAGTTATCTGTGTTCTTATTTTACCAAAAAACGACAAATAATAAAAGAAAAAGGTTCAGAAAAAATCTGAACCTTTTTAAATCTAGGGGAGTTGCTGCAATAGCTGTTCCAACAAGTGATTGATGATCTCAATCAGTCTTGAAAGAATTTCAACTAATTTTGCAACAACTTCTGGCGCAACCAAAACCAAAATAATCAAAAAGATTATGCCCCCAATAAACTTTCCCATATAATTATCAATAATTATGGATAATGGTAATTGGAAGGCAATCCCCCAGCGACTAACTCTGGTTCTGATTTACCCTCCCAGAGCTGGCGACAAAGAATTATCCGCAAATTTGGGAGGGTAATATTATAAATGAGCTGACACTATAAATTATAGCATAACTTAAAAAAAGTCAATACCTGACTTTTAAAGATACAAACCCGCCCCGCTTCAAGCGGCAAAGTAAATTTATTCCGAGTTTGTTGGTGGATTATTACGCAAGTGGATAGGGAGTTTAGGTGAAGTAACACTAAGCAACCCCGAGCGAGCGTAGCGAGTTGATGATGAGTCGAAGGGGAACATAATCACATATGGGGCGTTATGTGCCGTACACTTTTTAATCACTATTATATTCTAATGTTTGTAAATTATTCATATCCTTTTGAATCAATGTTCTTGGACATATTACATGAAACACATTAAACTTCCCAAATTTTTTATTTTTCTTACTATATCCACCAGGGCTTCCTAAGATATAACCATATTTTGAATTTTTAGCAAAGCTGGAATGTATCAAAGCTGGAAAAACACATAATACGCCATTAAAATATTTTAAATCTAAAACTGGATGAGAAAATATAGCACCGGGATCATGTATGTAGTTAACTATACGGTGATTAATGAAAGGTTTTTGATTATACTCATATATATATTTATTAGCTTCCTCGGGGAAAATAAAAAATTCCAATAAGTAGGAATTTAAAATAGTTTCTTTTTGATCAAAAAATCTTCCTGTAAAATCACCTTTTTCTTTATCTAATATAATGTATTGATGTCCTTTTATACGTTTAGTTAATAATTCAAAGCTTTCATTAACTCCCCAGCAGTTAAAAACAAAAGTCGGCCCACTTTTGACAGGATTATGTAGAGGAGAGGAAAAAATGCCAATGCCTTTTGGTTTGCCTGTAATTTTATTAATGCCAGATAATATACCATCACCTGATAGTTGTACAAAGCCACTTTTATGAATTGATAATTTTGTAGTCTTGTCCACAATAAATTCTTTTTTGATCTGATACGGCTTGACATAAAATATTCCTGCTTTATATTTATGTTTGTGTTCTTTAATATATGCATTTTTATCTTTGCAATATGGAAAAAATATATTAATACTTCCGTCTTTTTTAGAACAATTTATTGATAGTATTTTGTAGGTTTTATCTTTTTCTCTAATACAAACAACAGTTCTTTCAAAAGGTTTAGTTGGTAAAGAAGATAAGCCGACTATAACATTAGTAAAACCACCTCTTTTTAATAAAATAAAACGATTAAGATCGTGCATTTAAAAAAATTAAATTGTTTATAAATAAACAATTTGTTATTTTAATATATAAAAAAATGTATGGCACATAACATCACCCACCCAAATCACCTCTTAACCAACGGCCTTATCCCCGGCAGCATTTTGCCTTCCAAGAACTCCAGCATGGCGCCGCCGCCGGTGGAAACAAAGCTGAACTTATTTTTTAAGCCCAGGCCTTCAATTAATTGCACGGTTTCGCCGCCACCGATTATGGATTCTGTTTTGGAGCCGGCAATGGCTTTAGCTATCTGGCTGCTGGCTTTTTTGAATTTGGCAATTTCAAAATAACCCAGCGGTCCGTTCCAGACTACCATTTTTGATTTTTTGATGATGGTTGTAAATTTTTTAACTGATTTGGGGCCGATATCTAAAATAATTTCTGATTGATTAACTTGATTTGCTGGCTTAACGATTGACTTTGACTTTGCTGAAATTTTTTTGGCTACCGCTACATCTTCGGGAATTATCAGTTTATTTTTCAACAATTTTTTGGCCACCGGCACATACTCATCATCAACTAAGGACTTGCCCACCTCATAGCCCTTGGCTTTAAAAAAATTATTGGCAATGGCTCCGCCCACCAGAACATAATCCATCTTCTTTAGTAAATTAGTTATGACTTTGACTTTGGTTTCCAGCTTGGCTCCGCCGATAATGGCGACTTTGGGCTTAACCTTGCTTTCTAAAACTTTGCTTAAATTTTCAATCTCCGATTCCAGCAACAAGCCGGCGTAAGATGGCAAATATTCAGTAATGGCAGATACTGATGAGGCCTTGCGGTGGCAAACGGCAAAAGCATCGTTAACAAATAAATCGGCATACGATGCCAGCGTCCGGGCAAGCCGTTTGCAGTTTTTTTCTTCCCGGTGATGAAACCTGACATTCTCCAGCATTACAATTTGTCCTAATTTTAGGGACTTAACAGTTTTTGATGATTTTGCTCCGACAACTTCATCAAGTTGAATTACTTTTTTCTTTAATAGTTTTGAGAGTCGTTGAGAGACCGGTTTATTGGAAAGCTCTGCTGTAACTTTGCCTTTGGGCCGGCCCAGATGATTTAAAATAATAACGGCCGCGCCTTTATTTAACAGATACTTGATCGTCGGCAGACCCGACTTAATGCGAAAATCATCAATGATCTTTCCTTTTTTTAAGGGCACATTAAAATCCACTCTTAATAGAACTTTCTTGCCCTTTAGGTCTTTGGTTGATTTTATAGATCTAATTTTCATAATGCTATTATTTTAATAATTAATTCATTAAAAATTTATTCTAAATTCATTATTCTCCTTCTATCAATACCAATTTCCATGACTCTCCTTTAATTTTTTTTATATCGATTTTAGTCTGATGATTGACTAAATCTTTAAGAATCATTCTTAAATTAAAATCCAGGTTCTCCGGACTGATGTCCTGCCCGTGTTCGATGATGGCGCCAAGCTCAATTTTTATATTAGAAAGCTTATGGAGCTGATGCTTATTAACATACTCTCTGATGACATTGGCTATTCTGTTGGCTTCGTGGATGTCGTGCATAATCGTAAAAATTACCAAGAACCAACCCTCGATTTAATCGAGGGAAAAGAAACAAACAAATTAAAAGGACCGAAATTTTTTATTTTTAGTTTTGGTTCTTGTTTGGTTCTTGGGTTCTTTTAATTTGGATATTTTAATGTGTAGCACAGCTAATACAAGGATCGTAAGCCCTGATCAACATTTTGATTTTATGGCGGCGTTCGTCAACGCTCATCTTGGAGGTCTGCGGCAGATAAACAGCCAGATCATCCTCTAAATTGCCTAAAAACATCACGGTCGGGGTAATAATATCGGCTCTGACAATTCTGCCTAAGCGATTAACTTCGTAGTAATGAAGCAAAACTCCGCGCGGCGCTTCCACGGCCGCTACACCTTTGCCTGCTTTGATTTTATATTTTTTTGATTCTTCGGTCTTGGATTTTAGGTCTTGGGTAATCTTTTCAACCTCCTCAACGCAATGCACAACTTCAACGGCCTGGGCTAATACATTGTAAAAACTGTTATAGACTTTCTTTTTGCCGTGAATCTTTGACCAAAGTTTTTTAGCTTCTTTATTAAGCTGATGGCCATGATTATTGATTCTGGCCAGAGCGCCAACCATGTAATGGGCATCGAACCACACAGCCCGCTTGGCCATGGCTCCTTTTTCTTCCACCTCCTGCATTTTTTGATAAAAATTCATTGGCTGATATTCAAAACCGTCGGAATTCATTACTTTGCCGTTGTAAATGGCATATTCATCCATATCCGAAAGCGTGATGTATTCTGTTTTTCTTTCAAATTTTGGATATTTTAATTTAGAAAAAAATCTGGCTAAATTAAGGGCATCTTTTAGCGCATCCTCAATCTTTAGTTTTAAATTTTCAATTTCTTTCTTTTCAGGCGTAACCTTAAACCCGCCAATCCAGTTGTTTAAAGGATGAATGGCCCGGCCGCCGACTGCTTCGTTAATCAGGTTGCCAAAATCACGGAGTCTGATAGCCAGTTGGGCTTCTTGAGGATATTTTTTTAACAGCAGACGGGTATCATCATAATTAAAAAAATCCGGCAAAGACATAAAAAACAGATGCATAGCATGGGAATGAATCAACTGCGCCAGCTCCATCAGCTTTCTTAACTGAATGGTCTGCGGGCTGACTTTAATTTCCAGAATATTTTCCATGGCCTTAATGGCCGCCAAATTATGAACTATGGGGCAGATGCCGCAGATGCGCATAGTGATAACATGGGCGTCAAAAAGCGACTTGCCTTTAAGACAGCCCTCAATTAATCTGACTCCCTCTTCAGTAATGATTTTAGCTTGAGTAACATCGCCGTTTTCCAGAGCGCCAATAAAGCTGGCATGCCCTTCCATTTTAGCTAAGTGATTTATTTGTATTTTCATGGTTGTGGATAACTATTGATTAAATTTAACATTATAGTATTCAATTTTTCTGGCAATCTTTCTTTTTCCCTCGATCTAAACTGTTCCCAAAATGGAAACAGTTGATTTTTTATCTTTAAGGCAAAATTTACACTCCATACTCGCTTCCAAAAACTTAATTTTTCTTTTTTCTAACAGTTTTAGATATTTTTTTCACCTGGCGGTCAAAGTCGGAAATATATTTTTTGTCCCGTTCCTTTCTGTATTTTTCAAATTCCGCTTCGGCCTTGGCAACGGCCTTTTCCGCGCTCAATTTTCCCGCGTTAACTAAAATCTTCTTCTCGCTCAATTTTAAAAATTCATCCAGCTTACTCGCCCATTCTGTCATTCTCATCGGCCGTTCGTTGGTTGCCTGCAATTCCGCAAAATCCAAATACAACGACACGATAAGATTGAGTTGTTTCAGCTCTTTTTCCGATAAATAATTTTTAGCGATTTTGACATCGCCAGCGGTGATATATTTTCCTTTAAAGTTGGTCAAATCCATCATCGGCTTTTGGTTGTCTGCCCGTTCATTTATCATTTCCGCCGCCGTGCGCCCATGTGCGGCATAGTGCATTTTATTTTGCACTGTGGCAAAAAATTCTTGAGTTAATTTGTCGTCATGGCGATAATCAACGCTGGTCGCGTAAATATCCGTTACCTTTTGATAAAAATTTCTTTCGCTGGAGCGAATGTCGCGAACTCTTTGCAAAAGCTCTTCAAAATATCTCGCTCTTTCTCCGCCTTGCTTCATTCTTTCATCATCGAGGGCAAAACCTTTGATAATATACTCTCGAAGACGAGCCGTCGCCCAAATGCGAAATTGCGTGCCTCTTTGAGAGTTTACCCGATAACCAACAGAAATAATCACATCCAAATTATAATAATTTGTGGGCTTGGTAGAAAATTCGGAATTTCCGAATTTTTTCATAGTTTTGCCTAAAACAAGCTCTTTTTCATTATAAATATTTTGAATATGCTCATTTATCGTTGATTTTGATTTATCAAAAAGCTCCGCCATCTGGTCTTGCGTAAGC
>JAHISB010000053.1 GCA_018818425.1 Patescibacteria group bacterium
CAGGGCCAATTTAACTTTAAAGGAATTTGAATGTTTGATTTTTCCCATATGTTTTCGGATGTTTAGACAAGTGATAATTTAAAATCATTTTACCACTAAATTATCTCTTATCCTACTGTCCGAATTTTGGGGGAAGGCTTAGTTTTCTGCTTTAGTTTGCATAAGTTGTATAGAATTAAATTTTATTCTATACATTAACTCATTTTTCCACATATTTCACCTTCTTAGTGTGAACTGTAACATGAACCAGTGCAGATATTTGCTTATTTAAGCAATTCGTTGTAGAATATTAAATTGGTATTACAGTATGAAATCAATAGAAAATATAAAATTCTTTTTTAAAAAATATTTAAGCTCAAAAATCTGGCTGATTGTTTTGGTAGTGTTTTTAATTATTATAAGCCAGCTGCTTTCGGCGGTCACCCCTTATTTATACAAGCTGATCGTTGACAAGTTAACTGAATTTATTGGCGGAAGCATTGTTAAGGAAGCTTTAATTCAAGGCCTGACTGTTTTAGTTACCCTCTTTTTTATAACCGGCTTTTTGCGGCTGGTTTTTCAGGGCATCAGAATGTATTTTATCAACCGTTTGGAAGCCGAGGTTATCAGGCGGGTGGCCGGCGATTTTATTAAACACGTGCTTAATTTATCTTTTCATTTCCATGCTCACCGCAAAACCGGCCAGCTGGCCAAAAGGTTTGCCAGGGGCGTCAAAGCCGTGGAAGAGTTTATGGACGCTTTTGTCTTTAATCTTTTTCCCAATCTTCTGGAACTGTCCATAATCGTAGCGGTCTATTTTATTTTTGACTGGCAGAGCGGTTTGATTCTTTTGGCCATGATTTTTCTTTTTGCCGTCGTTACTATTTTCTTTAACAATTGGCAGCAAAAGTACAGAGAGATATCTAATACCATAGAGGATCAGGCCAATAAAAAAGCCATTGACGCTTTGATGAATGCCGAGGCCGTCAAGTATTTTGCCCAAGAAGCTTATGAAGCAAAAACTTTTAATAAATTCAATTTAAAATGGCAGCTGGCCCAGATAAAATTCTGGGATAAATATATTATCATTGAATTTATCCAGGGGGTGATTCTGGTTTTTGGCGCTTTGGCCATTATCATCTTCAGCATTAACCGGGTCATCAACCAGACTTTTACCATCGGCAGTTTTGTGATGATGGTAACCTATTTAGCCAGAGTCTATTTTCCTTTATTTGCTTTTCAGTGGGTTTACCGGCGCTTAAGAACATCTGTGACAGATTTGGAATCCATAATGAACTACTTTAGCATAGAAAACGAAATTAAAGACGCCCCGGGCGCTAAAAATTTAAGCATCACCGAAGGCAGAATTGAATTTAAAAACGTCAGCTTTGCTTACGAAGAAGGCAAACAGGTTTTGCGCGATGTCAATTTTTACGTGCCGGCCGGCAAAAGCATTGCCTTGGTCGGGCCTTCGGGCGTGGGCAAGTCCACTTTAATAAAATTATTATACCGTTTTTACGATTTAACCAAAGGCCGGATATTGATTGACAATCAGGACATCAGCCAGGTTAAGCAGGAATCACTGCGAAAGAATATGGTGATTGTGCCGCAGGAAACAGCTTTGTTCAACGAATCTATAAAATATAATATTGCCTATGCCAAGCCAAGCTCTGCCGAAGCTGACATCAAAAGAGCGGCCGGCTTTTCCAGAATCGCTGATTTTATCAGGTCATTAAAAAATGGTTACAGCACTTTGGTGGGCGAACGGGGCATCCGGCTTTCGGGCGGAGAAAAGCAGAGGGTTTCTATTGCCCGGGCAGTTTTAAGCCAGGCGCCCATTCTGATTTTAGACGAAGCCACTTCCTCTTTGGATTCGGCTACCGAAAAAGAAATTCAGGACTCGTTGGAAAATCTGATGAAGGATAAGACCACCATTATCATTGCCCACCGCCTTTCCACGGTGATGAAAGCCGACTATATTATTGTGCTGGAAAAAGGCGGCGTGGCCCAGCTGGGCACCCACCAACAGCTTTTGGAAAAAGGCGGTTTGTATCAAAAACTATGGGAACTGCAGGCCGGAGGGTATATTCGGTGATCCTGTATCGTATATCGTGTCGGCCAGAGGCCGATCAGCCTTTGGCTGATATCCTGTATCGTACTTGTCTCGCCGTAGCTTTAGCGGAGGCGGGTATCTTGATCGCTTACTTCGTTTTGAGGTTAAAGACTATTCCTATCATTGTCACTCTGGAGCGAACCCTGAGCTTGCCGAAGGGGGAGCGATAGAGTCTATAATCCACTAATCGTTAGTTGCAAATCGCTAATCGTTCGCCTAGAGCGAAGTCAAAGGGTGAAGTTGAGGAGTATCGTAATCCGTCGATCAAAAATTAATCTTCAGTTTTAAGTTTTAAATTTTTAGTTTTTAGTCTTCTATAATGTACCCATCTACTGGACAACTATATTAGGTGGATATGGTAGAATGAAACCATATGAAAAAGCTCTCACCAAAACAGAAAGCGTCTATCGCTTTAGCCGCCATTAGGGGTGAAAAGATTTCCAAACTGTCCAGTGA
>JAHISB010000054.1 GCA_018818425.1 Patescibacteria group bacterium
GATAATTTAGCAAAAGAAGATTTCAGATGTAATGTTTTCATACATCTGAATTGTTTCTCAAAACCTCCAAAATTACTTGTAAAAGGCCATTAAATCAATCAAGCATTACACAAAAATAACCTAATCATCCCTAATATTCTATCAATCTACGATCCTAATAATCAATTAGTTTATATGATCCAAGTTCAGTCAATGTTAAAGGTAGCTGATAATTCTGGAGCCAAACGCTTGCAGTGTATTAAGGTTCTGGGAGGCTATAAACGTCGTTATGCCCAAGTGGGCGATGTTGTTACCGCGGCCGTTAAAGAAGCCCAGCCGCATTCCGGCATAAAAAAGGGCCAGGTTGTGCATGCCGTTTTAGTCAGACAGAAAAAGGAAAGCCGGAGACAGGACGGTTCTTACATTAGATTTGATGATAATGCTGCTGTAATTATCGATAAAAAATCCAAAGAGCCGAAAGGAACGCGTATTTTTGGGCCAGTAGCCAGAGAGTTGAGAGCTAAAGGTTTTAATAAAATTATTTCTTTAGCCCCCGAGGTGCTTTAATATCAGACCATTAGATTATTTGAGTATTAGAATATTTGAATAATAGAAATTACAAATAATCTATGAACCTAATAATCTAATATTCTATCAATCAAATAATCAAATAGATAAGTATGAAGATAAAAAAGAACGACAAAGTAATAATAATTGCCGGCAAGGATAAAGGGAAAAGCGGCAAGGTAATGCAGGTTTTTTCTAAAGAGGGCAAGATTGTAATTGAAGGGCTGAATCTCCGCCATAAGCATGTCCGGCCGCGTCGGCAGGGCGAGAAAGGCCAAAGAATTGAGTATTCAGCGCCTTTGGACGCTTCTAATGCGATGCTGGTGGATTCTAAAACCGGTAAACGCACCAGGGTTGGTTATAAAATTTTAGAAAACAAGGAAAAAATTAGAATATCTAAAAAATCAGGTGAATCAATATAAACGTAGCCAGTAACCAGTAGTCAAGAATATGACTTTAAAAGAAAAATATCAAAAAGAAGTAATTAAAAAAATGAGAACAGAGTTTAATTACCAAAATGATCTGACCGTGCCCAGGATTGTTAAGGTTGCTCTTAATGTTGGCATTGGCCGCAGTAAAGACGACCCTAAAGCGGCTGAAACAGTCGAAAATACCTTAATAAGAATTACGGGGCAAAGGCCTGTTTATACTTTAGCTAAAAAATCTATCTCTGCTTTTAAAGTCAGAGAAGGCATGAAAGTCGGTTTAAAAATTACTTTAAGAGGCAAGCGGATGTGGGATTTTTTAGAAAAATTAGTGAATGTTTCTTTGCCTCGAGTTAGAGATTTTCGTGGCTTACCCGTTAAAAATGTCGATCAGAACGGCAATTTAAATATTGGTTTTAAGGAACATATGGTTTTCCCGGAGATTAAGTCCGACGAAGTAGAAAAAATCCATGGCTTAGAGGTAGCGGTAACTACCACCGCCAAAAAACAGGATGAGGGTTTTAAATTATTAAAATATTTAGGATTCCCGTTTCAAGAATCGTAATTCATAATTTGGGTCAGCAATAACGAACCCCGAATAACGAAATATCTATGGCAATTAAATCAAGGATTGTAAAATCACAACAGAAGCCAAAATATTCAACTAGAATTGTTAGGCGCTGTTGGCGCTGTGGCCGCAACCGAGGCTATTTGCGCAAGTTTAAATTATGCAGAATTTGTTTTAGGGAACTGGCGAGCAAAGGAGAGATCCCGGGAATTACAAAGTCCAGCTGGTAAGATCGTGTATCGTGCCGGCCATAGGCCGGTCTAGGCCAAAGGCCCATCAGCCTATGGCTCGAAGCCTTTGGCTGATATCATATATCGTGTATCGTGCTCGCCTCGCCGTAGCTTGAGCGGAGCGAGAGCATAGGCGGGTATTATGTATCAATTAGTCAATTAATCTATTAATCAAATAGTATATGATGACAGATCCTATTTCCGACATGTTAACTAGAATCAGAAATGCTGTGGCTGTTCAAAAGCCGGAGATTGTTTTGCCTTATTCAAAAATAAAGCATGAAGTCGCTAAAATTCTTAAAAAAGAGGGTTATATTTTAGAGGCGGAAATAATCGAAGATAGATTTAATAATTTAAAAATAGTTTTAAAATATAATAATGGCAAACCGGCCATCACTCACATTAAAAGGATAAGCAAGCCGGGCCGCAGAGTTTATGTTTCCAGAGATAAAATACCTTATATATTAAACGATTTAGGCATTGCCATTTTTACCACCTCTAAGGGGTTGATGACTAATCGTCAAGCCCGAAGGTCTAAAATCGGCGGAGAAATTTTATGCGAAGTGTGGTGAAGTCGTGTATCGTGTATCCTGTATCCTGTATCGTGCCTGCCTGCCGTAGCTTCAGCGGAGACGGGTATCGTGTATCAATTAAACAAATTATTCAATTAGTCTCGGCCATAGGCCGGTCAGCCTATGGCTGAAAATAGTCAAATAATAGATATGTCAAGAATCGGTAAAAAACCAATAGCTATTCCCCCAAAAGTCGAGGTTAAACTCAATGGCCATCAAGTAATGGTTAAAGGGCCTCGGGGCAGTTTAGAGCTGATTTTAAACAGTAAAGTCAAAACAGAAATAACAGACAAGGAAGTAATTATTTCAGTTAATAATTCCGAAGATAAAGAAGAAAAATCACTCTGGGGGCTTTCCAGAAGTTTGGTCAATAATATGATTGAGGGAGTAGTTAATAGTTTTAGTAAACAGCTGGAGATTAACGGCATTGGTTATAAGGCCAGCGTTCAGGGCCATAAGTTAATTCTTAATGTGGGCTATTCTCATCCCGTTGAATATGAAATTCCTCAAGGAATTGAAATTAAAGTTGAAAAAAATGTTATTACTATTACCGGCATCGATAAACAGCAGGTGGGCCAAGTAGCCGCAGAAATCCGCAGCATCAGAAAGCCAGAGCCCTATAAAGGCAAAGGTATTAAATACATTGATGAAATAATCAGAAGAAAGGTAGGCAAGGCAGTCAAGGGATCAGAAGGATAATCACGTATCATAATTATGAAAGATCAAAATAAGATTAAAAATCAATTAAAGCAGAGAAGGGCAGCCAGAGTAAGAGGCAGAATTAACGGCGGCGCTCAATTCCCTCGAATCGCAGTTTTTAAAAGCTTAAAGCACTTATCAGTCCAGGCGATTGATGATACGGCCGGTAAAACTTTAGCCAGTGTTTATGATACAGACGTAAAAGCTAAAGATAAAAAAACTAAAGCTAAAGAGATTGGCTTGCTTTTAGCTAAAAAGCTTTTAGAAAAAAAAGTTACTAAAGCTGTTTTTGACAGAAGGCATTATAAGTATCATGGATTGGTAAAAGAAATTGTCGAAGGAATAAGAGAAGGAGGAGTAAAAATATAGATTTGTAACTGGTAATTTATTATTCGTTTATTCGGGCAATAAATTACAAATAATTAATAATGAACTTATGGCTAGACAAGGAAAAAATAATAAAAGTTCCAGAACAAAAGCTGACATGGAGTTTGAGCAGAGAATTATTGATTTAGCTAGAGTCACCAGGGTGATGGCGGGCGGCAAAAGGTTAAGATTTAGAGCATGCGTGGTTTTAGGTGATAAAAAAGGCAAAGTCGGTTGGGCCGTGGCTAAAGGGGCCGATGTGGCTATTGCTGTTAATAAGGCCGTCAATAAAGCTAAAAAAAGAATTTTTAAAGTGCGGTTGGTTAATAATACCATTCCTCATCAGATAGAAAAAAAGTTTAAAGCGGCCAGAATTTTGCTTAAACCGGCCGCCGAAGGCACCGGTATTATTGCCGGCGGGGCAGTAAGAGCTATTTTGGAATTGGCCGGCATTCCTAATATTTATGGTAAAATTCTAGGGAGAACTAATAATAAAATAAATAATGCGATTGCCACCTTTGAAGCTTTAAAAGATTTAAAATATCCCTTAAGTTTACAAGAAAAAACCAATGAAACCGCTGCTGTTGCCGTTATTGATGAGAAAAGTTCAGAAGAATATCAAGAAAGAGATTTAGATAAGGAAGAAGAGTTAGAAAAGAAACAAGAAAAGTTGTTGAAGAAAGAGGGCATTGAGGAAGATCAAGTAAAAGCCAAGATCCATAATCCATAATTAATAACTTCTATGAAAATGTTGGGATTATATAATTTGAAAGCCAGCCCGGGCTCTAAAAAAAAGAAGAGAAGAGTTGGCCGCGGCAATGCTTCGGGCAGGGGCAATTATTCGGGCCGGGGCATGAAAGGGCAAAGATCACGATCCGGCGGTAAAAACAAATTAGCCCTTAGAGGCGTTAAAACGTATCTGCAGCGCATTCCCAAAGCTAAGGGCTTTAAAACTCTTAAGCCGGAAATGGAAGTGGTTAATATTAAGCTACTTAATGAAAAGTTTAGCGCTAATGATGAAGTGACCCCTAAAAAATTATTAAATAAAGGATTGGTAAAGTCTACTAGATTTGGGGTAAAGATATTAGGCCAGGGCCGTCTCACCAAAAAACTGACGGTTAAGGCGAATCGGTTTTCAAAAACAGCTAAAGATGCTATCATTAAGGCAGGAGGCCAGGCTGAAATAATAAGAAAGAACAAGAAGAAAGAATCAAATAAGACTAAAGAATAATTGTAAAATTTCGAATTTTGAATTTTGAATTTCGAAATTAGGAATTTATTCTAAATTAGGATAATTCAAAATTCGAAATTTAATTTATATGTGGACTAAATTACGGCAAATTTGGAAAACTAAAGATTTAAGAAAAAGCATCCTGTTTGTTTTAGCTATGCTGATAGTTTTTCGCATTGCTGCCCATGTGCCGATCCCCGGAATCGGCATCCAGAGTTTAAGGGAATTTTTCGGGCAAAATCAGATATTAGGCCTTTTAAATATTTTTACGGGCGGCGGCTTAGAAAATTTTTCAATAGTCATGCTGGGCGTTGGCCCTTATATCACCGCTTCTATTATTTTCCAGCTTTTAACCATGATTATTCCTAAGTTGGAAGAAATGTCCAAAGAACCCGGCGGCCAGCAAAAGATTAATAGCTACACCAGATGGCTGACTTTGCCGCTAGCCGGACTGCAGGGCTATGGTTTTATCACAATCTTACAGCGTCAGTCAGGCAATCTTTTAGGCGATTTAACACCTTTTCAGTGGGGCTCTGCTCTTATAACCATTATGGCCGGCACCATTTTTTTAATGTGGATCGGCGAGCTTATTTCCGAGAAGAAGATCGGCAACGGTATTTCTTTGATTATTTTTGCGGGCATTGTGTCGGGACTTCCTTCGGCCCTGCAAAGAACTTTGGCTGTTTTTGATCCCTCGCAAGCCATGAATATTTTAATTTTTGTAGCCATTGCCATTGTTACTATTGTAGCTGTTGTGATAATGACAGAGGGCCAGAGGAATATTCCGGTCAATTATGCCAGGCGCATCAGGGGCAACAGAATGTATGGAGGAACCAACACCCACCTGCCTTTAAGGGTTAATATGGCCGGGGTCATCCCAATTATTTTTGCCATTTCCATTGTGCTATTTCCGCCAATGATTGCTCAATTTTTTGTTGGCGCTTCTTCGGCCTGGATATCGGGAGCCGCCAAGTTTATTATCAATATTTTTCAGAATCAGGTATTTTACGGCGTTTTTTACTTTTTATTGGTATTTGCCTTTACTTACTTTTATACTTATATTGTTTTTCATCCCAGTCAGATTGCGGAAAATTTGCAAAAACAAGGCGGCTTTATTCCCGGTATTAGGCCTGGTCGTCATACCGCAGATTATCTGCAGAGCACTGTCAATAAAATTCTTTTAGCCGGCGCTTTATTTTTAGGCCTCATAGCTGTTTTACCGATCATCATACAACCCCTTACGGGCATGAGCACTTTAGTTATTGGCGGAACCAGCTTGTTAATCGTGGTAGCCGTGGTGATTGAAATAGTTAAACAAATAAATTCTCAATTGACTATGAGGGATTATGACAGTTTATAGCAGACACCGGTTTGATCCTTGCTAAAATTAAAATTTTATGTTACAATGTCATTAGTGGCCTCTAAGGCCGTTTTTAAGACCATTATTTTTTAGCTAAAAAGTTATTCTTAAATAATGAATAATTAGCTAAAATTAGCAAAAAAAATGAATAAATTAATCCAATATGTTAAAGACAGCCGAGCCGAACTTAAAAAAGTAGTTTGGCCCTCCAAAAAAGAAACCCAAAATCATACCTTGATGGTAATTGGGATTTCTTTGGCCGTAGCCGCTTTTTTAGGCATTATTGATTACGGGCTGAATCTTGTTATAGAGTTATTTATATAAACCTATTTAAGGAAGATAGGAAGTCAGGAGTTCAGGAGAAACGAATGTAATTTATGTAATAATTTTCTAACCCCCTAACTTCCTGATCTCCTAAGTTCCTATTAATAAACCACTATGCCCAAGCAAGTCTTACAACAAGGCAAACGCTGGTATGTTATCCATACCTATTCCGGCTATGAAGAAAATGTCTGCAGAAATCTGAAGCAAAGGATAGAATCTATGGATATGGAAGATAAAATTTTTGATGTTTTGGTACCTATGGAAACCAAAATTAAGATTAAAAACGGCAAAAGGACCTATGTAAGAGAAAAGATTTTCCCGGGTTATGTTTTAGTCAATATGGTTGTTAATGACGACTCCTGGTACGTGGTCAGAAACACACCTAACGTTACCGGCTTTATCGGTTCCGGCACTACGCCCACGCCGGTTTCTGAAGAAGAAATTAAAGAACTGCAACGGCGCATGGGCATCGAAGAGCCGACCTATAAGGTGGATGTTTCTATTGGTACGCCGGTGAAAATATCCGACGGGCCCTTTAAGGATTTTGAGGGCAAGGTTTCGGAAGTGGATGAAGCCAAAGGCAAAGTCAAAGTTTTAGTTTTGATGTTTGGCAGAGAAACGCCGGTAGAGCTGGATTTTTTACAAGTTAAGAAGCTCTAAAATATTAGAATATTAGAATATTTGATTATTTGAGTATTTTCCGCCAAAGGCGGATGCGCCTCTGGCGCAGACTATTTGAAAAAATAAATATTCTAATAGTTTATCAGTCAAATAATCTATCAATCAAATAGTCAAATAATCAATTAATCTATTAAGCAATTATTATGATATGGCTAAAAAAGTAAAGACAATTATCAAGCTGCAAATTAAAGCAGGGCAAGCTAACCCTGCACCTCCGGTTGGTCCGGCGCTGGGCCAGCATGGTTTAAATATTCAGGAATTCTGCGCCAAATTTAACGAAGCCACCAAAGATAAAGGAGGCGATATAATCCCTGTAGAAATTACTGTTTATATCGATAAAAGCTACGATTTTAAATTAAAGACTCCGCCCGCCGCTGAATTAATTAAAAAGGCGGCTAAGATTCAAAAAGGTTCTGGCAAGCCGCTGACAGAAAAAGCCGGCAAAATCACCAAGGCCCAGCTTAAAGAAATTGCCGAAAAAAAGATGCCCGATTTAAATGCTGTTGATATAAAAGGGGCGATGAAAATTATTGAAGGCACGGCCAGGCAGATGGGCGTAGTGATTGAGTAAATCATTAGAACACTGGAACATTAGAACATTAGAGCACTGCTCCCATGCTCAAATATTATTAATCGAGGGACCCGCTTTTACTCTTTGACTTTGTTCAGAGTTTTTGGCGGGGCATGCACCTCGTTGAAAGGTTTATATAAATGTCAAAAAAATCTAAACGCTATCAGGAGGCCAAGGCCAAAGTCAATGCAGACCAGTCATATCCTCTTGATGAAGCGATTAAACTTTTAAAAGAAACATCAAAGGTCAAATTTGACGCTTCGGTGGAAGTTCATGTAAAATTAGGCATTAACCCTAAAAAGGGCGATCAGATTATCAGGTCAGCAGTTACCATGCCTCACGGCACTGGTAAAACCAAAAAGATAGCCGCTTTTGTCACTCCGGCCAAGGAAAAAGAGGCCAAAGCCGCCGGCGCCGACGTGGTGGGCGGCAAAGAGCTGATTGAGCAGATTAAAAAAGACGGTAAGATTGATTTTGAAGTGGCCGTGGCCGAGCCGGCTATGATGAAAGATTTGGCGGTTATTGCCAAAACTCTGGGCCAAAAGGGCTTAATGCCCAATCCTAAAACAGGGACTGTTACCCCAGACGTTAAAAAAGCCGTTGAAGAGCTGAAAAAAGGCAAAGCCAATTTTAAAAACGATGATACTGCCAATATCCATCTGATGATCGGCAAAGTTTCTTTTCCCGAAGAACAGCTTAAAGAAAATTTTCAAACTTTTATGGAAGCCCTAAAAAAAGCCAAGCCCGATTCGGTTAAAGGCGCTTACATAAAATCAATAACCCTGGCTTCCAGCATGGGACCGGGGATAAAAGTGCAATCATAACTAATTTTTATATGCCAACCTACGAAACATTATATACGGGCGGTGTGGCCGAAAAAGAAGTTATTGGCGCAAATCCAGATTTTAAAAAAGGGGACGAGAGAAAGTATTTACCATATGAAGAAGCAATGGCTAAGGTTAAAGAAATTCAGACCAAAAGCAAAATGCCCTATAATCCGGCCTGCCCCGATGTAAAACGTTATCCTTTTGCTTACGATTTATATGCTAAAGTAGGCACTCTACTAGGTTTTGAGGATGAAGACTGGAAAAGGGGCAAGCTGAAATTTTTTACTGCCCTTGGTTCCCAGTTAGATTTTTGTCACGGGGTAGACGGTTTTTTGGAACTGGAATTAGAAAGCGGCGATAAAGTTCAGGTAACATTTGACATTACTATTAATCCCAATAAAGTGTCGTATAAAGCCGATATAATAATCGCCGTGCCGGCAGACGGCTTTGATTTTAACGATAACTATGATTTAGAAATTTTTGATGAATTAATTGAAGAGAGGAGCGAAGAGATTGCCGGTTTATTTCAAGAAAAAATATCACAATTAAATAGAAGGAGAGAGGAAAGGATAGTTGCTTATGGGTAATAAAAAAGATGACGAAGTGGCCTCCAGACGAGTTGCCAGAAAACTAATCGGCGAGTTGCCTGTGGATGAGGATGATCAGTTCAATGATGAGAGTGAAGAAGAATCACCAAATCCAGGTGATAAAGGAGGAGACAAATAGACCAAACAGTGAATAATTTTACTGCTGGTGGCGGGGGGTTTTTCTCGCCACTTTTTTATTTGTCAGACTTTCAATATTCTGCTAAAATATATATACTTTAACTACTATTTTTTATTAAATTTATGAGCGTTTTACCTGCGGGCAGAACCCAGCCCAGGCCTAACTGGGACGAATATTTTTTAAAGCTGGCTATGCTGGCCTCGGAACGTTCCACCTGCCCCAGAATGCACTGCGGCTGTGTCATTGTTAAAAATAATCATGTTATTTCTACCGGTTACAACGGTTCTATTGCCGGCCAGCCCCATTGCGAGGATGTTGGCTGTTTGGTTGAAAACGATCATTGCATCAGAACAAATCATGCCGAAATCAACGCCTTGGTGCAGGCAGTCAATTACGGGAGTAATATTGAAGGCGCAACGGTCTATGTCACCAACATGTCCTGCACCACCTGCGCTAAAGCTTTAATTGCCGCTGGCATAAAAAGAATTGCGGTATTTACGGATTTTCATGATACCAAAGCAACGCAATTTTATACTGAAGCCGGGGTTAAAATTGATAAATTGCCGATGCCTTTGAATATTATTGATTATAATTTAGTCAGTTTTACTTCGGCAATCAAGACAGAAAAAAGCAATTGAATTTATATGATCATCGGCTTAACAGGCAAGATGGCCGCCGGCAAAGGAGCGGCGGCAGAGTATTTAAAAAGCAAGGGCTTTAAGTATTATTCTTGTAGCGATGTTTTGCGCGAAGAACTAAAAAATCGCGGCTTAACAGAAGATATACCAAGCCTTAGAAAGATCGGCAACAAATTAAGAACCAAGGAAGGACCAGGCGTTTTAGGCAAAAGATTATTAGCGCAAATTGAAAAAAATCAGGACCAGCCGGCCATTGCCGACAGCATTCGCAACCCGGCGGAAATCGCAGAACTTAAAAAAGCCAAAACTAAATTTATTTTAATGGCCGTAGATGCGCCTTTAGAACTGCGCTATGAGCGAACCGTTGCCCGCGGCCGGGCCGGTGATAAAATGACTTTGGCAGAGTTTAAGGAGCAGGACTTTAAGCAATTAAAAAGCCAAGACCCCAATGCCCAGCAGATTCTCGATTGCTTTAAACTGGCCGATTATACTATAGTTAATGATGGCACCCTAGTAGAGCTTCATCAAAAAATTGACGAAATTTTAAACGATATCAATAACTTTTAACTTTTAAATCTATGACAGAATTCGATTTGCTTTTAAGATTATTCTTAGCCCTGGTTTTTGGCGGCATCATCGGCTGGGAAAGGGAAAAAGGCCATAAGCCAGCCGGCCTTAGGACTCATATGCTGGTGGGCATGGGTTCCTGCTTGTTTACTATGGTTTCCTTTTTAGCCCTAACCGGCCTGCAGAATTTTTATTTAGACCCCACCAGAATTGCGGCCGGCATTGTAACGGGCATTGGCTTTTTAGGCGCGGGAGCCATTTTACAGTCCAAAGGCGAAGTCCACGGCTTAACCACTGCCGCCAGCATTTGGATGGTGGCGGCTATTGGCATGGCTGTCGGCTATGGCCTGTTTATTCTGGCTGCCGGCGCTGCTATCCTTTCTTTGCTGGTTTTGTATCTTTTAGAAAAACTTGAAGAAAAGTCGTCTAATGTTAAAAGTTAAAATTAAAAAATTATACCCAGGCGTTAAATTGCCTAATTATGCCCATTCTGGCGATGCCGGGATGGATTTGTATTCTTTGGAAGATAAAGAATTAAAACCGGGCCAAAGATATAATTTTATGATTGGTTTTGCCTTGGAGTTTCCTGCTGAATATGTGGCCATTGTCAAAGATAAAGGCGGCCCTTCTAATAAATACGGCCTGCATACTATGGGCGGCGTTTTCGATTCATCATACCGAGGCGAATATAACGTGGAGCTGATTAATTTAAGCCAGGAAGCGTATACTGTTAAAAAAGGCGATAAACTGGCGCAATTAGTCATTCTGCCGGTGGAAAGAGCAGAATTAGAAGAAGTGGATGAGCTGGAAGAATCATCCAGGGGCGATGGCCGGTTTGGTTCTACCGGAATTAAATAACAAATAATAAGCGGGAGATTTTCATTTTTCATTTTTCACTACAGATATGACTAAGCCAAAGCGAGAAATTTATCTTTTAGAGGGTTTATCGCCGGAGGTTAGGGCTGTTACTTTTGCCAAAACTTCCCGCAGTCCAAAATCGTTCAGAGATATTGCGGCGGAATTAACAGAAGAAAAATCAGCCGAGTTTCACGAAAAGTGGGTGGTGGGCTATGGCCATGCTTCGGTAGCCGAGCATGCCTTTCTTTCGATTGCTTTAGAAAATGTTTCATCGCTGGCCTGCAAGTATATTGAAGACAACCGTTTGTCATCTTTTACCGAAAAATCATCCAGATACCAAACTTTTAACAAAACTCAATACTATACTCCTAAAGATATTGCGGAATCAAAATATGCCAAAGAGTATCAAGAAGCGCTGGATAATCTTTTTGATACTTATGAGGAGTTTTATCCAATTATGGAAGAATTTATCCAGAAAAAATACCCCCAAACAGAAAAACAGTCAGCAGGCTTGTATAAGAGCGTAACTAAAGCCAGAATCTGCGATAATATCAGGTATCTTCTGCCTCAAGCTGTTTACAGAAATCTTGGCTGGACAATTAATGCCAGGAATTTAGAACTGGCCATTGTTAAGTTTTTATCCAATCCGTTGACCGAAGTGCGGGAGATTGGCCAGGACATTAAAAAAGCGGCTATATCAGAGCTGCCGACCTTAATTAAGTTTGCCGACCAGAATGAGTATATTTTCAAAACCAATGAAAAACTGGGAGAGCTATCAAAAAAATATGATCAGAGATTTGGCCAGCCAGAGATGAAAGAAAACATCAATATTGTCAATTACGATAAAGACGGCGAGGACAGGCTGGTAGCAGCGTTATTATATAAATTCAGCCGGCATAATTTTGAAAAAATACTAGCCGAGGTCAAAAAAATGTCTTCTGCTGAAAAGGAAAAAATCATAGAAGAATCGCTAATCCGCAGAGGCAAGTTTGACCAGCCGTTCAGAGAGCTGGAACATCTTTATTATAATGTAGATTTTTTAATGGAATACAGCGCCTGGTACGATCTGCAGCGCCACAGGATGTGTACGCAAACGCACCAGCTGCAAAGCTTTGATTATGGTTATGCCACGCCCGAAGAAATCAAAGAAGCGGACCTAGAAAAGCAATATCTAGAAGCTCAAGAAAAAGCCAAGGATTTATTCAATAAAGTGGTTAAAATTTTTCCCTGGGAAGCTCAATACATCTGCACTTTTGCTGTTTATACTCGAGTTTTTTACACTATGAATCTTAGAGAGTTGCATCATTTTATATCGTTGCGCAGCGGCCCTAAAGGCCACATTGCTTATCGCCGGGTCGCCCAAAATCTTTGGAAAAAACTTAATGAAATTCAGCCAATGTTAGCCAAATTTATAAGGGTAAATATGGAAAACGAAAGCGAGTCTTGGGCGGCGACACTTGATAATAAAGCATACGACATGAATCCGTTTGCAGCCAGAGAAAGGTTGAAGCAAAATAAAGGATAAAAAAATGCACGAAGGCCTCTTTATAGTCATCTACGGCATCAACAACATTGGCAAATCCACGCAAGTGGAAATGCTTTTAGAAGCTTTGGAAAAAGCCCAGCTTAAGGTTGAGCATTTAAAATATCCAATTTACGATTTACAGCCAACTGGTCCAAAAATTAATGAAATATTACGGAGTGGCGGAAAGCAGAATATTTCTGAAGAGGAACTCCAGGAACTGTATGCCCAAAACCGCCGCGATTTTCAGCCCCAGCTCTGTAAAAAAATAAATGAAAGTGTTAATATAATAGCAGAGGATTATATCGGCACGGGCTTGGCCTGGGGCCTTACTAAGGGCGCCAGTTTGGCAAAATTAATTAAAATGAATAAAGGCCTGGTTAAGCCGGATATAGAAATACTTTTAGACGGCGAAAGATTTTTAGACGGCCAGGAAGAAAATCATCTTCACGAAGAAAATGATGAATGGCTGGACAAGTGCCGCCAGAATTTTTTAAAACTCGCCGCTAAATTCAGCTGGGAAACGGTTAATGCCAATCAGGAGCCGGAGGAAGTTCATCAGGGCATCCTTAAAATCGTAGAAAGAAAAACCAAAGAATTTGAGTAAAATTTTATGAATAAAATACTAGTCTTAATTGGCAGGCCGGGCGCAGGAAAATCTTATTTAACTAAGAAATTTATTAAAAATCATCAGAACTTTACACCTATCGATGTTTGGATGTATATCAAGCCATTGCAGACTAACAAAGGAGTGCCGGAAGATAAAATTTTAGATCGTTATAAATTAATGTATAAAGAAATCGAAGGAATGCCCAGTGATATTCTATTAGAGATAGGAACTAATTATTTTGAATATAATATTAAAAAATTATATCAATTATCGTTGAAAAAAAAGGTTTATCCAATTTTTTGTTTGTTAGATACTGCTATTTGCCGTCAAAGATGTATTAATAGGACAAAGAGAGGCGAACAAGAACATAAAAGGAGGAGAGCTTTAGAAATAAGGTTCAAAAAAATTTTTCCAGATAACCATAAAAAGTTTGCTGATAAGTTAGGTTTAACATATTTTGAAATGGATATGCTTAAACCTTTAAATATAAGAATTAAATATTTAGAAAATTTATGCAACTAGAAACTATCATCGGATTAGAGATTCACATTCAGATGAAAACAAAATCTAAGATGTTTTGCAGTTGCTCAAATACAGCCGAAGATCAAAAGCCCAATACTGCGGTCTGCCCGATTTGTTTAGGCCATCCAGGAACTCTGCCCCGGCCTAATAAAAGGGCTTTGGAAATGGGCGTAATAATGGCTTTGGCTTTGGACTGCACAATCAACAAAAAATCAATCTGGGAGCGCAAGAACTATTTTTACCCGGACCTTGCTAAGGGCTATCAGATTTCCCAGTTCGAAGCGCCGTTGGCCAAAGACGGCCATTTAACTATTGAATTAAAAGATGAAAAGAAAAGGATTGAAATTGAGCGCCTGCATCTAGAAGAAGATGCAGCCAAGAATTTTCATAGTAAAGAAGCGACTTTAGTTGATTTTAACCGTTCAGGCACGCCTCTGATGGAAATTGTGACTCAGCCGGAATTTAATGCGCCGCAAGAAGCCAAGCAGTTCCTTCAGGACTTGCGCCTGCTGGCCAGATATTTAAAAGTTTCTGATGCCGACATGGAAAAAGGCCATTTAAGGTGCGATGCCAATATTAGTCTGCGGCCGGCCGGCGAAAAAAAGATGTATGCTAAAACAGAAATCAAGAATTTAAATTCCTTCAGATCGGTTGAAAGAGCTTTAGAGTACGAAGTTAAGCGCCAAACTCGCTTATGGGACTTAAACACTCCGCCAACAGTCCAGTCAACCAGGGGATGGGACGAAAAGGAACTAAAAACCGTTGAACAGCGCACCAAAGAAGAGTCGTCAGACTACCGTTATTTTCCCGAACCAGACCTGCCGGCCATTGAATTTACCGATAAAGAGATTCAAAAAATTAGAGCCGAATTACCCGAACTGCCTAATGATAAAAAAGAAAGATTCAAAAGTGAATATAAAGTTTCTGCGGCCGATGCCAAAGTGCTGATGGAGGATAAAGACGTTTCAGATTATTTTGAGCAGGTAATGAGCGAAGCCCGGGCCTGGCTGGAATCATTGGACGAATCAATCGGCACATCAGACGAAGTCTGGGAGCTTAATAAGCAGCGGCTGACCAAATTAGTAACCGGCTGGCTGCTTTCGGAATTATTCAAATTAATGAATGAGGCAGATGTTACCATCAACGAAGTTAAAATAACCCCGGAAAACTTTGCCGAGTTCATCGCTATTGTCTATCAACGAAAAATCAACAGTTCGTCGGCCCAGGTTTTGCTTAAAGAAATGTTCCAGACAGGCGGCGACCCTTCGCAGATTATGGAAGAACAAGACCTCTCGCAAGTCGGTGACGAAGGTCAACTCTCGGATATTATTGATAAAATCATTAAAGATAATCCAGAGCAAGTCAAAGAATATCAAGCTGGCAAAACCCCGTTAATCAAATTTTTCATCGGCCAGGCCATGAAAGAAACCAAAGGCAAAGCCAACCCGCAGATATTGGAAAAGATGTTTAGGAGAAAGCTAATTTAATCATTAATTATAAAAAAATGAATAATCAACAATTATTTAAAGAGACAGAGCGTCAGAAAAGCTTAGTAACAATAAGTCAGGCCATCAAAATAGCTCTTTTGTATGCTTGTATTGTATATGGCATTAGTATAGTTGGGCTATTAATAATATTTATATTTAGGAACCCTTTATTTGTTTTTAGCACGACAGGTTTACAAGCCCTTGTATTTCCTATACTATTTATTATTACCCAAATAATTGTAATGCTTTTATTAAGTTGTCTTGGGGTTATTTTTTTAAATACAAAACGCCCAAAATTAATTTTAATTATTATCCCGATATTATCAATAGTTCTACTTTTATTAACAAGTTATTTATTGGTTCAATTATTTCCATGTAGTGGAAGTGAATGCGCTTGGGGTTTATTAGCTATTGGCCTTTTTTATATCGCTCCAGCGTTACCGTTAAATCTTTTAACCAGTATACTTATTTCAGTAAATCTTTATAGAAAAGATAAGAGAGGCAGATCTTTTGAAGCGGAAGGCGGTGTTTAAGGAGAAATTGAAGTAATCGTAGCCGGAAGCCAGGCTTTCGGCTCCCGAGTTCGGATAGCAGAGGTTTTATATCTCTGTTTTTTTATTGCTTTTTAATGTCAAAATTCATTCAAATAGATTATTGTATAAATCTTTCCACTCTGGATTATTTTTTTCAATGAGTTCAATTTTCCATTGCCTATTCCATTTTTTAAGACGCTTTTCCCTGCAAATTGCCTCATAAATATCTTCAAAAACTTCATAATAAACCAGTTTATTTACATTATACCTGGCGGTGAAGCTTTTCGGGTAAATTTTATTTTTATGTTCCCAAACTCTTCTAATAAGGTTGTTAGTTACGCCAAGGTAAAGAGTCCCGTGTTTATATGTTGCCATTATATAGACGTAGTAATAATATGTCATAAAAATTTAGAGGGCTTACGTGTTTGCTTATAGCCATCTCATAGTTAATGGTCATTCCCGACTTGATCGGGAATCTACAACGTTGTAGATTCCCGCTTTCGCGGGAATGACCCTTGGCTATAAGCAAACACGTAAGCCAATCAATAAAAAAAGGGCCTTTTGACCCTAATAGCAGTTTAATTCAATTAAATACAAAAGTCAATTTTTGATGAATTTCTTTAAAGTTTTTTTTGCCTCTGAATAATCCTTGATCCATTTAATCCGTTTATCTTTTTTGAACCACGTCATTTGCCTCTTAGCGAACTGATGAATGGCTATGGCCAGTTTTTCAGCCATCACATCATAGCTAATCTTTTTCTGAAGATAGCAGGCAATCCATTTATACTCTAAGCCAAAGCCTTCAAGTTTTTTCCACGAAACTCCTTGCTTATGGAGTTTTTTGACTTCATCAATCATACCCTCTTTTTCTAAACGATGAATCAGGCGTTTATCAATTCGCTCATCAATAATTTTTTTAGGGTATTTAATTCCCAGAATCAGGCAATCATATCTAGGAACATTTGAACATGTGAACATTTGATCATTAGATTTGAAGATTTCGATATTTCTGATAATCCTTCGTTTGTTGTTAAAGTCAGATTTGTTGAGTTGAAGTTTATATTTTGCTACTAATTTTTGAAGTTGTTCTAATGTTCCGGTGTTCAAATGCTCTCGCAGTTTTTTATCGGGCTTGGCGTCAGATAATCGATAACCGTCAATAACCGCTGAAAGATAAAGCCCGGCGCCGCCGACTAAGAACGGTGTTTTGCCGCGCTTGATAATATCATCAATCGCTTTGTAAGCTAATTTTTGATATTCAGCTAAAGAAAATTGCGATTTAGGAGAAGCCACATCAATTAAATGATAAGGAACATTGCCATACTCATCAAGATCTTTGCCAGCGCCAATGTCCATGCCTTTGTAAACCTGGCGCGAGTCAGCCGAAATTATTTCACCATTAAAAACCTTCGCTAATTTAACAGCGAGCGAGGTTTTGCCGCAGGATGTAGGGCCTAATATGACAATCAGCTTATCCTCCCCTTTTCTTTTTGGCATAGTTTTTTGATGTTTTCATTTTTTGGATTTGACCAGAAAATTTAGCTCCTTTTGGCGCATTTTTAGCTTTTTCTTGCAGTTTTTGGCGCTTTTCGGCCTTGGTTAAAATTCTTCTTGACATATTTATTATTTTATGCTATTATAAAGCATTATCGTTATTTTTACCAGAAAAAACCTAAAAAAACAACGAAATGGGAGGAAGAACGATGAGAATCCTAGTTGTGGATGATGAAATAGCTAAACCATTAGCAGACACGGTAAAGTATTTTTTTCCTACTGCTGATGTTGTTTCAGCTGATGGCGGTCAAAGAGCCATTCAAGAATTACAAGTTGGGTGTGATTTCCTTGTCACTGACTATAACATGCCTAAAGTCGGGGGACTCGAGGTTATTCAAGCCGCTCTGCAAGCGGGTCTTTCAACCGAGAGGATTATCGTAATTACAGGTTCTGGTATATCTGCGCAAGGCACTCTCCAGAACCTAAAGGCAGCAGAGGCATTAGGTATTAAACACTGCCTAAAAAAACCATTCGGATTGAAAGATATGGGGGTTCTATTTAAGGAAATGGGTTTACTTAAATAAAAACTTACTGCAGGGGCAGACATTCTGTCCCTTTTTACTTTGCCAAAATTTTTTCAGCAGCTGACAGCCGGGCTGTCAGCTACATGTCATTACGCGGTTATTAAAATACCCTCCAAGCCAAATGCTTTAGCTTTGGTTATTTTAATTTTAACAAATTTATCAATAAAATCGTAGCTGATAGCCTGGCTGTCAGCTGCCGTATTATTTTCAAACCTCACTTTTTTAAAGGTTTTGGTTTTGCCTATTAAATAATTATTTTTGCTTTCATCAACTAAAATTTCTGTTGTTTTTCCGATTAATTTTTTATTATGCTTAAGAGCGGTTTTTTTTAAGATTTCATTAAGTTTCATTTCTCGCTTTTGTTTTTCAACCTTAGGCACATCATCCTTTAATTGATAGGCGGCGGTGCCGGCGCGGGGAGAATATTGAGCAATATAGGCCATATCGAATTTTACTTGTTTGAATAATTTTGCCGTATTTTTAAACTGCTTTTTTGTTTCTCCGGGAAAGCCCGCAATAACATCAGTTGATATCGAAACGCCCGGGATTTTATTTCTGATTTTTTCAATTAGTTTTAGATAATATTCTCTGCTATAATGGCGATTCATTTTTTTAAGAATTTCATCATCGCCGGACTGGACAGGCAAATGAATATACTCGCAAATTTTTTCTCCCTGTGCGATAACCTCAATCAGCTCATCGCTCATATCTTTGGGGTGGGAAGTAATAAATCTTAACCAGAAATCGCCCGGCAAGTCATTTATTTTTTTCAACAGTTGAGGAAAGCGAAGATCGTTTTTTAAATCATGGCCGTAACTATTAACGTTTTGTCCTAATAGAGTTATTTCCTTATAGCCGCTGTCAATCAACTTTTGACATTCGTCAATAATTTTGTTTGACGGCCTGGAAGTCTCCGGACCGCGGACATAGGGGACAACGCAATAAGAGCAATAATTATTGCAACCATTAGATATTGGAACATGCGCCTGGAAATTATTAGTATATTTTGGATTGATATTTAAATAATTAACTAGAGATAAAGACCCCTTTTCGCCGAGCATTTCAGCGAGCTTTGGCAAGTCATCAATATTAAAAATCAGATCGAAAAATTCGGCCATTTTTTGCCGGTCGCCCGGTAAAATACAGCCGGTCAGCGCGGTAGCCACTGGTTTTTTTTGTTTCAGCCGGTTCCAGATTTTGGCCCTCCCATAGATTCTATCAATGGCTGATTGCCGGACGCTGCAGGCCAGGGTGATAATTAGATCCGCCTTGCTTTCATCAGCGGTTTTTTGATAGCCCAGATCATCAAGAATAGTTGATACTTTTTCGGCGTCCGCTTTATTCATCTGGCAGCCCAGAGCCCAAAGGTAATATTTTTTCGTCATAACAGGGCTATTATAGCAAATTGGCGTAAATTAAAATAGCCGGTTTGGGGATTCCCGGCCACTAGCAGACTCCGTGACCATGGTTCTATTGATCCTGGTAAAAATTAAGATTATTGATTATTTTTAACGGTTGATAAAAAAGCCAGCTAATCAGCAGTATAATGTACCCATCTACTGGACAACTATATTAGGTGGATATGGTAGAATGAAACCATATGAAAAAGCTCTCACCAAAACAGAAAGCGTCTATCGCTTTAGCCGCCATTAGGGGTGAAAAGATTTCCAAACTGTCCAGTGA
>JAHISB010000004.1 GCA_018818425.1 Patescibacteria group bacterium
AATTGGATGAATAATAATCGCAGGATAGACAGATTTATGGAAAAGAAGACTTCTACTTATCAAGGATTCTGTTATTTAATGTTTATTAAATATTATCTTAAGAAATTAGCTAGATGAATTTTGCAACCGTCTCATTATAGTTCAAGAAAAAGTGCGTTAATAATTTTTCAAAGGTTGCACTTTTTCTTTCACCCAAATTTCGTCTCCTCTATAATAAAATAATAAGGAAGTCGGCGAAACTTCTCATACACGCAAACGTTATCGGAAATAATTAAAAGTTTTTTATCCCGCCAGTGGCGGGATATTATTTGGGGCTATTTTTTATTTTTTTTACTACGAAACCCCTTGACAAAATGGGGGGGGGCATTGATAAGATGTTGTTAGTTCTTTAACATCCAACGCCAAGTCCTATTTCTTTTATTGCTCTTTTGGGTCAACGAAGTTAAATAAAAATCCATGGGGGATTTTTAGCCCAAAGAGTAGTTAAAGATAATAGGCAAGAAAGGAGAAAGGTGTCATGGATACTGTGCTCAAGCACGAAAGCGTTGATGTTGCGACCATAGCATCAAACCAGATTGGTAGCATATTCGCTGCCATGGAAATCACGGATGCCGGTGCGGCCTGCGACTGTGATTGCGACTGTGATGCCGGTGACATTGACGACTACTAACCGGTGAATCCGCGCTATCATGGGAAGAAGGCACCAAGCTTTCTTCCCACCTTTTTTAAGCCCGAAAACAAGGAAAGGAGGTGCTAGAAATGATACCGGCATTGGTGCAATGGGAAATTACGGATCGATGTCCCTATCGCTGTCCTCACTGTTATCACGCCGATTCTCGCAGTGATGAATCGGTTCCACTGGGACTAAGCGAAAAAGAGATGCTTTGGATTGCCGAGATAATCGCTAAGAACCAGTTGTTTTTTGTCACGTTTACCGGTGGCGAGCCGTTGGTACGCAAGGAGATACTGATTGCCGTTGCTCAATATCTGCGTGACCATAAAATCGTGCTGTCGCTCAATACCTGCCTAGCACCGTTTAATGATGATGTTCTACGCCGACTACCTGTAGATCGGATGCTAGTTTCATGCCCTTCCAGCGACCCTGACGTTTATCGTCAGGCAACTGGCAATGGCAACTATAGTCGGTTTGAGCAGAAACTCCGTTCTCTTATTGAGTCCAAAAAGAGCTTTACCGTTAATATGGTTGTAACCAAGCTCAATAAGTACTCAGTAAGAAACACGGCAGTGAAAATGGCGAAACTCGGTGTTGAGCGGTTTGCGGCCACTCCGGCAAGCATTAACGCGAACAGTCCCAATTTCTCTCTTTTGCTTTCCCAGTCAGAAGTTCGGCAAGTGATTGACGATCTGATTTGGGCGCATGAAGAATTGGGATTGCGGGTTGATATCATGGAATCAATCCCCAAATGTTTAATGCCGCCAAAGGCGTTTGAGCTTGAGTTGCCGTTTGTTTTTCGCTCTTGTCATGCCGGCAAGCGAAACGGAACGATTGGCACTAACGGCGAAGTAAGACCATGCAGCCATAATCCTCAAACTTTCGGCAACATACTTAATGAGGATATTGGGCGGATCTGGCGTCGGATGGCTGATTGGCGGGAAAAGAGCGGCAATTTCCACCAGGATTGCCTGGGTTGTGATCTTTTCAACAATTGCGGCGGTGGTTGCCGTGTTGACGCGCAGGTTCGCAGAGGTTCAAGTGATGCCAAACATCCTTATATGATTGAGAAGTTGACTTCGCCGCCGGTTGAGCCCCAGAGGATTAATCTATATCCCCGGGCAATGATTCGGCCGGTTAAGTCGTTTCAGTCACGTGCCGAAAATGACGGTTGGCTGGTTGCGCCGGGTTCTCCCAGGAACATCATTCATGTCAATCAGACGCTTTATGATTTCTTGGTGGCTACGCGTAATCTCGGCCAAATGACCCTGGAATCTTTGGCAGCAAGGTTTGGTACTTCCTTTACGGACAAGGAATTCCAGCGAATTATCACTTTACTTACTCGACGACAGTTTTTTATCATTGAGTGAGTATATGTGGGGAGTTGAAATCACCTTGACTTCCCACTTTTTATTTTTTAAACAAAGAATGTATAATTAAAATATGAACAAATATCTTCAATTGAGCAAATACATCAAAGACTGCCCGGAGAGTCTTTTAAATAAAGCCAAGAACGTTGAAACGTCAAAATCCGGAAAGCGATATGTAAGAGAAATTTTGGAATTAATCAGAGGCGAATTTGATCCGAAAAAGTTTAAAACCACTTATACCAATAATTTTAAAAAATCAAGATTCATCTCCGTTAGAAATATTTTAAAAAAGCGCCAGAGATCCTGCGGCTCAATGGCGACGGTTGTCGCTTCCGTGATGAGAAGTTTGGGCTATCCAACTAAACTGATTAATGGTTTTTACGTCAAAGATAAAGATGATATGCGCCATGCCTGGAATGAAATTTATATCAAGGGTAAATGGATTCCATTTGATGTCACGCGCAAAGATTTTAAGATTGGGAATTATCATGTTAAAAAAGGTGAATTTGTTGATTGGTCAGATTTAAAATAAAAATTATTTTACAACATAATAAAAATAAAAAATAGCCCCAAATAATGTTTTGCTTCGCAAAACAAAAACTTTTAATTACATCCGATAACAGCGTATATCTGGTTACGGCTTTCATACAAAAGCCTCCACCCATATTTTGCTCCGCTACCCGCCTACGCTAAAGCTACGGCGGGCAGGCGCTCCGCAAAACATCAGATATACGCAAACGTTATACGCAATTCAAAAAACATTTTTCTTTTTATAAGGAATCTTAATAGGATTTTTGAAAGGAACAAATTTGTTTTTTAATATTTTATAGAGGAAAAAATTATGAAGAAAAGAATAACAATAGGCATTATAATAGTGTTAATTATTTTAATTACAATCTTTGTTTTTTATATAGTAAAGACAAACGACAAAGTACAAAACGCCCAAGAACAAGGATCTGGTTTTTACGATTTCTTTGAAATACAGGGTGATAATAGTCTTAATTTAATTGATACAGCGCTCGCAGAAGAAAAAATTGACTACCAAACATCGCTAATTTACAAAATGTACGCAATTTTTGGCGACGATAAGCTGCCGCCAGAATATACAAGCGATGTCATGATGCTTAATGCAAATGAGCCATTTATTGAAATTAGAGAAACGTTTGATTCTCTATCTCCTGAAACGCAAAAAATACTCTCGCCTTTTCTTAAAAGACCAAACGATCCGGAAAGCTATTATAATCTCAAATACGAAGAATTAACTGACCAGCAGAATGCAGATACAGTTATATCAAAAATCATTCCGCCTGCCCATGCCAGACAAAATGTAGATGCCAATTTATACTGCGATAACTGTTTTCTATTAGCTGCCGGCAGCAGAGTAAAAATATGGTATCCAGATGTTAGCATCAACGCACCAGAAGCAGGGCGGGGCTACATGATGACCATTGACCAGGCCACGCTATATTCTATGGCAGAAAGACTGCAAATCATACTAAATACCGATCGCATGTATGAAAGATTTACCGAGCTTCTGCAACGAGAGACTGATAATGATGGCGCCTTAGGCGGTGATGACGCACTAGACATATATATTGGCCCTTTAAATGTCAGAGCCGCTGCAGTAGCCGTCGGTGATAATGCACCTTTTCCTTCCAGCGCCTATATTATAATGAACGCTGGTTGGTTTAATTTTGATAGATATTTCAAATCAACCCTGGCGCACGAAATGTTTCATGCCTTCCAATTCTCATATACCTGGAGTCTTGGCAACTCTCGCTGGTGGGCAGAAGCCACTGCGGTATGGTCGGAAGATTTTATTTACAAAGGATTTAATTCTGAACAAAATGCCTTGAAGCATTTTCTTCCTTTTCCAAATAAAACACTATATGACAATCAGCCAAATCCATTTAAATATGGCGCCTATATTTTCCCTTATTATTTAACGCAAAACTCTGGAAATCAAACAATTAGGAATATTTGGGAAGACTGTAATTACTCTGGATGCCTGGACGCAATAGATGACAATATTTCCGGCGGCTTTAAGGGTCAATGGAAAGAATTTACTTTGTGGAACTATAATATAAAACCGGTGAGATATTATACTGATGAAAATGGCTTTTCTACTTTATCTTCTTCAAAAAATATCGGGGATATATTCATCGCCGGTGATGATACAATTAATATTCCCGATGTGAAACCGTTATCTGCCCAAATATTAAGACTCAATAATATGGTTGATACAAATACATACAAACAGCTGATCTTCAAGGATTTGAAAAATTTTACCAGCCAATCAGATAAAGCGGGCATTAAAGCGGTAATATATCTTAAAGATAGGAGCAACAAAGTTGAGGATTGGACTGACCTGGAAGAAAGAGTGTTTTGTTTGGTTTGTGATGAAAATAATGATGAATGTGTTGAAGAAAAATTGGACTATATTGTGCTTATTTTCAGTAATGCTGATAAAACAAATAGTTTAGGGGCATCTGAAATCAAGACTGAAGGAAAAGAAGAAGCCTGTACCGGAACTTGGTATGGAACTATTAAGGTCAAAGAAACAATGACTATATCCCAACCTTTTGTAGGGACTATTATTCAAACTTGGGATGTGGTAATAAAAGAAGAGTTGGAACAGGTCCATGTTGGTAAAGAGGGCGCCATAAATCCTAAGGCAGTTATGAATGATCCGGCAATTGATCTCGAATTTCAGGTAATGAAACAGGATATTAAATATAATTATATTGAAACATCAAATTATCATACAACAACTGGTTCTGGAGAAGTAAAACGTGAACATCCGCATCCAGAAACACGCGGAGGATGGATAAATGATCAGACAGAACTTGATACTATAGTAAGAATGGCAAAGCATAAAAAATATGATGGAGTACAATCAGTTCTAGGCCAAGGCGAATATAGATTTTATGACACTGAACAGATGTATGGAGAGTGTGAGTTTGTAGCTCTCTCTACTGGAGAGACTGACTGCCCGAAGTATTTTTCCTGCGGGGATTCAGATGGCGTATTTATTGGCCGCAATTTAGATGGTTATGTTGTTGAGCCAACAGATAATGCAACACGCATCAATGGTTCAGATACATATTCATATTCATTTATGGGAGCAAATATTACTACCAACCTGGAGTGGAATTATAGTAAGAGATAAATTTATCCGATAAAATAAACCGCAAAAAAAATTTTGAACTTAAGAGAATTCACCCCCTTAACCCTTCTCTGCCCTTGGACCAAAACAATAAAACAAAATTGAATTCTTTTTTAGAGTAATCCCAATTACTACCGGGATTAAAGAAAAAATATCTCCATTGGAAATCGTTGGAATAATCCTGGCCATTGTTTCTTTAATAATCCTATCCCGATTTGCGTAAAATTTAAAAAAATATTAAATCAATAAAATAACGTATGACCAAAAAACTATGCAGCGCCTGTTTACTGGGCGTCAAATGCAGATATGACGAAAAAAACAATGCCAATGAAAAAATCCTGTCCCTTGCCAAAAAAGAAGTATTGATCCCTATTTGCCCGGAACAACTTGGCGGACAGGCAATGCCGCGCCCCAATGCGGAAATAGTGGGTGGCGATGGTCATGATGTTTTAGATAAAAAAGCCAAGGTTGTTGAATCTAACGGTACTGATGTCACTCAAAACTTTATTGACGGCGCCGAAGAGGTTTTAAAACTGGCTAAACTTTTTGATGTTAAAGAAGCAATTTTAAAACAAAAAAGCCCGTCCTGCGGCTGCGGAAAAACCTACAACGGCGCTTTTTCCAAAACTTTAATCAAAGGAGATGGCGTTACCGCGGCCCTGCTCAAAAAAAACGGCCTGAAAGTTATTGCCGAAGAAGATTTATAGCCGGCCCTTGCCCGAATTTCTCGCCTTTGGCTCAAAACCCGCCCGAATTTGACTTATTTTTTCTTTAAGGTTATTATTTAAGCATAAATAGTAAAAAATATGAGTAAAATTGACTTAAAAAACGTGATTTGGAAAGAGGGTAAGAATTATGTGTCTTGGAATATAAATACAGGCGTTTCCAGCTTCGACAATACAAAAAAAGAAGCATTAAAGATGCTTGAAGAAGCGCTGGAGCTATACTTTGAGGATGTCCCTCTTTCAGAAATAACAAAAGTGGAGAAGCCGGATCTTGTCCCGCTTGTTTTTGAACATGCCTAAACCGATTAAACTAAAAATCAAGAAAAAGTCTTTGACTTTAGCCACAGCGCCGGCTCCACGGACACTGTTATGAACCAAATGCTTAAAACTTTTACTTTGAACTAAAAAAACCGATAAATATAAAAACACCTTCAATGGCTTGAAGGTGTTTTTGATTTATTAAAAAACTACTTCTTCACTTCATACCCAAGATAATCCATCAGCCATACCGTTATGGCATTGGTCCAGCCAAAGCCCGGAGGTGTTTTGTAGCGATAATCGTCAAAACCTTTTTCTTTTGTTACTACATCGTACTTTTCCCAGATAACTTTATCTTTTTCAAAAACTTTAATAACCATTTCCACCCAGCGCCCGGCAATCTCTTTAGCTTCTTTTTTATAACCATAATTATCAAGCCCTTTAATGACTAAATACTGAAGCGGAGCCCAGCCATTGGGATAGTTCCATTGATGGTCGTACTCGTGATAGTTATAATCGCAGGTTGCCAAACCGCCGGGCTGTAAAAATAAATCAAGATTCTTGGTTAATTTTTCCGCCTGACCCCTGGTGGCTAAATTGCACCACATGGGCATAAAAGCAGCCAGTGTTTTATAAGCGAGTTGAGTTTTTTTAGCTGAATCATAATCAAAAAACAGGCCCAAGGTTTCATTCCAAAAATATTTATTAATCAGCTCTTTTCTTTTTTTAGCTAATCTGGTCCAGCGGGCCGGCTTGCCTCTGCCTAACTTTAATATTTTAGCCATTGAGGCAAGGTCAACTTCGTATTGATAAAGGTTGCAGTTTAAATCAACAGGTAATATTTGACTACAACGATGGTCAAATCTTGGCGTAGTATCCCAGCCCGATTCGTTTTCGGCTTCGTGGTCTTTGCCGGATAAATCATAAAATCTGGATAAGCCAAATTCTTTGAGTAAATGCGGTTCTTTGGTCCAATAACCTTCGTACTCCTTAATTAACATATAATAGGCCTTTTCCAGCCACTTAATATCCTTGAATAACCCATAAACCTCTAAGACTATCTGGCTTAGAAAAGGCGGCTGGGAACGAGTTAAATAAAAAGTCCTGTTGGCATTGGGCACAAAGCCCTTTTTGGCTACTAAGTACAGGCAGTTATCGACCATGCTCTTGGCTAATTCATTAAGTCTGTGGACTTTTAATCCTTGAATTGTAAAATAGCTGTCCCAATAAAACATTTCCGGAAACTGGGTCGGGCTGGGAATAATATAGCGATGCGGCAGGTTTATTAACGACCAGTCTGACCATTTGATCCACTTTTTAATATCTTTCCAGTGAGTGTGAAAAGTTATTTTTTTCCAGTAATTAAAGATGTATTGATTTAATTTTTGAATTTCTTCTTTTGAAAGTTTTGACATATTTCAAGCTAAAAATTACTATAAGTATCTTTGCCACGTAATTTAATGGCATCAATTATCACTTCTTTATTTTGATAATGAAAAATTATCCTGTATCTGCCTGACTTTAAACGAAAAAAATCAGTGTTTTTAATTTTGCTGATATTTAAATTATTTTTCTTTCTGGAAATTAACAACTCAATCAAATGCAATAACCGCTGCCTGTCTTTCTGGCTTATTTTTCTTAACAGCTTTTCTATTTTATTCATCAATCCTCTTTAAAATTTTGACTAAATCTTTGGCTCTTAGACCTTGCCCTTTATTATCTCTAAGGGCATCAAATACTGTGTAGTCTTTTTTAGCCTCAAGTTTATTTAATTCCAGCGGCCTGATTTCTAAAATATCTTTCTTTTCTTCAATAATAAACTGGCTGGTAGAGAAATTTCTGCGCCATTTGGCTGGCAGAGTTATTTGTCCTTTAGTTGTGGTTTTAGCTATGGTAGTCATATTTTTAAAAATTAGTAATAAATCCTTACATTCTTACTTTATTACATATGGTTATTTCTGTCAAGAAAATAGGAGCACTCCAATACCAAGCATCGAAGTTTGTTGATTATTTGAAATATGGGTAAAACCATATCTCGCACGCCGTAGCCACGCTTTAATTATTTTGATATTCATTATTATCTCCGCTATCCTTCCCTCCTCCTCTGACGAAGAGTTTGACGCGAAGGCGTGTCAAGTTATTTTGCCTGTTCTTGTAGATACGTTTCGATTGACCTATCTGTGGTAGCTGCTGCTTCATCAGAAAAATAACAGGCCGGCAATTCGCCTTTGTCTCGGTGATGTTCTAGGCACAAACAGCAAATCCCCTTTCGTTCGCAAATATGAGGACAGTTGCAGATTTTTTGATTGTCGCTTTGGCGGCATTGCATATTGGTATTTTAGCAAATTGGGATACATAACACAAAAAGCAACGTGGTAAACCCGTTGCCTAACCAATTATTATTCTTTCACGTACGAACACCCACTGACCACGCTGACTAACGCGAACCGGTCGCAGACCGCTGACAAAGTAGTATTTGCGGTTCGCGGATGTTCGCGCGTGTTTGCGTCGTTTGCACGTGTCCGCGCTTCTTAAAACAAAAGACCACCCGTTGAAGGGCGAGTCTTATTGTATTCTATTAAATTTACTCGATGATTAAAATCTATTCCATATCTTCAAAGGCATCTCTAACTTTTTCATCAGCATTACGAAGTTTTACTTGGCTATCTATGGCATCTAGACTCATTTCAGCTGCTGTTTTCGGATCCATATTTCCAGTACTTGTTGCAGTTATTTTTGAATCGGGTTTTTGCACCTGTTCAACAATATGTTTCAATCTCTCATTAGTCTGGTTTATCCAGTCGCTTACAGCACTTTGAAAATCATTAAAATTATCTTTGTAGCCATATTTTAATTTCCAAGACTCAAACTCTTCGGCCACCTCTTTTACTGTCTCGGCTGTAAAATCATAATATTGTTGAATATTCATCTTTTCTACTTCTGAGTATTGGCCATCAAATTCAAGCTTAACAGACTCTGGCAAATCAGTAAAAGTCTGATCGCCACCGGATTCCTGCGGTGTTTCGCCCTGTTCCGATGCCCCGGCTGCCTGAGGAGCAGAAATTTCTTCACTAACTGAAAAATCTTTCAGGATTTCCTGTAAGCCAACTTCTATATTTATATTGTTAGATTTTGCATACTCTATCCACTTAACCATTTGCTCAATGCCCATACTATATTGAACCTGGGCATTGGGAATATTATTCCTATTCATTGCTTCTGCTAAATCTTGGGCTGTTTGCAGGAATAAGGCCCCGTCTTGATCGGTAAAATTAGCTATATTGTCTAATTCATTAAACACAGCGTTTCTTAAAACAGAGTTTACCTGATCATCTGTCAATTCATCGGCATCATCTGTAGTTCCTCCTGCTTCGGCAGTGGCTGCAAAACCTCCGGCAATACTGGCAATAGCATATGCGCCTATTGCTAAAGCTTTTCTTTTATCCACCTTTTCCCAGTTTATCTTTTCTTTAAGTCCTTGGCTCAATTCTTTAAGTAATTGTATTTGCTGTTTTACTGCTTCCAAAACTTCAGCTTTAAAACCAATGGGCATAGCTTCTGTAGTTTGATCTATCATTCGTTTCTCCTCTGCCGAAATTTGTTCCATAAGCTCCTTTCCTTTTTCTGGAACTTCCGGAGCGCCTGATTCTTTTATTTCTTCTATTGTGAGTGGTGCTTTATCTCGTTCCGAAGCTTCGGATGATGTTGGCATGTTTTCAAATTCTGGCATAATTTTGTAAATTAATTTATAAATCCCCTATATTTTAGTTTATAGAATTTGTGGGATTTGTCAAACGCGCGAACAGACGCTGACTAACGCTGACTTGCGCAAACCGCTGACAGGCAATGTTCGCGGTCTGCGAATGTTCGCGCGTGTTTGCGTCGTTTGCGATAGTCTGTGATAGTTAACTAAACACAACCTTCCCGCCCTTCACATCCACATTAATTTTATCGCCTTCTTTAACTTTGCCTTCAATTATCTGCAAAGCCAGCTCGTCAAGAATCTGATTCTGGATAACGCGCTTTAACGGCCTAGCGCCAAAGCTGGGCTCATAGCCCTCATTAGCCAAATATTCTTCCAACGCTTTGGTAAACTCCACTTTGATATTCTTTTTGGCTAGACGATTCTTAACTTGATTCAATTGAATATCAATAATATCTTTAAAGTTATTTTGACTTAAAGTATTGAAAATGACAGTTTCATCAACTCTGTTTAAAAACTCTGGTTTAAAATTTGATTTGACGATATCCATTATCTGATTTTTAACTTTATCTAAGTCTGAAGTATGTTCCTGAATTATTTGACTACCGAGGTTAGAAGTCATAATGATTATAGTATTTTTGAAATTGACGACTCTGCCCTTAGCGTCAGTCAGCCGTCCATCATCAAGAATCTGCAACAGCATATTAAAAACATCGGGATGAGCTTTTTCTATTTCGTCAAGCAGGATGACTGAATAAGGCCTTCGTCTGACAATTTCGGTTAATTGGCCGCCTTCTTCGTAGCCAATGTAGCCCGGGGGCGAACCGATTAATTTGGCCACTGAATGCTGTTCCATATATTCGCTCATATCTAATCTGACTAAAGCATCTTCGGAATCAAACATGGATTCGGCCAGGGTTTTGGCCAGCTCTGTTTTGCCAACGCCCGTAGGCCCTAAAAAGATAAAGGAGCCGATGGGCTTGCCTTCTTCGGCAATGCCTGCTCTGGAGCGCCTAACGGCCTTGCTGACGGCAATAACTGCCGGGTCTTGGCCAATTACTCTCTTTTTGAGTTCATCTTCCAAATGAGCCAGTTTTTGGCTTTCGGTTTCCAGCATTTTGCTGACCGGAATGCCGGTCCATCTGCCGACAACATTGGCAATATCCTCTTCAGTTACTTCTTCTTTAAGGATTTGCTTGTCCTTTTGAATATCTTCTAATTTTTTTGAAATTGATTTAAGCTTTTTCTCCAGCTCCGGAACCTTGCCATACTGAATTTCGGCCACTTTATCTAAAGCGCCTTCTCTTTCGAACTTTTCTGCCTCAATTCTAAGGCCATCTATCTTTTCTTTGATTTCTCGGCTTTGGGCAATAATGTTCTTTTCGTTTTTCCAATGCGCCTCGATGGAATTAACCTTTTCATTGAGGTCGGCAAGTTCTTTATTTAAAATTTTTAATCGTTCTTTAGAAGCTTTGTCGGTTTCCTTTTTTAAGGCTTCCTTTTCAATTTCTAATTGAGTCTGCTTTCGTTTAAGCTGATCCAGCTCTTCGGGCAAGCTGTCAATTTCCATTCTGATGGCCGAGGTTGCTTCGTCCATTAAATCAATGGCTTTATCCGGCAAAAATCTGTCGGCAATATATCTTTGCGAAAGATTAACGGCTGAGATTAAAGCGCTATCGGTTATCCTTACACCGTGATGTAATTCATACTTTTCTTTAAGTCCGCGGAGTATTGAAATAGTATCTTCGGCTGATGGTTCGCCAATGTACACCGGCTGAAACCTGCGCTCCAAAGCAGCGTCTTTTTCAATATATTTTTGATATTCTTTAAGGGTAGTGGCGCCGATAGCGTGCAGAGTTCCTCTGGCCAAAGCCGGCTTAAGCATGTTGGAGGCATCAACAGCGCCTTCAGCTCCGCCAGCGCCGACAATGGTATGTAATTCGTCGATAAACAAGATGATATTGCCGGCCGCGTTTTCTATCTCCCGCAGTACCGCTTTTAATCTGTCTTCAAACTCACCGCGATATTTTGAACCGGCTAAGAGCGAGCCAATATCTAAAGATACCAGTTCTTTGTTTTTTAAAGTTTCCGGCACGTCGCCGGCCACGATTCGCTGGGCCAAGCCCTCGGCAATGGCAGTTTTGCCGGTCCCTGGTTCGCCGATTAACACCGGATTGTTTTTAGTGCGCCTTGATAAAACCTGCATAACGCGGCGGATCTCCTGATCGCGGCCAATCACCGGGTCTAATTTCCCCTGACGAGCTAAATGAGTTAAATTCTGGGAATATTTTTCTAAAGCCTGGTATTTGCTTTCAGCATCCTGGTCTGTAACTTTTTGGCCGCCTCGTACTTCGGCCAGTGATTTTAAAACTTGGTCATAAGAAACTTTTTGTGATTTAAAAATATCTTGAGCTTTTGATTTGACTTCCAAAATGGCCAAAAGCAAATGCTCGGCGCTGATGTATTCATCCTTCATTTTACCGGCTTCTTTATTCGCCTGGGCTAAAACTTTATTGAGTTCATCGGTCAAATACATCTGACTGCTGGCGCCCGCAACTTCCGGAATCTTATTGAGTTCATCTTTCAGCTGACTTTCAAGTTGAGTAGCAGAAATATCTAACTTTTTTAAAATTGAAACAATCAAACTGTCTGCCTGTCCAATCATCGACAATAACAAATGCGCCACATCAACTGCCTGGTGGTTTTTTGACTGCGCCAACTGCAAAGCTTTCTGCAGCGCTTCCTGGGTTTTATGTGTTAGTTTGTCTGGATTTATCATAAATATTTGAATATTTGGATAATAGAAATCATGAATAACCTAATATTCTATCAATCTATCAATCAAATACTCAAATAACCTAATAATCTAATATTATTTAAGTTCGCCTTTGATATAAGATTTGATTACGGCGATTATAGCTATAATCCATAAAACAATTTCAGCGTACCAACACCAGTGGGTAAAATAGTTCTTTACTTGAATACCAACGCCGCTGCCATAGCCGCCGACATTATAGATGCCGATATAAATTTCTGAAAAAGGATAGAGCCACTGGATTCCGTAGAAAACTGTATCAATTAATAAATGGATTGAAATGTTTATAAATATGATTGAAATTACTGCTTTTAGCCATTTTTTCTTATAAAAACAATAAATTATAACAGATATTATAAATAATGTCAAATAAAAAAACGGCATACCGGTAATTAAGCCCCGATGAGTCAGCTCCTGGCTGTCTGATAAGATCCAATAAATATAGTCTAAATCAGGAATAACGGCTGCTAATAAGCCCAAGCCCAGGCAGACCGGTTTTAACGGTAATTTTAATTTTTTAATCAAATAACGGGTGGTAAAATAACCAACCGGCAAATGTCCAATGATCATATAATTAACCAGCGATTAATGTTTTATTAAGCGAAAAAAAAGCGACCAAAAAAATTATTGCTGCCGCTGTAATTAGCAGGCCGATAGCCAGGTAGATGTTTCTTCTGGTCCTGTGGAATTTTTTTAAATCCTCCGCTGAAGAAATTCCGACTATGTACTTTTTGCTAAACAAAGGCAGGAGCACGGCTAAAAGCATTACTTTTAAAATGCTTTGCCAAACCTCGATATGGCTGTCTAAAACAGTAAATTCAAATATTAAGTAAAGAACATAAAAGATAGCAAAAAAAATCAGCACTGCCTTTAGATAACTCCTAGTTAAATCTTTCATCTTAGTAATAATTATAGCAAAGAATCCCCTTTCTTGACATTAGGATAAAAAAAAGATAATATATAGCATGTACCAATTAATCTATTAATCTAATAATCTAATAATCTAATAATCTAATAATTATATGGCTCATAAAAAAGCAGGCGGCTCCACCAGTTTAGGCCGCGATTCCGTAGCCAAACGGCTGGGCGTAAAAAAATCCGACGGCCAGCAGGTTAAAGCCGGCATGATTTTAGTCAGACAGCGGGGCGCTAAGATAAGGCCCGGAGTCAACGTCAAAAAGGGCAAAGACGACACCCTTTACGCTCAAACCGAGGGTAAAGTTAAATATTCCCAAAAAAAAGTTAAAAAATTTGACGGCAGACTCAAACGGACTAAATTTGTAAACGTTGTAAAGGAATAAAAAACATTTTTCTTCTTTAATGTGCGCACGCGCCGAGGCGCGTACTGAAGAAAAATGTTTTTTATTACCCTAAACCTTGATATATCTTCTTACCGCCACCAGGCTGCTAACAATGGTAATAACCATAGCCGCTAAAAACTGAATGCCGAACAGCAGGAAAAAATTATGATTCACCAAACTCACCAAACTCACGCTGTATTCTTTCAAAAAATTATCAATATAGGGCTGGGATAAAGCTAAAAGCGGATAAACCAGAATCATTAAGATAATAACGGCAACAAAACTATAAATCAAAACTTCAATTAAAAAGGGAAATCGGATAAAACTGTTAGAAGCGCCGACTAAACGCATAATGCCTATCTCTTCCCGATGAGTAAGAATTTTAACCTGAATGGTGTTAAAAACCACCATGGCTGAAATTAGCAAAAACAACAAACTAATGGCTAAGCCGAAACGTTGAATTTTTTTGGAGTATTCAGAAATTTTTTCAATAAGCAGTTTGGAATCGGTAAATTCCCTATCTTCGATTTCTAAATACTGGGCATAATCTTTTTTAGAAAGCTCATTGAGAATAACTGGAAAATCATCAATATTATAAACGCTTAATAAAATACTGCCGGTAAAAGGATTGCCTTCCAAAGCCTCCAGCGATTCCAGCATTAAGGCATCGTTTTGATGGCGCTCTTTAAACTGCTCTAAAGTTTCTGCCGGAGTAATAAAAACCGCCTCCTGAATAGCCGATAATTTTTTTAGCTCTTCGATTAATATAGCGGCCTGTTCGTTGGTGGCATTGGCGGTTAAATCGATATAAACATTGGTTTTATTCTCTACCATATCCATAACATGCTGGGCCAATAAATTAAAAACTGAAAGAAAACTGATAGAAAACAAAGCTAAGATAATAATCACTACCGTTACCACCGACAATCTAAAGTTCCTAAAAATGCTCTGCAAAGCAAATTTTAATACTCTGATAAATTCTACGGAAAACATAATTGATTAATTTTTAATTTCGAAATAACCTAATTTTTAATAAATTTAGAAATTCGAATTTCAAAATTGAATCAAAATTCAAAATTCGAAATTATAAAACATACCTTCCCCTGCTCTGATCGCCGATTACCTGGCCCTGGTCAATAGTAATAACCCTTTTCTTTAAACTGTTGACTACATCGCGATTATGGGTGACCAGCACTACCGTTGTGCCCAGCTTATTAATCTTTTTTAATAAATCAATAATTTCGTTGGTATTGATTGAATCTAAGTTGCCGGTCGGCTCGTCGGCCACCAGCAGCTTGGGCTTATGAGCCAAAGAACGGGCAATAACCACGCGCTGCTGCTCGCCGCCGGAAAGCTGATAAGGATAGCGGTCGCCTTTTTCTTCAAGGCCCACTATTTTTAACACTTGCGGCACAATATGATGAATTTTATTTTTAGGCGCGCCGCAGGTCTGCAAAGCAAAGGCTATATTTTCAAAAACGGTCTTCTTGCTTAAAAGCTTAAAATCCTGAAAAACCACGCCAATCTGCCTTCTTAAATAAGGAACTTCCCGATTATTAATATTAGTAATATCCCAGCCGCCAATAACAATCTGACCGATACTGGGCCTTTCCTCGGCAATAATTAACTTAACCAAAGTGGTTTTGCCTGTGCCGCTCTGGCCCACAATAGAAACAAACTCGCCCGACTCAATATGCAGATCAATATCTTTAAGAGCGGTAACATTGGGCTTATAATATTTAGAAACTTTTTGAAATTTAATCATTGGTTCGTTGTTGGTGGTCCGGAATCCGTAATTCGTAATTCCGAATTTTAATCATTCAATTTCTTCGACTCTTACGGGCATCACTCCTCCCTTTAAATAGCCGATTTGGCTATAAGCTACCTTATCTAAATCAATAATTCTGCCGGTCCATTCGGCCGGGCCGTAATCGTTAATAGTCACAATTACTGACTTGCCGAAATTTTTACTGCCATAAGTTATATTGGTGACTTTTAACTGGGCGCCGCTGGGATAATCCCGGGAAGCCGCGTAATTTCCGCCTCGCCAGGCATACCAGCTGGCTTCGCCCGCCCACTGGCCTTCTTCCTTAAACAAGGCCACTCTGGAAAAAGGCAGATGAATATAGGCGCTGACTGAATTTTCATAATAATTGGTCCAGCTAGGCAGATAAATCCAGCTATTTTGATTATTATCCCAGTAATAAATGGCCTTACGGGCATGCTCGGCCGATGAAAAATTAATGGTCAGTTGAATCGGTTCGGTTAAATCTAACGGCTGGCCGGATTTAACATCAAACTGATAAATATCAGAGGTTCTGGCCTTTTCTTCGGGGTAGCCAAGGTTGGAAAAAGAATCTATTTTAGTGAGCATTTGATAGCCGGCTAAAGCGGCGGGCAGTTTTATTGTGAATAACTGGTCAGCAGAACTTAACTCCCGCTCTTCGCTTTCCACGCTGCCGGCTTCGAAAACGGCGATTTTGCCCTTGCGGCCGCTTATGAGAGCGCTAACGGTCTGGCTCTCTAAATCGATGACTGACGGCTGAAGCTGCCAAAACTTCTCTTCATAATTCCACTTATAAATATGTTTGGCATAAATAGAATCTGAATTATATTTAAGAATCAGGTTAAATATCGCCTGATCGTCAACTTGAGGCGACAAAATATAATAATCATAAATACCGCTAACCAGTTCAACATTTTCCGGCATGGCATCGGCTGATTTTTTAAAAACATAAATATCTAAAAAACTATGCTGGCCCGCCGGAACCTCAATTTTAACATCGCCGTCATAGGCCTGAAAAATAACAGCAGAGCTTAACTGACTGGCGCTATAATGAACACTGGCGGCTTCTGCCGGATTTGCCGCCAAAAGCAAGGTAACGGCTGCTATAAAAAAAATTATGTATCGTTGCATATTTTGTTGAATATATTATAATATAAGTCTGATAAATAATTAAGTTCAAACGAGAGTAGTTCAATAGTAGAATGTCTATTTCCCCCATCCTCCGTAGCAGTTGCAGGTATAGTTTAGCGGTAGAACGTGTCCTTCCCAAGGACAAGGTACGGGTTCGACTCCCGTTACCTGCTCCAAAAATGATATTTGAAAAAAATCGCCCCGCCTTGAGCGTGGTCTCTCGCTCCACCGAGCCCTTGACCTAAAAGCTCAACTCGATTTTGCCGGAGTAGCTCAGCTGGTAGAGCAGCACTTTCGTAAAGTGAAGGTCAGCGGTTCAAATCCGCTCTCCGGCTCCAATATAATCAATAAAATATTTAAAATCCGCCTAGACGCATAACCGAACTTACATCCTCATCAAGGTAACTACCTTGGCTTTTTTTATTTGTTCATTTAAAAAATCCTTAAAAGGGCTTTTTTTTCTAAAAATATGGCCGGCATGAAAATAAAGCTGGCCATTATCATCGGTTAGGCGTTCTGTTAATTTAATAATATGATAACCAAAGTCCGTCTCTATTACTTTGCTGATTTGGCTGTTATCTAAATTTAATAAAACAAACTCCAGTTCTAAACTTAAATCGCCCAGTTTAAGCCAGCCTAAATCGCCGGCCAGCGCTTGAGTTTTATCTTCATTAACTTCCAAAGCAATCTTTTCAAAATCCTCCGGCTGGGCAATTAATTGATTATAGTATACTTCCATTGCCTGCTTAATATCTAAATTTCCGCTGGTTTGGTTAAAATCATCCTCTAACCTCTTGGCTAAGATTAATGGCTTGATAACTTTATCAATATAGGTAGTAAAATTCCAACCGTATAATCCCTCAACTAATTGATCCAGGTCTTCGGGGGAAAGCGGGGATAAATTAGGTTCGGCGAGCAAAGTCTCTATTTCTTGGTCAGTGACGGTTATTTTGCTTTGACTGGCCAGCTGTTTAATGACTTCTTTTTCAATGAGTTTCTCCATAGCTAAATCTCTCACTTCTGTCGGGGTAAAATTTAAATTATTTCTTTGTAAATAACTCTCTAAAGCCGAGGTATCATTTAAAAAATCGTTGATGGTTACAAAATCACCGTCTATATATGCCGCCGGATAAGGGATAAACCTGACTACAGTTTGTACCCAGCCGCTTTGCCAGCCGGCCAGATATATCCCGATAGTCGTCAAGATAAACAAAAAAATAAAAGACAGCGCTGTGGCTTTAATTAAAATATAAGCCAGCTTTTTAAAATCTAATTTAAAATTAAAAGAAGGGACATGAAATTTCTTTTTTGGCGATCGAGCATCTTTCTTAAAAAATTTTTTAGTTTTCTTAATTAATGGCTTATCCTTTTGCTCCTCTTGGAGCCCCGGAACTTGAATTTCCTGCAAAACAGCCTGGCGAAAATGGGCTAATTCTTCCTCATTAATCGCCTGCTTAGCTGCACCTTCTTCCCCGCTAACCGCTTCGTTATCTTTATTATCCCTGCCGCTATTAACATTATAAACAATGGGTTCTATAACTTTATTTTTTATTTCATTAATCACCATATGATAATTATATAAAACGATGATTTTTAATTAATTCCAAAAAAATAGTTCCACCATCTGTGAATATTATTAATATCTTTAACTTCGGCGGTAATTAAAATGGATTCAGCGGACTTATTGCCTGCTTCGCTTTCCGCCATCTCTTCTTCGGGCACAATAATTATTGTTTCCCCCGGCTTTTTTAAATTAAGCTTGGTTCTGGCTTCTGTTTCCACAAAATCAATCGTCTTAAAATACTCAATCAAGCTCACCAGCTCCTGACTACGGCTTTCTAAACCGTCTATCTCCTCTTGCAGTACATTAATATCGCTTAGCAGATCCTGACGGTTAATAATGGCCCTGGTTAAATTAACAGTAAAAAAAACCAGAATCAATAAACTTAAAATCAGCAGCCACTTGGAAGACATTATTCTTTGGCCTAAATTTCTGCTAGCCATAGAACGTTAAAATTATAACACAAATTGATAAATTTGACGAATCTGAATTAAGTATTCTGAATTAAGTATCAAGAGTCTTCAGTTTTTAATTTTTAGTTTTAAGTCTTCAGTTTTCAGTCTTCAGTTTTAAATCTTCGGTCTTCGGTTTTAAGTCTTCAGTACTTATAACTTAACACTTTTTTGATAATTGATTCTTGCCTGCCTGCCGAAGCCCCGAGCGAGTGTAACGAGTCGAGGGGCGAAGGCAGGAAACTTATGCCTGGGTATTCTTCTGAATCTTTAACAACAGCTGCTGAATTTTATCGGGTTGAAATATTTTTTTGACGTATAAAATCGATTCGCTGTTTTTTATCTGAATCTTTAACGAACCGTACTTAAACATAGTCTGGCCCAGGCCCTTGAAGCGGTGCGAAATATCCTGAATTTTATCATATTCAACTTCGGAAACGTTCCTGTCAAATAAACCATTCTGTTCGTATAAAATAATCCTTTGATTGGTGATTAAAAATACATTAAAAGAATACACCACGGCCAGTCTAATCATAGCATAAACGCCTGAAATAATTAAAACCGCAAAAAGAATCAGGCCGACTCTTCCCCATTTAAAAAGAAGAAACATAAAAAAGAACGGCAAAAGAAATATAACCAAAGCAATCAAGCCGGTTTTAAAATAAACCAAGGGGTGGCGCCTGACCAGCCGCGCCAGCTCTTCATTTTCTTTTAAAATTTTGGTAAACTTCATTGTGGCTAATTGGCTAATATAGTGGTCGGACTCTAAATCCAACTACTTTAATGGTATAATTATGGCATAATCCATTAACTATCAGATTATGCAAACAAAAATAAAACTCACCAAAGAACAACAACAAATCCTGTTAAAAATCAAGAAAAACCACCAA
>JAHISB010000005.1 GCA_018818425.1 Patescibacteria group bacterium
GTCGATACTTTAACCTCTACAACACCAGACGGCTGCATGCCTCGCTTAATTACCAAACTCCGGAACAAGTCTATTTTTCAAAGGTCGAAAATGTCTCACATAATTAACGATTTACTGTCTGAATAACGGGGGGAAGTTTATTGTAACCGCGCGTGATGAGTTTGTAATTGATTATGATAAAAACAATCTCCTGAATCGTATCAAGGATTTCTGTTATCCAATCAACTCCGATGATTATATCCGTAGCAAATATTTTAGTAGTAAGAAAAGTGGAAAATATTTATCTGGCGATACGCGGGGTTGGAAGTTATCAGATGCACGTATTAAAATAAAGGATGAAAATCACGCCGAGATTATTAAAGATATATTGTATCGTCCATTCGATATCCGATCAATTTATTATCACCCAAAGATGGTTGATTGGGGGAGAGAAAATGTTATGGCTCATTTTTTGAAAAAAGATAATCTCGGACTTGTTACGTGCAGACAATCTAGTTCGGATACTTGGATGCATTCTTTTATTACAAATAAAATTGTAGATGACTCAATGGTATCTAATAAAACGAAAGAACGTGGATACTGTTTCCCTCTTTACCTTTACTCTAATTCCACACAACCAAATCTTCTTATTCAAGAAACAAGAAAGTCGAATATTCCCAAGGATTTTATTATAATATTTTCAAGAACAATTTTGCTCAAGTTTGTTCCTGAAGGTATCGGCGATTTAGAAAAAACTTTTGGCCCGGAATCAGTGTTCTATTATGCTTACGCGATTTTTCACTCACCAACTTATCGTTTACGCTACGCTGAACAACTTAAAATTGATTTTCCGCGCTTGCCATTAACTTCGGATAAGGAGTTGTTTAAAAAATTAGTTGCCAAAGGTAATGAGTTAGTGAATTTACATTTGCTTGGTGAAAATCCATTTGATAAATCAAAAACAATATTTGATGACTATAAAGAATGGCACACGCAAGCCGTGACCGAAAAAAGACAAGAAATTGATTGGAAAGTTATTGATGTTCGTTATGATGAAAAAAATAGGCGTGTTTATATAAACGAAGGTCAATATTTTACCGGTATTGATAAGGAGGTTTGGCAATTTTTGATCGGCGGTTATCAGGTCTGTGAAAAGTGGCTTAAAGATCGCAAAAAAGCCGAGCGTTCGCTTTCAGCTGATGATTTAAAACATTATATGAAAATTATTGTAGCTATCAGGGAAACAATAAGGATAATGAAAGAAATTGATAAATTAATAACCAAGTGGCCTGTGGAATAATAAATAAATTTTGTGCAAAATCACATTACATCGGCAAAATTATATAATCATTGTTTATGTCCGCACCGAGTTTGGCGTGATGAACATTCTGATTTAGAAGAAAAAGATTCCGAGAATGAGTTTTTGCAATTATTATGGGAGAAAGGTACGCAATTTGAACAAAAGACCATTGCTGAATTGGGCGATTTTTTAAATTTATCACATGGTGAGCTTGATGAACGAAATAAAAAAACCATGGAGGCGATAAAAGCAAGCGTTAAGATGATTTATCAAGGTGTAATTAAATTTGATAATTTATTAGGCATTCCCGATGTTTTAGAACTGCAAGCAAATGGTACTTATGTGCCGATAGAAATTAAAGCCGGGCGTGGTTTAGATGCTGATGATGATTTTGAAGTTGGAAAGCCAAAAGAAAAGTATGCTATGCAGTTGGCAGTATATATAGAAATATTAGTAGGGTTAAATTTGATGAAAGAAAAAATCGCTTATGTTTATGATATTGAAGGCAACAAGGTAATGTATGACTTAAATAGATCATTAAATACCAAAACAAAAGAGACATTTTGGGATAGGTATTTAAAAAGAAAACAGGAGGTTCTTAGTTTAATAAATAATTTTATAAAAACAAAGCCGGCAATTGGAAGTTCGTGTAAAATGTGTCATTGGCTCACTTCTTGTAAGGAAGAATGTATTAAAAATGACGATTTAAGTCGTATTTTTTATTTAGGTCGTGTTGATAGGGATAAAATTACCGAAGATTTACACATTGAATCAATGAAAGAATTGGCAGAACAAAATGTTGATGAAATTTTATTATTAAAGAACCAAAAGAAAAAGCAAGGTGATAAGCAGTTCTTATTTGGTATTGGTGAAAAAGATTTTACAAAATATATTCGACGAGCAAAATTATATCAAACCAACACAGACAAACCTGTTATTTTAGAAAATTTTGTTTTTCCTGATAAAAAATATGAATTATTTTTTGATATTGAGGATGATCCAACTCAAGATATAGTATATTTGCACGGCATCTTGGAGCGCGTTAATGGAAAGTTAAAATATATTCCATTTGTTGCTAAAGATAATTCTTTGGAAGCCGAGCGTTTGGCTTGGGTTGAATTTTGGAATTATATTAAGACTTTGCCATTAGATAATTATGTTGTTTATTATTATAGTTCCCATGAATCTTCTATTTATCAGCGTTTGTTTAATAAGCATCCGGGTGTAATCGATATTAGTTTGTTAGAACAATTTTTTAATAAAGAAAATGGAGCAGCTGTAGATTTATATTATGATATCATTTTTAGTAAGACTGAATGGCCTTTATATAGTTACTCTGTAAAATCAATTGCCCAGTTTTTGGGGTTTAAATGGCGTGATAAAAACCCTTCCGGAGCTGCATCTATTGAATGGTATAATAATTGGTTAAATAATAAAGACTCAAAAAAATTACAAAGAATTTTGGATTATAATGAGGATGATTGTCGTGCTACTTTATTTTTAAAGGATAAGTTAGTAAGTTATTTAAGATAACTTGATAATAATTTTCTTTTCCTTTAACACCAACTTGCTTTTCATACACCCCAATAGCCTTAGGTGGTAAAAATTATTGAGGAGATATGCTGTGGATAACTTTTTATATAAAAACAAGAAAACTCTAACAATACTTTAAAATACTATGTTTTAGGGTATTTCCTACAATATTTTGTAGGTTATTGACATATAAGTATTATTTTGCTAACATATAAGTATAAAACAATAAATATATGATCCATTCATTTTCGAGCAAAAACTTTTATTCTTTTAACGATCTTACGACCGTTAGTTTTGCTGTGAACGATAAGGCTCCGGTTAATAACGGCTATTTTACAGCTCCCTCGGGTAACCGCCTGTCTAAGATTGAAACAGTTGTTGGATCCAATGCTTCCGGTAAAACAAATCTTTTAAAGGTTTTGCCGTTCTTAAAATGGCTTATTACAAATTCGTTTAATATCAATCCATCTGCTCCATTGCCGGTAAAGCCGTTTATGTTTGGTGAACAAAAAAATAAACCGACTGAGCTTTCAGCGGATTTTGAAATTAATGGTGATATTTATACCTATGCTTTTATTCTTGATGAAAAGAAAATTATATCAGAGGAACTAAAGATAAAAAATAAAACAAATCAAAAAGAAACAAGCAAAAAAGTTTTTTCTCGTCAATGGAACAATGAAAGCGGAAAATACGAATTAGATGATAAGCGTTTTAATCTCCCAAAGGAATTTGAAAATTCCATGCGTCTTAACGCCAGCATAGTAAGTGTTGCTGTGCGGTTTAACCATAAAGAAAGTCAGGAAATATTTAATTATTGGCAAAAGGTTGAAACTAATGTCGTAGAAGCCGGCTGGGTTGGCGATCATCTTTTGCCAAACGCCAATCAGCAATTACTTGAAGCTCTAGACTTTTATAGCGAGAGTGGTAATGAAACAATAAAGAAAGAGGCAGAAAAACTTTTATCACGTTTTGATCTTGGTTTAGATTCATTTGAAATTAACAAGAAAAAAAAAGAAAATAGCTTTTTGATAGATGTAAAAGTTGCACATTCTTTTGGCGGTCAAAAAGAATTCCTGCCAATGCAGTATGAATCGTCCGGCACTAAACAACTCTTTGTCTTGTTAAAAACTATCCTACTAGTATTAACCAAAGGCGGAGTTGCTGTTCTTGATGAATTTGATGTAAATCTACATCCTGAAATGGTTTTATCATTGTTTGAATTGTTTATCCAACCGGAAACCAATTTGAATAATGCTCAATTACTATTCAGTAGCCATAGTCATCGAGTTTTAAGTAAATTGGATAAATACCAGATAATTCTTACTGAAAAGAACGAAAAGGGCGAAAGCGAATCGTGGCGGTTAGATGATGTATCCGGTGTCCGTGCTGACGATAATTATTACACAAAATATATTGCCGGTGCTTATGGAGCTGTTCCTAAGTTGTAACCATTAAAACAAATATGTCACGAACTAATCCATATAAGAAAAAAAGACGCCAGGCAAGCAAAACCCTTCTAGTATTTGGAGAGGGTTTTAGCGAGGAGATGTTCCTAAAGCACTTGAAAAGTTTATATTCTTACAAAAGCAATGTTGCGATAACTGTTAAAAAGGGCAAGGGCGGAGACGCACAAAGTATTGTTATTGACGCGGATAGGACACCGGGCGCATTTGATAGAAAAATAGTCATTCTTGATAACGATAAAACTAAGACGGAAATGACTTTGGCCAGGCAAGAAGCTAAAAATAGATGCATTGAACTTGTTGAAAATACCCCTTGCTTGGAATTCCTACTCATATCAATTCTTGATAAAAAACCGAGTGGAAAAAATTCTAATTGGTGTAAAGGCGAATTTGAGTCAAAGTATCTTGATAAGAAAAAACGAGGAGAGCCGAGTGAGTATGTAAAATTATTTCCGAAAAAATTATTGGATGCTCAAAGGATAAAAATATCGGAATTGAATAAGTTGGTTTTAATTATGGAAGGCAAATAGTACTTGTATTTGTGGATACCTCCTTCTTACTACTTACTTGTTGTTATTGTGTAGTTCTGGGACTTGCTACTTAAGTAGCAACAGGGAGGTAGTCGAACCTTGGAAAAAAAGTTTATAAACGTATGAAAAATACTTATAAACCTGGCGAAACAGCTCCTCGATCAGGTCAGTACGAAAAGATTGGCCCACGAGGTGGTGAGACTGGTGAAGAAATCACTGCGGTAAAAGGAAAAACCTTTCCACCAAGTGAAAAGGCCGGCATCACTTACAAGTTAGTTGATCCAACAAAACACTAACTTATAGTTGTTTGAGGTTATAGTTTGAGGAGGTATCCACTAATATGGATATTATAACATAATTTATGAAAGTTTTAAAACTGTTGATTAAAAAATAGACATAAAGCGGCGCGCGCCTGAAGGGCGCAACGAAAAATCTTTGGCTTTTTGAAGAAAACTTTTAAATAAATTTTAAAAGGGCGGGCGGGGCGGAATTCCCCCCAAACCCCCCTTCCGCCCCGCCCTGAAAAATCGGAAACTGCTAGCAGTTTCTTTCAAAATAAGTTCGCGCTTCGTCTAATAACTGCGACCAATTAAAACCTGATAGAAAAGCGATTTATGTATTATCTTTATTTTTTAAAAAGTAACAAAAACAAAAAGATTTATACAGGTTTAACCAGTAAGGATCCGAAAATAAGATTAGATGAACACAATCAAGGATGTAATAACTGGTCAAAGTCAATATCACTACGATTGCCATAATAGATTTGTTTAAAGCAACAATACCGTCATCGCAAGTCAGAAAAATAATTGTGGAAAAAATATACAAAGACCCTGACTTGGAAAAAATTGCCTATATCACTTCTTCTATTGTTGTTAGAACTGTAAATAGGTTTTTAATTAAAGCCAGCGGTATTAGCGGTGATAAAACAAAGATGTTCGCCACCGAAGAAGAAGCTCTAAAGTGGCTTCGCGCTTAGCGCGATAATTGACACGCTTAGCATGACTGAAAGAATAATAGGGTTAAGATATGGCCGGTTTAATCAAGCATTATCTCATTCAAAATTTTCTACCATATTCCAAAAACTTGGCAAAATTTTTCTACTATTGATAACAAAACAATCTGTGATAATTTATCCATAAAAAAATACCCCGTAATTTTAGAAGGTATTATCCCGCCCCACAGATGGGATTTGGTGAAAAAGGAATTTGAGTTAATCTCTAAAAATTTAAAGTAGGCAGCTACTCTTATGGAGCGTCTCTGATTATTTAAGGCGGATTTTAAATATTCGTCTTTTTTAAAATCGCTGACTGCGCAGACTTACGCGAACCGTGAACTTTATTTGTCAGCGGTTTGTGATTGTTCGCGTGGTCAGCGTTAGCCTGTATCTTTTTAAATTGAAAATTGTTTGTTGGTAATTAAATTTAGGAGGATAGGAAGTGAGAAGGTTAGGAATTTAAGAGGACAGAAGAAACGATATTCAATATTATTAACGAACTTCAAATCTCCTAAGCTCCTAATCTCCTCTTCTCCTAATCTTCTAAATTCAAAAGCCCCCCAAAATGGCAGAATTGGAAGTTCCTTATTGCCAATCGAGCCATTCATGAATTATCAGATATTCGAGAAAAACTCTAAATAACTAGCAATTCACGATTTTCGGCCGCTGGGTATTCTCTACCATAGCCCACGAGCTATAGTAATATGAACTCCCTTTTCACTGAAGATTGTAGAGCTCCAATTTGCCTCTTGGCAGGGCTTACTTTAATTGTAACATGGGCCAAAAGGTTGTCAAGAGCCAATTTTCACAGGTCAATTTTATAAAAATGGCTGAATAAAAAAAGTCGCTCTCAAATTACTCTGAAAGCGACGAATCGGAGTTGAATGCACCGATTTCTGAGCCCTTTAGGTACTCGCGTGAAAAAACTCCAATGGGAAACCGGTTTGAACATTAGGCGTCCCGCTGATGTCTTGAGGTTAAATATCCGGTTTGGTAGCGCGAGGCGGCTGACTGATCGGGCTTTGCAATTCCGATCCCTGATCAGGTTCTTGAACTCCCTTACTTGCATCAACCATAACGAACTCCCTTCTTAATTGATTTTCTTTATTTACATTTTGAACGACAACAATCCGGGATGGGCAAATGATAAATCTGGGTGGCTGTTGTCCAGGCGCTATTCCAGACAAATGTAGGCGAGTTAAGAATTCTCTGTAACAATTTTTGAGCATCGGTTTCTGGCGGAATTTCTGTAGGCGTAGGTTCTTCTATTTGTTCAGGTTCACAGATAACCGAAGGTTCATAAACCTCTGGATCAGTTGGAAAACCAACGACTAACATTCTTCCTGTACATGTCATAATGCCTCCTAAAGGTATTTTTTTATTGAACAGCAAAAGGCTTTAAACAGTTACTCAAAGAGTTTCTGATGTCCAAAAAGTTTTTGGTAATTAAAGAGCGCCGGCTTGGCAGCCAGCGCCTATCTTTAAAATATTTTTAAAAATTAACTGACTACCTTGCCAACGCAATATAAATAATAATCCAAATAATGGCTGGGTTAACGGAAAATAACTGATTTTTTATTATGGTAGTCATACTTAAGAATGATTATAGCAAAACTAAACAAGCTGTCAAATTTAGTTTTGGGGATAAAAAAAGGGAAGCAGAGTTGCTTCCCTGAATTTTTGGCAGAACCTTAGTTTATTGTTTTAAAATTTTTGTCAACTCTTTAATCAGTTCAGAACTGCCTCTTGCGCCTGCCAATCCTTCAAGGATAGACGCGTAAAGCGGTTCCTGAAGTTCGATTTCCGTCCTGCCCAACTCGGTTTCTCCATCAAACAGCAATATTCTCACCACGTTACTGGTTTTGCGCAGATCATCAATCCAGAAACTTTCCCCGCATTCATCATGCTTCCACATTCTATTTTTCTTGCTCCGCCTTAACCAGAATTCACGGTCAAGGCCTAGGATTTTTCCTTCTCGCATAATCTCATATCTTTTGCACCCGCACGGGAGCGCAAGAATATGATGGGGAACGGCAAGGTATTTACCCTGCATTTTTTTGGCTGATTCTGCCAGTAACCAGATTAGTAAGTTTTGTCTATCGGTTAATGGCCTTGTTAAGATTGCCCTTAATGGCGATGGCGGGTCGGGGGCGAAATTCTTCTTGCACCAGAACATTATATCCTCCTTTTCTATTTATCTGAACTTTTGTGTTGTTGTTAAATCGGCAGCTAACTGAGGGCAAGTTACTATACCACACCCATTATTGCCGACATCATTAGTGCCTAAAGGAGCATGGTAAGCAACCTCGAACCCTTTTTGCTTTAAAGCTATAAACCATTTCCTAACCAAATCGCTTGAGGGAGGGCTAAACCCGGGCGCATTGCCGAATTTTGAGCCGATATTCACGGAGATGTGGAAATATTCGGCGGGAGTAAATATCTTCCCCAGCTCCTCTTCTCCCAGGCCGATTTTCCCGCGATGCTCCGGCTTAACCAGAAGGTCAAGATATAATTTTCTTCCGGTTATTGAATGAAATTCCCGCCCAATTTCAGCGATCCGACTCAAGGTGATAAGTTTGATGTTGCTTTTTACACTCGCCATTCTCTCTTTGTCAGTAAATCCCAGCAAAGAGAATTGCAGGCCTAAATTATGTCTTGAAGCCGCTTGTAACAGCAGACTTATGCTTTGCCGGCAATTAACCCCTGCCGAGGAAATTATCATTCTCACTGCCGGCCAGTTTTTTTCTAATAAAGCCATGGCTGATAAAACCTCGTTGATATTCAAAGTTGGTTCGCCGATCCCTAAAAAAGAAACGGCGAAAAACTCTGAATTATCAGGGCTGATACCCTGCCTGCCTACAGCCAGTTCAACCAGATTAAGCATTTCCCTGCTTAAAAGGGAGCGCTTAAAATCAATCTGGTTTGAACCGCACATATAGCAACGAACCCCGCAGCCTATTTGCGTTGGGATGCAAACAACCCAATGCTTATCCCGCAAGCTTCTGGTATTGTCGCTAAACTCAACGACATTGCCATCGCCTAATCTAACAACATACCTTTCATATTCGTTGCCATGTATTAGCTTGATTATCTGCATTGGATGCCTCCTTACCTCCCGATTTATATTATGTATCTCATGTATCATTGACAAAGAACAAAAATTTTGATATCAATACAAAAAGCGGTGTGAGCGCAATAACTCAATCTGTCCTTGCCGGGATTTATTGAATAAAAGCTTATGCCGCTTTTTGTATATTTTAAACTTGCTGATTTGTAAAGGTAGGGAGGAGCTTTAAAAAAGTTCTCAAAGCTCGTCCCTTGTATCATTGTTACCAATGAACTCGCATTACTTGTTCATAATGTTCGCCATAATCGACAACAACTGGCTCTCTTTTTCCCTCTGGAGTGATAGCAGTCTCGATAGGACTCTGGTCTCCATTTGTAGAACCTTCTGGTTGATCGTTTTTTTCGGCGTCCTCTGCTTCATGACACATTATGATTCCTCCTTGAATTTTGATTTTTTATTTGTCCAGAAATTTTTATCTCCAATTAATTTAGAAATAAACATTTTTGGATAAATATAATTTTATTGAATCTTCCTTAATTAACGATACACGATATACGATTTGCGAAAGCGATCAGCGACAATCAAAAAAGCCACCTATCTGGTGGTCTATCTATGATTATATTTTATATACTTAATCGAGTCTGACTCGATAAACCACCAGATTAGCTAGCTAAAAAAGTAAAAAAACCAAAAAGCTTGATTTTGGATGATAATCTGACTCTGAATGTTGATTTCTTGACTAATCATAGTGGTTTTTTGAGATTGATATCATCTTAGCAAATACTAAAATTGTTGTCAAATTTTAGATTTGTGGATAAAACTATTATTGAAAAAAACGGCTCCGGTTCCTGAAAGGAGCCAGAGCCATTATATATCCTGTATTCTACTTTTATTATAACTCCCTTCTGTTACTCAAACATAATATTTTCATCAGCTCGTTTATAATCATGAATTTCGTTTTGGCGGAACCAGAGCTGTTCTTCAAACTCAGCTTCTTTTATTGAACCAGAGGCATGGATCATATTCTTGACTGTGCGTTTACTCATATTGGCTAAAATCGGGGAATCTAAAGAATAATCGCCGCGAATAGTGCCGGGGTCGGCAAAGCGGGGCAGAGTGTTGCCAATCATCATCCTCACTGCGTCAACCGCATGTATGCCTTGTAATAGTACCGCTACCACCGGACCGGAACTTAAAAAATCCATATTCCACTTGCGAACAAATTGGCCAATTTTGTAAGGACTTTTTGTTCCAAGTTCCTCGCGTGGATCCTTCCCATATTCCTCGTAAGTTTTTAAGGTCTTATGGCCAATGGCAATTAAATAATCCTTATCATTAGGATAATGCCTGGCCACCAGTTTTTTATCGACCCAAACCATCTTTAAAGCTATAATTTTAAAGCCAACTTTCTCAAAACGGGATAAAATTTCTCCAATCAACCCGCGTTTAATTGTATCGGGTTTTAATAAAATAACAGTTTTTTCTTTTTTTGGATCTGTCTTCTTCATAATGCTATAAATTAATTATACTATAGAACTTATCAAACTTATTAACCTTAGATGGTCGCCATCCGGAGATGGCTCCAAACGGAGAGTGACCTAATTACCTGATCGCCTGATCGCCTAATTAACTCAATTAACCTACTTAAGATACTCTTTTACTTTTTCAACAACTTGAGCAGGAGTCATATTGGCTTTGACTAAATAACCCACTGCGCCCAGGGCTTTGCCTTTTTTAATATCTTCGTCCTGGCCCAGGTTGGTTAAAAGAACTACGGGCACGTCTTTAAGCTTGCTGTCTTCCTTTAATTTGCTCAAAACCGAAAAGCCGTCCAGTTTAGGCATAATAATGTCTAAAAGGATTATGTCCGGCTTGTCTTCCGTGGCCATTTTTAGGCCGGTTTCTCCGTCGAAAGCAACGCTAATATTATAGCCCCCGTTTTTAAACTTTGTTTCGTACATCGTGACCAGGGCCTCTTCATCTTCGATTAAAAGAATTTTATGGTTTTTAGTGTCAGTCATATTGTTCTTTTGATAAATAGCCCCACAAGCGGGGTTGAATTTATTGTTGAATTTATTATAGAAAAGGTGGATTAAAAAATCAAGGCCTGGCCGCTGTTAATAAATCCCGCACCACGGCCTAACCCAGCACCATTTGGTGCTTGGACTAATAGCCGTGATAGGTATATTTTGTCTACAGACTTTTTTCTAACCATAAGCTTATGCTTATGGTTTTGTGGTGCGGGATAAAATCTCCTGGCCATCGCTTTCTAATAGAATATCCCCGTTTAAATCGTTGCGAAAAATTTTAGCGCTATATCTTTCCAGTTTGAATAAAGTGCGCAGCGAAGGATGGCCGAACTTATTGCCTTCTCCCACCTGAATTATAGCATATTCCGGCAAAACCTGCTGGAGAAAATTTTCCGAAGATGAAGTATTGCTGCCATGATGACCGACTTTAATTACATTGGATTGTAGATCGAAGATTGAAGATCGAAGAATTTCCTCTTCGCCCTCTTCTTCTAAATCGCCGGTAAACAAAACTTTGATGTCATTATAAATCAATTGAACTACAACCGAGGTATTATTTAGATTATCGACCTTAACATTGGTAAAATCCTCAAATGGGAAAATAACCTTTAACTTAACTTCGGCAAAAACAAATTCCTGGCCGGCCAAGGCGATTTTTACGGGAATTTCTTTTTCTTTGATAAGGCCTAGCCACTCCTCGTAGGCATCGGTTGAGTGAAGTACGCCGCTATAAAGAATTTGCTTGACCTGGTATCTTTTAAGAACTTCGACCAGGCCGAAAAGATGGTCGTCGTGCGGATGAGTTAAAATCATTAAATCGATTGTTTTATCGTAAAAAGGCAGAGTCTGTCCCAGTTTGGTGATAAAGGCATTATCCGGACCGCCGTCTATAACTATATTTTGATGACTGGGCGTACGGATTAAAATACCATCGCCCTGGCCAACATCAAAAAAATATATCTTTAAATCCCCTTCTGTGCCTGATTGATAGGTAACAAATAAAAGGATGGCTAAAACAATCAGCAGTCCGAGGGAAATTTTTAGGAGTTTTTTCATAAAAATTAAAAATCTCAAATCAAAAGAGACAAGAACCAAACAAATTAAAAATCGCAAATCAAAAATCTCTTAACTGTTAAATTTACTAATTATCGATGTGAATATATAAATAAATTCTTTAGCTTCTTTTATCAAACTATTCATTTCGGGGCCAAAGGGCTGGTTATTGCTGTTTAATAAATTTAACCAATAAATTGTCTCTTTTGCTTCTTTCCTAGATATTTTCAACCTATATACAAAATCTTTTTTACCTAGTGCTTCATTTGCTTCTCTATAATTCGCGCCTATAGAAGTTGCTGATCTAATTAGTTGTTTTTTTATTTCAATATTTTGAATATTGTTAGAAATTCTATTAATCATATCTATTACGTTAGTAGCAAAAGTTAATGTTCTTTCTTCTAAATCAAATTTTTGATTTTTTTGATTTTGGTTCTTGTTTGGTTCTTTTCTATTTGGTACTTGGTTATTTTCTTGCATAATTTTTTTGATTAACTTTATTAATTTGTTGATTCTTAAATACTAAAAATCCGATTATAATGTACCCTCCGACCATAAAAACCCAATGAAAATTTGGAACAGGAACTGACGCCCATGATAGATTTCCAAGAATCTCTGCCAGCTTCAAAACATAAGTGAGAATCACCCACGATACATAACCAATGGCCTGGCCCAAAGGTACCCAGATTAAACCAAAAACCACCGCTAAAAATCCGACTGCCATATTTATGGGAATCAAGGGCAAAATTAACAAATTGGCAAACGGCGCTAAAAACGAAAATCTGCCGAACTGGAATAAAATCAGCGGGGTGGTGAGAACTATGGCCGATAAAGTGGTAGTCATTGATTCTCTGATTTCAAAAAAGGCCGGCAGCCACTTGGTGTATTCTTTCAGAACCGGAACAAAATAAATCAGGCCGATGGTGGCTAAAAACGAAAGCTGAAAGCCGGCGTCCCAGATTAAAACTTTAGGATTAAATAAAAGCATCAGCAGACAGACGATGGCTAAAGTATTATGCATCTTGGCAGCCCGGCCGACTGTGGTAGCAACCAAAGCCACAACTCCCATAACGCCCGCTCTGATGATGGAAGCCGGCGAACCGGTGATTATCACAAAAAAAACAATGCCCAAGACAATCAAAAAGAATGCTTTTTTTCTGGAAAGTCCAAAACTGATAAAAAGATTGGAAAGCATGACTGCGATTATGGTGATGTTATAGCCCGATACGGCGATGATATGAGTGACGCCAGTGCGATTAAAATTTTCTAAAATATTCTGCGGCATGCCTTTTTTAGCTCCCCATAATAAACCGCCCAAAAACGATGCCTGCGGTTCGGGTAAAATTTGGCTGACTGCGGCTACTACTTTGGCTTTGATTTTAAAAACTGCGGCTTTAAAAAAATTACCCTGGCCCGAATCAATTAATTCAATCTGGCCGTGATAGCAGATTGAATAGATGCTGGAATTAGCAAGATACTTATCGTACCTAAAATCTTCTATGGGTTCCGGCTCTGTTAAAGCACAGGTAATTTCCAACACATCGCCATATTGATATTGAGGAAACAATCCTGCCCTGACTAATACATTTCCATGAATTTTTTTCCATTGACTTTCCGACAGGCCTTGAGTCTGGCGAGAAACGACTTTATATTTCACATGATCCTTTCTCACATCCGGCTCGTCAACAATAATTCCTTGGAAGGTGATTGACTGGCGTTCAGAAAATTCTGCTTCGGCCGGATTGTTATAATAAGCAATGTGATTTTCGCTGATGATTGGAGTTGATAATTGATATCTGATAATTCCCAAACACAAAAAAACCAGGCACCAGCCAATGGCTCTGATTAAAGTTCGTTTTTTGGTAATAATAGTTATCGCGACTCCGCTGATGATGCCGAGGTATAAAAATAAATACGGCAAGGCAAAAAATGAGGCTATGGCCGCGCCAATGATAAAAGATAAACAAACATAAAAAATTATTTGTGATTTTCTAATTTTCATTATTATTATTCCTATCTAATTCCCACCTCAATGGATTATTTTTAATGTATTTTCGAATTCGATACAATGAACCATCATTTTGAATAATATGATCATAAAATGAACGTTGCCATCTAAATACCGAATCAAAATTTACTTCATTTATTCTTCTTGATGAAAATGATTTAAATCCCCTAATCATTTCTGATAATGAATATTTTTTATTAATTAATGTACGGGCAGATTCTAAATCCGTACGGGCAGGTTTCAAACCTGCCCCTTCGCGATTATTATTAATTTCGACGATCCCATGGACATGATTCGGCATGATAATAAATTCATCTAATCTGCAATTTCCATAATGATTTATTAAATCATACCAACAATATTCGACGATTTTCCCGAATTTATTTATAATCATTTGGCCATTCTTAATTGACCCAAAATATTCAATTTTATTTTTTAGGCAAATCGTAACAAAATAAAAACCATTTTGGGAATAATCATAACCTCTCATTCTATTTAATTTTCTATTTGGATAATCTTTATACATAATTTTTGTACTAAAAAAGCCAATCGGCAATACGCCGAATTGACCCTATGTTTGAATCTACCTTATAACAACAATTAAATTCTGTCAAACGCTATTCTACTTCATATCCCCCATCAGCTTTATCATTAATCTTAATCCCTTGCTTTTCTAATTTATGACGAAGCTCATCGGCTTTTTTAAAATCCTTTTCCTGACGCGCCTGTTGACGTTCATCAATCAATTTTTGAACTTCAGGACTCAATGCTTTTTCTTTTTTATATTGATTTAAATTTAAACCTAAGACTTTATCGAACTGGATGATTGTCTGGCGTTTGGCCGACGATGGACTGTCCGATTTAACAAGCGACCTAAGCACGGCCAGAGCTTCCGGCATATTCAAATCATCATTAATGGCTTTAATAAATTTTTCTTCGAATTTTGGAAGACTGCCTGATTCTTTACCTCCCCGCCGAAGCTTTAGCGAAGGCGGGTCAAGATTGGAAATATCTCTGATTAAATTATCATAACCGGTTTGGGCTGCCTCCAACGCTTCCCAGCTAAAATTTAATTTAGTGCGATAGTGCGCCTGCAGTAAAAAATAACGGTAAGCCAACGGACTGATGCCTTTGTCTTTAAGTGTTTGGATAGTAATAAAATTGCCTTCTGATTTCCCCATTCTGTCTTTGTTGATTAACAAAAACTCGCCGTGCAGCCAAAATTTGACTGATTCATCTTTACCGGTTGTGCCCCAGTTTTGCGCCCGTTCGTTGGTATGATGAACAGGTATGTGGTCCACACCCCCGCAGTGAATATCGAACTCTTTGCCTAAATGCTTAATGCTCATAGCGCTGCATTCCAAATGCCAACCAGGAAAGCCGGTTCCCCAAGGGCTTTTCCATTCCATTTGACGTCGCGAAGCGCTAAATTTCCACAAAGCAAAATCTGTGGGATTCTTTTTTTCTTGATTGACTTCCACGCGCACCCCTTCTTTTTGGCCTTCTAAATTTAACTTGGCCAGCTTGGCATAATCAGGATATTTAGAAGTATTAAAATAAACACCGTCCGATGTTTTATAGGTCAAGCCCTTCTTTTCCAGTTTCTTGACGAATTTAATTTGTTCTTTGATGTAATCGGTGGCTTTGCACCAGATATGCGGTTCCTGAATATTTAAATCCTTAAAATTTTCTTTAAAAACTTTGGTATAGAATTCGGCAATTTCCCAGACAGTTTTATTTTCCCGTTTAGCTCCTTTTTCCAGCTTATCTTCGCCGGAATCGGCATCCGAAGTTAAATGGCCGACATCGGTAATGTTCATCACCTGTTTGACTTTATAGCCGTTATATTCCAATGTTCGGCGTAAAACATCTTCAAAAATATAAGTTCTTAAATTGCCGACATGGGCAAAATCATAAACCGTCGGACCGCAGGTGTACAGGCCCGCCTTGCCTGATTTTAACGGCTTAAATTCTTGCTTTTTTCTATTCAGAGTATTATATAATAATATTTTATTCATGGGTCTATTTTACAATATTACCGACTAATAGACAAATGAATAAAAGCGGAGCGCCTTGCTCCGCTTTCAACTTGGCTTTAAATTTTTACTTAACCTGACCTAACAAATCTATTCCGGCTTGCCCTGAAACGGTCCATAAACAGTAGCCCTTTGATTGCCTGGGAAATCTCTGATCCAGTACTGATTCTCGCCGGGGCAGTAATAAGAAATCCTGGACGGGCCGGCCGGATATAAACCGCTGGCATCGGGCTCCGGGAAAATAGTGCTAACTTCAGCCGGCTCATTGTTTTTACTGCATTTGTACTGTTGAGCTGACTGGTCATAGTAAAAAGGATTGCTGCTGCTGTAAACGTCATAGTTTTCCGGTTCGCTGTATTTATATTGTTCAGCGATAGGCCCGGCCGTTAAGCTTTGGTAACTAACTGCAAAGCTTTTTACCGCTGGTATTTTATCAACTTCAGTCTGATCAACCTTAGTCGGGATTATCTGACAACCGGAAAGAGCCGCCGAAAAAACAACTAAGGCAAGGATTGTAGAAATTTTTTTCATAATGTTTTTTATTGATTAATTATTTAAACTTTTCAATTTTTTTAATCCAAAAATCTTTACTTTCTTTTGAGACAAATTCTCCGGTAAGCGCTGCCTGATCGCCGTTCTGAAAACCGGTTATATCAACTGCCGGCCAAATTTTATTGCCCTGGCCATCGGTCATTGAATCATACCAGGCATTAAGGATGGCTCCATTCTCAATCAGCCGAAAACAAGTGCAGTCAAGCATATCAAAATCAGCAATTTCTCCGTAAACTTTTATTTCGGCATTGTATTGCGGATTAGCCAAGAGCTGGCTGACGCTAATCAATTCCTGACCAGCGCTGCTTGGGCCGCTATTTTGATTAATATTATTCACGGCATTATTAACTAATCCCTGATTATTGGCCATATTAGTCTGACTGTCTTGTTCAACATTTTGCCCGCAGCCTGCCAGCAATAAACTAATTAAGATAAAAACTGGGAATATGACCTTTTTCATAATTATACTTTTTTATTATTGTTCTTCAATAAATAAAGGATGATAAGCTTTAAGATTCAAGCTAATCTGGCCATTATTCAATTCGCCATAAGTAACCTCGCGATTTCCAGAAAAATCAGTAATTGCATCGGTTATCTTCACCCTATCTCCGTTAATCCCGCTAAGAGTTGAAGTAATGGAAGTACCTTCCTTATATCCGTCCCACCAAACGACATAGGTGGATTTATTGGTTGACAGATTGAGAAAGCGGTAAGCGTAAACATTATCCTTCAATACCTTCATTTCCTGATAGCGCAGACCCTCCAGCTTTTCCGCCATAACCTGAAAGGAGTAGTAGCCGATCTTTTTTACGTTCATGCCGCGGTCATATGGGTCAGTATTGCCATCGCCGTCTTCGCCGTCAAAAATAAGCCCGGTATGGTCAAAGTAATCATCGCCGGGGATAATACTAAAACCCTCTCTAAGCCACCAAGCGCCGAAAATTACCGGCACCTTGACGCTAATGCCATGCACCCATCTTTTAACGTAATCGCCTGCCTGCTGAACTTCGGACTGGTAATCCCAGTCCTTTGGCTGGCCGCTGTAAGAGCCCATTTCCGTGGTCCAAATCGGCACATCCTGCCAGCCGCGGCTGTCTAATAAATTGCGGATAATTTTTACCCGGTCTTCATAAATTCTGTAATCGCCCCTGGCATTGCCATAATAATGAAGGTCAAAAATATCAAAATAACGTTCCGGCTTATAGGTGTCCATAATATCTTCAAAAAATTTCGCGCTACGTTGACTTATATTGATAAAACTGTTGTCAATGCCAATGCCGCCGCTAAGCACCTTGGCTTCGGGGTCGGCCTCTTTAATGGCTTGGTAGGTGATTTTTAACAAATGGGCATAGGAATAGCCGTCGCCGACAGTATCGGCTTCCAAATCCGGCTCATTATCTATCTGCCAGTATTTTACCGGATAGATTAAGCCGGGCATGTCATTATAACCGTCGCCGTCATACCGTTCCACCCCGTATTTAACCCACTCAATATAATCATCAACAAGCTTATCGGGCGGAGACCATTGCTCATAGCCGCGGTTATTAGTAAAGATATTATAAACATAGTTGGGAATGCCTGCCGATATGCTGCTTAAAAGAACTTTATCTGTCTTTTCAAAATCATAATCTATATCTTTAAGGCCTTCAAAACTACCTAAACTGCCGCGATTCCACTTTAAACCCATTTGCGCTCCTTCTACAAAAGAAGGAGGGATGCCGGTCTCTCTCATTGCGGAATACATAACTTCTGCCCCCAGCGCGCCGAATGGCGATAAATAGCCGTCATCCAAAGGCGGTTTTGGCTTTAGGGGCAATTGACTTGCATCTTCATTTAAAGGCGGTTTTTTATATTTTACTTGAGCATCTTCTTGAGAAAATAAAACTGGCCAGAGAATAAAATAAAAAAGTACAGCCAAAACTATAACTATGGCTGCCACCACCGCAAGAGTAATAACTTTTGAATGATTTTTAACTGCTACTTCGGTTTCCAAGTCGGACTTGGTTTCTTTTTGATTGTTATCGCTACTATCCATATCCATATTATCTGTATTTTCATCTTTTATTTCTTTGGGCATAAAATTTTGTTAATTTATTAAAAAATTTGCAAATATCGCCAATGCTGATGGCAATATGCCTTATAATAATACAACTTATTTAAGAAAATATTTCAAATGGTGGTTGGTGAGAAGTGTTGTTATAAATTAACAACTCAATTTTCTTTTGGCTTTTCGTTGAAAATCCATAACTTAAGCGAACTTGCATCAATCATAAACATTGCCAAAAAAATTGCTCTGCTTTTTTAGTACTGGGCTGCGCACGGGGTCATTGATAAGATCGCAATCTAAATAGTCTCGTAAAAAAATATACGGACTCATGTTGGCTATTTCATTCCCTGTTTTTACCTCTCCAGTTTTAACAAAAACCAATCTTTGATACTCTGGATTAAATTGTGTCTCTAAACCAAAAACCAGAGCCATTGAACTCATGCCCCGCGCTTCCCCTTTTTTTGGGTGTTTCTTCAGATATTCAATTATATCATCAAGGTAAAAAAGCAGTCTCTCTTTAAAGGCCGCTTCTACCTCTAGTGTAAACGCTTTCCGAATGTCAGCCGCAGTTTTTAATTCTGGGCTGGCAAATTCTTTCATCAAAGGATTGTTTCTAATCTCTCGTTCTTGTTTCGCTTGGGCTTCCTTAGAATCTTTAGCTGACTGAGCCGTTTCGGGTTGACTTGTGTTATGGTTTGGTGATTTTTCAACATTTTGTGCTCCCGCCGCTTCTACAGCTTGGCCAGCAGGTTCTTTTACACCGCCTTTTTCTAAATTTTCCAGTTTAGCTTTAATCGCGTCTCTTATTAACGAAAGGCGATAGAACAGAATGTTAGCATATTCTAACTTCTCTTTGCCGTCTTCTGAAAGAGGATCAGGTTCCCCATAGCCATCGTCAGGACGATTGTCTAATTCTTTCCGTAATCTTTGATGCATATTTGTTCCAAAATCATTCATATTGTATTCCAGGTCTCGTAATGTTTGTTTAAGACCTTCTATGTTAATTTTTTCTATCAGCCCGCCAGTTAAACCAGTGCCTCTTGTGATATCAGCAAAAATTTTAGAGGTAGTTGATTCTAATTCACCATTAATTTTTTTCAGTTCACGGGAAATATGCATTAAAAATAACTTATTTGATTCCGGAGAATCGGCCAGATATTGTTCAGGCATTACATCTACTTCTCCGCCAAACAAAATTTTTCCTGCCTCTCTAAAAAGTCTTTCGACCGTTTCTGCCTGTTCTTCGTATTTTGATGTTTCAGGATCATCAGGAGAATTTTCTTTCCAATGACCCGCAACGCTTCTTGAACTAATTAGCTGACTGGCTAAATATGATACTGCCGGAGCGGATTCCAGAGGATTTACTCTATCTGGTTTTTTTTCCGCATAAAGAAACAGTTCGGAAAGCCGTTCGCCCATTTCACGCAATCTTAATTCTTGTTCTGTCTTCAGCATTGCATTTACTCGTTCATCTAGATGAAGTTCACTTTCGTCAGCCCGGTGCTCCTCGATTCGTAAATTAAAAAACTTCATCGCCTGCGAAGTTAAGGATGGGGATTCTTGCCTTTTTTCCGGTTCTTCAACCGGTGGCTCGATTTCATTTTTTGGCATAGGCATTTCAAAGTTTGGCATAATTATTTAATTAAAAATATTATTTAAAAATTATCGCTTATACTATTCATCATTTTCCCTTTTCTTTCTATCCATTGCTGCCAAATATTCCTCATACAATCCCGTTGGAATGTCCCAACTTAAAGATTTAAAAAAATTTTCAAACGCTTTCCAGACGGTTAATACTGTTTTACTTTATAAACACGATCTTCGTGAAATCCCGGCTCTTTCCCTGCTGTTTGCAGGTAAATTCTTCCGCCGTTTGGCTCGGCGTCCCAAACTTCATAAGGAGGCCTCAGTGAATCTCCATAACCTTGGGACTTTTCCCAGTCGCCTGGGTCTTCCAAAAACCTTTTTTTCATCACTTCTTCCACGATTTGGCGCATGGCGGCCGGGTCGCGTTTAAGTATTTGCTCAAGCTCTTTGGCGGCTGACTCCGGCAAAACAATTTCAACGACCATCATTTGGCCCTGCCTGCCTGAATAGTCTCTCCATTCGGTTTGAGGAATGTAATAAGTAAACCGCACCACCGGTTCATTCTTCCCGCCGCTCACAATTTCACTGTGAAGTATTGATTCATAACGGCCAGTAGCCTTTCTTTCAGTGCGATCTGGCATTTTTCCGAAGCCAAGTACTCCTTTTTTGCCGGGAACAGTTACCGTTTCATAGGTTGGTCTAACTTCAGGACGGATATCAATAATCTCTTTAATATCGCGATCATTCAATGCATTATCTAGTCGTATATTTCGCATAAATTCATCTCGTGATAAAAATTGCATTGTTATTTCTTCTATCACAACATTTGGTTGACGGTGGTCTTGAATTCGTGTTTCAAGATTTTGAAATCCATCAGATCCATATGGGCTTAAAGACAAACTTTTTGCTACTGACATATGTACTCTTACGCCTCCGTCTTCTAATACAATCTCGGCCGCTCTTTCGCGTGATTTTTCACGTTCAGTTAAATTTTCGGATGATCCCCCAGTTTCAACCTGTGTATTTATTGATGAACTATTTCTTCCCCTTGGCCTATATTCAACCGCTCTTGAGTAATCTGGCGATCCATCGGGATTCTCTCTTACGCCGGCCAAAACAGGAGGTTCTGCTCCGGTTTCACTTTTTGGCATAGGCATTTCAAAGTTTGGCATGATTGTTTAATTAAAAATGTTATTTTAACTATGCTTACGATTTTTTTATCTCAAAAATACCACTAATCACTTTTGCGATTCTTTTATACTCACCGTCCGTCTGTATCGAATAGTTTTTTATTTCTTCAATCAACGCCTCAGTATCTTCATTCGTTTTTTTATATCTACTTTTTAGTATTGTTGATCCGCTTTTATCAGCATCTTCGTAAGCATTATAGTAAAATTTTCCAAGAGACTCCTCACAACTGTGTCTAAAATCGAATACCTTACTTGTAATATTCCGAAGCTCAAGGTATAAATCATCTCTCTTTTTTCTTAGCAATTCTTTAATTTCAGCAACTCTTGCTTCACGCTTTTCCCTTCCTATGAAAAAGGTGGAATTTTGTTTTCTGGTTAATTCACTTTTTAAATCTTCTATCGCTGAAATAAGACTGCTACTGTTTAACTTATTTTCAAATTGACCCAATTTTTCATCTGTATGTTGTTTTAATTCACTAAATTCATTCTTAGCTTGTTCACAGACACCTTGGTGACCTTCCAGGTTTTTGATGGCTTCATTAATTATAACATTTTGCTTTGTTGCTTCTTCATGCATAGCGCCTACAACCTCTGGTACTTCAATTTCTTTAATCTGTTCGTCAATCTGTTCAAGATCTGCTTTAAGAGATGCGATTAATCTTTCTATTTCACTTCTTTGAGCTTCAAACACCTCTCTATCTCCATCACCTAATCCATTCAATAATTCTCTGGATTCTAAAATTAATAAATCCAGATTTTTTTGCGCCTGCTCTAATGATTCAACCTTTTCTCCACCTTGTTTTATCAAATTCTCACGGTTATTAAGTTTTTTGGCAACTTCTGTTCTTATCTGTTCTTGAATTTGAGCTTTTCTTTCACGTAATTCGTTAAGAACGGTTGTAGTTTTATTAAGGATTTCTTGAGGATCAACCGCCTTACTACCTTTTGTTTCTTCTTGTTCTTCGTTAGAAGTGTTTGGTTGTTCTAGATGATTTTTAGACATATTTTTAGTATTATTTCTTAATTATTTTAATTGATTAAATTAAAGTTGAGTAATAGTAATGTAATCTTATTATAGCATATTTAATTTATTTTGTAAATGGCTTGAATTCCTCAAGAATTAGCTAAAATCTTAATTAAAACTATTCTAACATCTTATTAAAACTAATAAGGTTTAATTTTGCTTTAAACTTTCCTCGCTGAAAATCTTCATTTTACCCAATGATTACTTGCTAAAAACGCTTTCTGCTGTTCCAACTTGTTAAGATTACTAAAATAATTGAAAATTGGCTAATCTAATCAAAATTTACCTATATTTAGAGTAATTTCTAGCTAAAGTTAGCCAAATTCATTATTTATGATGAAAAAATCCTTGACAAAATTTTCTAGATATGCTATAATAAAATATAAATTTAAACGCACATTACATTCAAATAGGAGGCGTCATGGAAAACGTTTTCAAAACAATGAGTAAAGTGCCCATGTGGGCAAGGATCGTAATTGTGATTGTGGTAGGAAGTTGTTGCTGGGTGGCAGGATGGAACATCTATCAGAACGATTTGGCTGCTTCAAATTTTGATGCTGTCACTTCGGATCTGATCGACCTGTCTGCTCGGGCGCAACAGTACTACCGCCATTCTGTAGAAATGGATGGTGGAGGAGGTAGCTTTACTCTCCTAAACATATATCACATCGCAGAACCCACGGCTGTAATGGAGGGGGCTCTGCGTAACGAGAATGGATCATATACTATCCTAAAAGGAGGAACAAAAAATTCCGTCACCATTCAAGGCATTGGCTATGAAGACAGCGATGGCGATGGAACACCCTGCACCGCACAGGTGCAGGTCTGGAAGGACAGCTTGTCGGTAACCCCCATCAATAGATGACGAGGGTTACAGACGAAGGGAGCACAAAACAGCTCCCTTTTTTATTTATTTGAATTTATATCTGATGAGTTTATTATCTTTTATCTGGTCGTAGATCGCCTTTTTTTTATTGTAAAATATAGCCCAGTCTTTGGCGCCGTAAGAAAAATGCCACCATTCGCTGGGCAGGTTATAAAAATTTTCTCTGGCCATTTCCTTAAATAATATCTGCCTGTTGGCCAGAGCCAAAGGCGATAAACAAGGATAAAGAGAATATGATTTAACCGATGAATCGCCAATTCGGCTGCCCAGCCACAGCTCCCTGTTGGTTTTTTGATTAACCAAAGTTACATCCACTGCCCCGCCGGTCGGATGAAACGCGGTTTGGGGGCTGGCCACAAAAATATCGGCCAGGCGCTCTATTTCGCGCTTAGATAATCGGGGGCGCTTTCTTTTTTGTAATTTGATTTCTTGCTCCCAGTATAACTGCTGGGTTTTTTGAAACCTGTAACCGTCAACAATTTTTAGCTTTAGCCCCTGTTTATTAAGGCGCCCGGCAATCTTTTTAAGCTTATGGGCAACTGCCTGGCGGACAAAGATGGTTTTACAGCCATTACATAGAACATCTGGCTTGGAAGCTAAAACAAATAATGGCAAGATTTCCTGTAAATCCACCAACGGTTCGCCGTTATCTGCCACAGGAAATTTTATTAGCTTCTCCCTGCTGATAAAGCTTTTCTCCAGCTGCTGGGCAATAATCTGGTTTTTGGTCATATCTAAAATAATTGAGATTAAGCAGCGCTGTCTTCTTTGGCTGACTAACCGCCAGGTTATTTAATCTGACTTCTTAAATAAGCTTCAATAAATCCATCAAGCTCGCCGTCCAGAACTTTTTCCGGATTTGTTTCTTCGTAATCGGTGCGGTGGTCTTTGACCATTTTATATGGGTGAAGCACATAAGAGCGGATCTGGTTGCCCCAAGCCGCTTCGGTAAATTCGCCGCGCAGGCGCTGGCGTTCTTCATCAAGTTTGGCCTCGTTATATTTTACCAGCTTTCCTTTTAAATACTTTAAGGCAGTTTCTTTATTTTGATGCTGGGAGCGTTCGTTTTGGCAGGTGGCTTTAATGCCTGTTGGCAAATGGGTGATTCTGACGGCTGAATCGGTAGTGTTGACGCTTTGACCGCCATGGCCCGAAGCGCGAAAAACATCAATCCGCAAATCATCGTCTTTGATTTCTAATTCCGACTCCTGCTCTATTTCGGGAATGACTTCCGCCATGGCAAACGAGGTGTGCCGGGCGTGGTCGGCATCAAAAGGCGAAATTCTGACCAAACGGTGGACGCCGCTCTCGGCTTTTAAATAGCCGTGAGAATAATATCCTTTAACTTCCAACGTTACTGATTTTATTCCCGCTTCGGCGCCTTTGGATTGATCGATGATTGTTGCTTTCCAGCCACGACTTTCGAAGAACCTCAGATACATGCGTAATAACATCTCAGCCCAGTCCTGCGCATCCACTCCGCCGGCGCCGGCATAAATAGAAAGAATGGCATTGCTGGAATCGTATTTATTATTGAGGACCGTTAACAATTCCAGTTGTTCAAATTTTTTACTTAACTGGCTTAATTGATCTTCTATTTCTTCGTTCAAATTGACTGACTGGTCTTTATCATCTTCTTTAGCCAAAGCTAACAGCTCGCTGACTTGGTTTTCTAGAACTTCCCATTCTTTTATTTCTTCTTTTAAATCAGCGACCTTTTTGGATATCCAGGCAGCTCGCTCCTGATTATCCCAAAAACCTTCCTGGTTCATTTCTGATTCCAGATTTTTTATTTCAGAATTTTTTGATTCAAGATTAATTTTTGATTTTAAATCCTTAATCCTAAATCCTAAATCCTCAATTTTATCTACGAGTTCTTTCATATGATACATGATACACGATACGTGACACGTGATTATTCTAGCAAATCTGACGATTTTCAGCAATTCAAAAAGCCCCGCTTGAGTTCAGGCAGGGCTTTGTTTTAATGATTATTTGACTTATAGTCCTTAATCCTCAGTCCTCAGTCCTTAGTCCTCAATCACACCGCTTTATTCGTCTCCGCCCATTCATCATGAACTTCTTGAACCACCTTAAGGGCAACTTCTGGATTTATCTGGCTCCGGCCGTTTCTGATTAACTGCAAGCTGACCTTGGCCGCGGCTTCGTCCATTAAGTCTATGGCTTTATCCGGATACATCCTGCCTTTAATGTCGCTGGCCAGTTCAACGATATCATCAATAATTTCGTTAGGAATCCTAACTTTATGATACTCTTCGTATTTTTGTTTAATGCCCATCAAGATATCAATGGTTTCTTCTTTAGTCGGCTCATCAACTATAATCGGATGGAAGCGGCGCTCTAAAGTAACATCGGGCTCAATGTATTTTTTAAATTCGCTGATGGTGGTGGCGCCAACAACCTGCAATTCTCCCCGGGCCAGCGCTGGCTTTAAAATATCCACGGCATTGATGGCGCCGGTGGCTTCGCCGGCTCCGGAAATAGAATGAATTTCGTCAATAAACAAAATAATTTCTCTTTCCCGAAAAATTATCTCGTTAACAATTTTTTTCAACCTCTCCTCAAATTCGCCCCGATACTTGGTGCCGGCAACAATGCCGCTTAAATCCAAAGCTAAAACTTTTTTATTTAAAATAACTTCCGGCACTTTCTTTTTAATAATGGCGTCTGCCAAACCCTCCACAATCGCTGTTTTGCCAACGCCGGCTTCACCCAACAAAACCGGATTGTTTTTTGTTCGGCGTGATAAAACCTGGATGACTTTGGTGATTTCTTCTTCTCTGCCAATAACCGGGTCCAGCTTGCCTTCCTGAGCCAGCTTGGTTAAATCCCTGGCATAAAGCATTAAAATAGAACCTCCTTGGCCGGCGGATTTGCTAAGCAGTTTAAATAAACCTTTATTTCTGCTTAAATAAAACAGAAAGGCCAAAGCTACAATTACAATAATGCCGATTGTCCAATAATTCATATTTTTTATAAAAGTAAATTAAGACTGTATTAAAAACCTATTTCTGTTCCTGCATTTGGTGCCACAGAAGGTATAGGCGTTAAAAAACATTGAGGAAGATATTGTAAAGTAAATACTTGAACTCGATGATTCGTTGTATCCATAACATATAGCTTATTCTCAGCATAATCCACTCCTGTAACTCCAAGGAACTGGCCGGGCTCGGAACCATAAGAACTCAGTGTGGATACATGATTCCAATCAGTATCAAACACTTGAACTCGTTTACTTAAATAATTATTATCTGTAATAAATATTCTATCATTATTTACGGCAATACCATTTGGCTGAAAAAACTGACCTGTGCCATAACCATAAGAGCCGAAAGTAGTTATAAAATTACCCTCTAAATCAAATGTTTGAATGCGGTCATTTCCCCGATCAGTCACATATATTTTCCCACCACTTACAGATATATCATAAGGTGTATCAAATTGTCCATTACCAGGGCCCGAAGAACCGAAAGTATTTATAAAATTGCCATCTAAATCAAATGTTTGAATGCGGTCGCTACTTCTGTCAGTAACATATATTATATTATCAAACACATCAATCCCATAAGCAGAGACGAACTGACCATTTCCTGTGCCACAAGAACCGAAAGTATTTATAAAATTGCCATCTAAATCAAATGTTTGAATACGGCAGTTTACAAAATCCGCTACATAAATAATATCTTCGTATATTTCAATACCTTCGGGAGATCTAAGTTGTCCATTCCCATACCCCCAGGTACCAAATTGGTCCAAATAATTTCCATCAAGATCAAAAATCTGTACATTATTAAGATCGGAATCAGTAACATAAATTCTATCATTTTCTACGGCAACGTGATTTGGCCAATCAAATTGCCCATATCCACTACCAGATGAACCAAAAGCTAATAAAAATTCATATGATTCAACTGTTTCTTCTAAGAAATCCCGGTGATTATTACAACAAGTTCCTTGAATAGGATATTCCCCAGCATTATCTCCACAGCAAGAAACCTGGCCAAATGTTGTGTAATCACCAAATGGCACAACTTCACCACTAAAAAGCATTGGATAACTACCACAAACATAATCCTCTGGACAAGTTCCAATAATATCATTGGCATCATCACAATCGGGCTCTTCTTCGCCCAAACAAGAAACAGGGCAATCAGCCGGTTTATCTGGAGTTATGCCCCACCAACAGTAGCCATCACTATCAACGTCAGTACAGACAATTGAATATGGAGGCTCATTTACGGGTGGGTAAAGCGGTGTATTAACTAAATAAGCATCAGTATCATTAGCGAAATCTTCACTGGGTATTACAAACTTACCATAGCCATTTTCACCCCAATAATTACCCCAGCTATTTTTAAATATATAATAAATAGTTCCTATTAAAGGATCGTTTTCTAGAATTTCGAAACTAAGTCCAACTACTTCACCGCTATAATATGTGTCAGATACTACTTCACCAAAACCAACTAGAGTCATAACATGCCACCAAGGGTCATAGGTAATTCCTTGAGGGCCATTTTCTAATAAAGCAGCTTTAATTTCAAACTCTTTATTTAATTCCATAACAGGGTAAGTAGTCCGCCAAAGCCTGTCTTGCCAATCAGTGCACCTGTTAGCACAAGGATCATTTTGCCCAGTATAAGGAAAACAGTCTTCATCAACTACTCCTGTCAATGAAATGGTGGCTAAGGCACTTTCCGGATCACCTCCTGTACTACAACTTGTTGAGCCACTACTACAAGAAACTAAATCTTGTTCCGAAAGATCAATATCTAAGTGCTGGTTATAGTTAAGATTTATTACAGATTCAACAGCACCAACTGTACCAAAAGCCCAACAACTAGCGCAAGAAAGCTGATTCGTAACTGGTGTCATCCAGTCTTGGCCATGCCTATCGCGCCAATCAAAGATAAAAGGATTTTCTGGATCAAAGTCCAAATTTGATTTCTCTCCTTTAAATGAATCTGCACTTTCACAGAAAGGAAAATAACCTGCTTTGTAATATAAAAATCCACAAGTATTAGGCAAATTGCCTTTGAACAGTTTTTCTTTTTCTGTAAATGAAAGTTTAGAGACTCCGGTATCTCCTGCAATCCAATTAAATTCTTGTTCTTTAATTCTTTGATTTAATCTATTGATTTTAGCAGTGTGTTGTTCATCTTTTATCTGCTCTTTTGTTTTAGTTAAAGTTTTATCTGCTGTTAGGTATTTGACTTGATTGATAGTCAGTTTTGCTTCTTTAATTTGAATTTCTAATGATGCTGGGTTTAATGGATCTAAATGGCAAGTTTCTTCGCAGATATCTGAAAAGTTTAAGTTATTATCTTTTAAAAGTTCATCCGTATTAAAAACAAGGTGTCTGTTACCTTGTGAATCTTTTAAAATGATTCTGGCGTAACTGTTACGGTTATTGAGTTCTACGCTACCAGAGACTGAAAAGGCAATAATGTTTTTATTGATATCTAAAACTATCTTTTGGTCTTCGCTGAAATATTTATTGACTGACAAAACTCCCATGATATCTTCTGTTGGTACAGAAAAAGCTGGTCTGGTTTCGTTTGATACCCGGGCCGTGGCTGGTAAAACTTCTTGTGAATTTTCTTTATTTACTAAGCTCTCAAAACTTTTTACTCCTATTAAAGCAAAATTAAAAAACATCACAGCGCCTACTATACAAATAGTGCCTAATAGTAAAGCTTGAGATAAGTTTATCTTGGTTTTAGTGATAGTTGTTTGTTCAACATTATTTAACATAAAAAATGGGTAATTTTAAACTGCTTTACTACTTGATATTACTAAAATTATTGATTTTTGGCAATATAAAAACTATCTCTTACTTATCCCCAATTCCTTATTTGCTAATACTCAAATCTTTAACTAAAATATGGATATTATTTTTAATTCTTTGTTTTATGAATTTAGAACAAATCGAAGACCTTATTAAGCAAGACGGGATCAAGACAATTATCCTGCAATTTTCCGATTTAACCGGCAGGGTTAAAGTGGTGGAAACGGAAGCTAACCGCTTTAAAGATATTGTAACGGCCGGGGCCTGGTACGACGGCTCGTCAGTTGAGGGCCACGCCCGCATTTACGAAAGCGACATGTTATTAAAGCCGGACCTTGATACTTTTGCCGTTCTGCCTTGGACCAATACCGACTTTAAATCGGCCAGGGTAATTTGCGATATTTTTACTACCGATGGACAGCCCTTTAGCGGCGACCCCAGGTACATTCTTAAAAGGGTCCTTAACGAAGCCAGGGAGATGGGCTTTGAATATTTTACCGCCGCTGAACTGGAATTCTTTTTGTTTGAAAGAAGCCAATTGCCCAAATTAACCCCTCATGACCGTAAAGGTTATTTTGATTACACGCCGGTCAGCCGGGCTTCCAGAATCTGCAGAAGGGTAATGGATTCTCTTAAAGCTTTCGGCATCAAGGGAGAAAGCTATCATCACGAAGTGGCCGAAGGCCAGCACGAAATTGATATTCGCTATGATAAGGCTTTAAAAAGCGCTGACAATGTTTTAACCGTTAAAGCCGCTCTCAAGGCCTATGCCAACGACGAAACTTTAAAAATTACCTTTATGCCCAAGCCCCTGCAGGGAGTGAATGGCTCGGGCATGCATATTCATCAAAGTTTGTTTAAGAATGATCAAAATACTTTTTATGATTCTGGCGATGAATATCAGCTTTCATCAGCCGCTTATAACTTTTTGGCCGGACAGTTATACCACGCTCGGGCTTTAGCCGCCATTACTTCGCCGACCATCAATTCCTACAAGCGCCTGGTGCCGGGCTACGAAGCGCCGGTAAATATCTGCTGGGGGCGGATCAACCGTTCAGCTTTAATTAGAATCCCCCAGGTCAGCCAAGGCAAAGAACAGTCCACCAGAATGGAATTAAGGTGCCCCGACCCTTCGGCTAATCCATATCTGGCTTTTGCCGCTATGTTGGCCTGCGGGCTTGACGGCCTTAAAAATAACTTAAGGCCCTCTGAACCGGTGGAAGAAAACGTTTATTTGCTAAACAACAACGAAAGGTTAAAAAGAGGAATTAAAACTCTGCCGGCCAACCTAGCCGTGGCCATAGAAGAATTAAGCCGCGATGAGGTTTTAAAAAATTTATTAGGACAGCATGCCTATGCCGCCATTATCCAAGCCGCTAAAAAAGATATTGACGAAGCCAGGCTAGAAGTAACGCCTTGGGAAGTGAATAGATATCTTTAAAAAAATTCCAAGAACTAAAATAAAAAGAACCAAACAAATCAGAATAACCAAAATTAAAATTATTATTATTATTAATTTTGAATATTGTTTGGTTCTTTTTAGTTTAGATTCTTGATGATTTTTCTGATTATTCCTCAAACTCTGCTAATTCCACATTGACTGCTTTCTCTTTCCCGTCGTGCCAAATTTTAAGAGTAATAACATCGCCCGGCTGGTATTTAGCTATTTCTTTAGACAAAGGATTGTCAGCATTTAGCTTGACGCCGTTTAATTCTAAAATAATATCATTTTCTTCCAAGCCGGCAATGTCTGCCGGGCTGCCGGGCATTACCGCCAGTTCTGATGCGGTACTGCCTCTGGCTAATAAAGCGCCATAGTCAACGGCTATCTGATTTTCTTCGGCGATCTGTTCATTAAGCATAGCATACCTTACGCCCAAAAACGGCCTGACGATTTTGCCGTTTTCAATGACGCTGGCAATTAACGTCTTGGCGCTGTTAATGGGAATGGCAAAACCGATTAATTGTCCCTGCTGATTAACGGCTGTATTGATGCCGATTACCTGTCCTTGGAGGTTAATTAACGGTCCGCCGGAATTGCCGGGATTAATGGCCGCATCGGTTTGAATTACGCCCTGTAATTCTTCTGATTGGCCGCCGCCGCCGGCCACAATATCCCGGCCCATGCCCGAAACAATGCCTTTGGTTACGCTGTTGGAATATTCGCCCAAAGCATAGCCGATGGCAATGACCGTTTGGCCTATCTCGATTTTATCGGAATCGCCCAGCTCAATAACCGGCAGATTATCGGCTTCTATTTTTAAGAAAGCGATATCGTTAAAAGGGTCGCGACCCACTACGCTAGCATCATAGCGTGAACCATCGGTCAGAATAACCGAATACTCCGCTTCGGTATCGCTGACTACGTGCTTATTAGTTAAGATCAAGCCGTCGGAATTAATGATAAAACCGGTGCCGCCGCCGACCTCTGTTTTTTCTTTAGGGCCGGGGATTGGTTGCTGCGGCGCTTTAAAATTAAAATCAAACGGGAAACTGAAAATATCTCCAAAAGGAAAGCCCGGGCCGCTGAAATTATAATACTGCTGAAGCTCTTTAGTCACGATGATGCTGACCACGGCCGGCGTAACTTTCTGCACCGCTTGAGTGGTTAAATTTTCCTCTTCCATAATAACCGCCTGGCCGCCGGAGAGCTGCTGATTAATGTTCTGATTACTCTCGGTCGGATTAATAATCTTAGTGATGCCCAAAGGGTTAGTTAACCAGTTGGTAAAAGAACTGGGGAAAATACTGCTGGTTAAAAAACCGGCTACACCGCCGGTTATTCCGCCGACAATTAAACTTATAACTACAACGGTAATCAAATATCCTTGAGGATATTTTTTTTCTTTATTGTTCTTCATAAAAATAATGTTTAGGTTTAATAATTATCTGATTTTTATAACTTTAATGATTCTATTATTTTGTTTAGATATAAAGTAGGTGCGCGCTATGGCGCGCACCTACTTTATATCTAAAACAGTCCATGGCCGGCTAAAAAATAATTTCTATTGATCTTGTTGAAAATCTAAAATGTTTTTATAAGTTTCCATTAAACCTCCACCCTCTATCAGCCCTTCTAAATCAGTTGATTGGTCTAAATTAGCTGGTAAAAAATTATTAATAGCGCCTTTTAAAATACTGGGCAGATAGATGAGGCCTAAAATTATCGGCGCCACTATTAAAATAATGTAAATAAAACTTATAATCCGGCCAAGCAAAATATAACGCTGAATCTTTTTCATCATCGTATAAATCTCTTTGGAGTAGGCAAGATTTTTTTCTAAAAGAATTTTGACCTGCTCTTCTAGAGGCGCTCCTTGATAATTAACCATAAAAATTTAATTAATCTGGCGGCTGTAATTTAATATATTTTAATTCGACAATATCGCCCGATTTCAGCTTAATTTTATTAAGGTCATCGACCTGTAAATTATTATCCAGCCAAACCAGCCACTCTTTATTATTAGGCAGCGACTGATAACCGTTAATGCTTAACGCTGATATGCCGCCGGTCAGAGAATCCTCCTGATAATGGATGTCCAATTTATTGTTCTCTAATCTATCCGCCGCTTCTATTAATTTGAGGATTGAATCGCCGTAATTTAATTTCATTTCCGGATAAACTTTTATCTGGCCGCCGCCATAATCTAGCATTAGATTGACTTTAATGATTTTAGTCTGGTTAATAATGCCTCTGATGCCGCCCTCGGGACTAAGAATCAAAACCGTTTGTTCCTGGCCGATAACAATGCCGGAAATCCAAATCAGAATCGCTACGGCAATGCCCAGGATGACTTTAGTGGTTTTATTAAATTTTTCCATCATTTTATTTTTTTCTTAACGGCTTCCGCCCTGCTTCTCTTAAATTACGAGGTGTAGTTTTTTGCTTCTTCAGCTTGAGTAAATTATTTAACTCCCGCTGGAAAGTTTTAACATCCTCAAAGGCACGGTAAACCGAGGCAAAGCGAATATAGGCCACTTTATCAAAACTCCTCAATCGCCTCATCACCAGTTCGCCGATTTGCTGACTGGTGATCTCTTCCTTTTTTCTTTTTTGAATATCCCTCTCGATTTGATAAATTAACCCCTTAAACCGATCGAGAGTATAGGAGCGCTTCTGTAAAGCTTTTTTAAGACCGCTGATTAACTTTTCTCTCTGGTAGGATTCCCTGCTGCCGTCGCGTTTGGTGACTACAAGATTTAAAATTTCGATCTGCTCATAAGTAGAGAATCTAAAACCGCATTTCTGACATAAGCGGCGGCGCCTGATAGCAAAACCCTCTTCCGTCAGGCGTGAATCGCTAACCTTGGTATTTAGAGACAAACAAACTGGACACTTCATAAATAAAATTCCAAATAGCAAATTACAAATTCCAAATAAATCACAATGACCAAAATTCCAATAACTAAAATATTTGGGATTTGGTATTTAGAATTTAGCGCTTGTTTGTAATTTGGTGCTTGTAATTTGGGATTTCTAATTACTTGTCTCCCATTTTCTTACGAATAAAAGCGGGAATTTCTAATTCTTCTTCTTCTTTAGTTTTGGGCGGCAATTCTACTCTATTATCTTCGGCGGCTTTAGCGGATCTTTTAGAAAACAAACTTTTAGTCATGGCTTTTTGTTTATCTTCTATTTTAACAAAGGGGGAGGAAGCGTAGCCGGATTTTTCTTCCATTGACTGTTCTCGGGTTGAGCTTGATTCGGGCTCTCTTTCCGATCTTTGGGTGTTAAAGCCGGTAGCAATGACCGTTATTTTTACCTCGTCGCCTAAAGCTTCGTCAATAACCGCGCCAAAAATTACTTTGGCGTTGCTGTCAATTGAAGAGGTGATAACCTCGGCCGCTTCATTGACTTCGTGCATAGAAAGGTCTTGGCCGCCGGAAACAGTAAAAAGAACGCCTTTGGCTCCCTTGATGGAAAGCTCTAAAAGAGGGCTGTCGATAGCATTGCGAGCCGCCACCACGGCTCTGTCTTCGCCGCTGGCTCTGCCAATGCCCATTAGAGCAGAACCGGCGTCTTTCATGATGGCTTTGATGTCGGCAAAATCTACATTAATTAAGCCCGGCACGGTAATTACATCGGAAATGCCCTGAACGCCCTGCTTTAAGACTTCATCCACAATAGCAAAGGCATCTAACAAAGAGGTTTTTTTATCAATCACCTGAAGCAAGCGGTCATTGGGAATAGTGATAATAGTATCTACTTTGTCAATTAAATTGTCCAGGCCCCGTTCGGCAATGTTTTTTCTTTGAGCGCCTTCGAAAGCAAAGGGCTTGGTTACCACCGCCACGGTCAGCGCTCCCAATTCTTTGGCAATATCGGCAATAATAGGCGCCGCGCCGGTGCCGGTGCCTCCGCCCAAACCACAGGTGATAAAAACCATATCAGCTTCGTCTAAAACCGCTTTAAGGTCTTCTTCATTTTCTTCTGCGGACTGGGCGCCAAGTTCCGGGTCCATGCCGGCGCCCAAACCCCTGGTGGTTTCTCTGCCGATATGTATTCTGGAGGCAGACTCGTTGCTGCTTAAAGCTTGGGCGTCGGTATTAACGGCTATAAATTCAACACCCTTAATCTTTGATTTAATCATTCTATTAATTGCCGAGCCGCCGCCGCCGCCAACGCCCACCACTTTTATTTTGGCAAAGGTTTCTATATCCGGTTTAATTTCAATTGATTTAGTTTTAGCCATGTTTAATTTAATATTAATGTTAATTTGATATCAAAAAAAATTCCTTTACGGCAACAGCGATTTAAACCAGTCCTTCATCTTATTCATTACCTGATCAACCGAAGAAAAGCTGGGCAAATTAATTCTCGCTGATTTAGTTTCGCTCTGGCTGCCCCATAAAGCCAAGCCCACGGCCGTAGTATAGCTTGGGTCATTAACTTTATCTATGGCGCTGTCTTCTACGCCCAAAGGCAGGCCTAAAAACACCGGCAATTTAAACTTTTCCTTAGCCAGCTCTATCAAATCGGGCAACTTAGCTCCGCCGCCGGTCAAAATTACTCCTCCCGGCAGCAGGCCAGAACGATTTATTTTTTTTAACTCTTTATCTATTAAGCCAAAAATTTCTTCACAGCGCGCTTGGGTAATTTCGGCAATGTGTTTTTCGGAAACCATAGTTCTTTCTTTTTCGGTGGTTGAATATTTAGCCAGATCGATTTCGTTGCGCTTGTTCACCTTGCCTGCCTTGGCCTGGGCCACCTCTGTTTTAATGGCTTCGGCCGTTTCTACCGAAGTCCTAAGGCCGATAGCAATGTCCGAGGTGATATGATTTGAACCAATGGGCAAAACCGCGGAATGCAAAACATCGCCCTCTTCAAAAACCACTAAACTGGTGGTATGGCTGCCAAGGTTAACTAAAGCCACACCCAGCTCTTTCTGTTTTTTAGTTAAGGTGCTTTCAGCGCAAGCTAAAATCCCAAAAACCAGATCAGCTATATCAACGCCTGTTCGGTAAATGCACTTAGTTAAATTTTTAATTTGCGAAGACAAGGCCATAATAATCTGGGTCTGCACCTCTAGTCTTACGCCGGTCATGCCTACAGGGTCTTTGATGCCCGTTTGATTATCAACTGTAAAATCTTTAGGAATAACATGTAGGATTTCGTAATTAGGAGGGGTGGCTACTGCCTGGGCTGCTTCGATAGCCCTTTCTACATCTTCTTCCATAATCTCTTTATCAGCTTTAGCCACGGCTATGACGCCGGTGCTTTCTAAAGTGGTGATATAAGTTCCGGAGATTCCTACCACCGCTGTTTCTATGGGCAAACCGGTCATTCTTTCGGCTTGTTCTAAAACTTCGGAAATAGATGAAACAGCATCCTCGATATTGGTAATCATGCCTTTAGCCACGCCTTCGCTGATTTTTTCTGATGCTCCAATAATCTCCAGACTGCCGTCGTCTTTCCTGCGCAAAGCCACTAAGCGAATAATGCTTGAACCGATGTCTAGGCCGGTTATAATATTAGGTTGAGCCATATTATTTAATAAGTTGAATTAGGTTAATTAGTTGATTAGGTTAATTAGGTTGAATAGGTTAATAAATCCGTGATTGATTCGTTTCGTGAAGTAGATTAAATTAAACCAAATTGGCAAATTCGCAATCTACCTAATTACCTAATCACCTGAATACCTAGATAACTAATATATATTATAATAAAAAAAAGCAATTTTCTCAAGGAAAAAACTTTTCCACACTATGAACAAATTTTGTGCTCAAATCATATTTCCTCAAGCGCGCCCGCTTCCAGTTTTCTTATAATCTTTTCGCGGCTCTTGGTTCTGTGATGATAACCTAATAAATGAAGCAGGCCATGGCAAAAAAGCCAGGCCAACTGCTCCTGCTGGCTTTGCTTCCGCTCTTTGGCTTGAAAAACTGCCCGCTGATAACAAATCAAAATCTCATTGAGTTCTGGAAAAGAAAGAACATCTGTTACTTTATTCTGGCCGCGATACCTCTGGTTTAACCGTTTAATTACTTGCTGGCTAACTAAGGCCACCGAGACCGGGAGTAATTTTTTAATTTTTAATTTTCGGCTGATTGATACGGCGACTTTATTAAAAAGCGTCTCTAATTTTAGAGGCACTTTTACTTGATAGTTTATTTCAACCTTTATCATTGAATTATACTTTTAGTTCGCTGATAGTCACTGAAAACGCTGACAGTTCACAGATTACTCACCGATAACTCACAGACATCAGTGAAATATTCGCGCAAATCAGTGAGCTGTCAGCGTTTTCAGTGATTCATCTGTCTGGCACGCTGGTGAGTCAAATAAACAATTCTTAATTTTCTTAACGATTTCATTTATTCTTCCGGTTCTGGCTCCGCCTCTGGCGCAATAAACATAAAACTCTTCAAAAAAAGCTGGTAAGTAGTCTGAAAATTCATCTGATTGCCGGTGCCTATATTATAAGTAATGGCGTAAATTTTTGTTCCCGCCGCTAAATAAGAAGTCAGGCCGTCGGGTGTTTGAATAGCCGGCAAACCATCGATAATCAAACTGTTAATCTCCGAAATGTCAACTCCGGGGTTAAGGTTGGAATACCAGTTATAAGCAGAAAGGGTCAGAGGATTTTCCTGAACAATAATTTCCACAAACTCGCCGGTTGAGGAGGTAAAAATTATTTCTTTGTTGTCAACGGTCAAACTTCTGGCCACCCAGGCCTTGGGATAAAGCAAGGAGTAGTTAAAAACCGGATTTTGATACACTTCTATCAGCCCTGAATCCATTAATCTTCCTCCGGCGACAGTGGGATCATAAAAATTAAGAATCTCGGCGGCATCGGTATAACCATCGCCGTCAGTATCGGCCAGGGCTGAATCAGTCTGGTAAATATTCTCCTCAATATCTGTTAATTGGTCGCCGTCGCTGTCTAAACCCATTGTTGGCTGAACTATTTTCCCGGGGATAGCGGGAATGCTGGGCAAACTATTAATATTTTGATTCTGATTAAGGTTAGAATTAAGATTGGCGTTTTGCTGTTCGGCGAATTCATCCTGGGTTATTAATTGACTGCTGCTGACAATGTATTCGCCGGCCGAAAGTTTTACCGAGCCCAAAACCCCGCCTGTCTCCAGTTCAAACTTCAGGTGATAATCTAACTGATCATTGGCTGACTCGTATTCATAATCTTGGCCGCCGGGCGCAGGGTTAAGCGGCATTTCGATTAAGTAATCGCCCACTAAAGTTTCTAAAGAATTGGGATAAACATTTTGTTCAGAAAAATATAGAGAAAGGGCGGTTTTGATGCTGATAATATCTTCTAAGCGCTGGAGGTCTCTTTTTTGCGGATTATCTAAATTTTGATTGGTATTTGAATTATCATTAACAGAGGCCTGATTGACCAAAGGTTGCTGCGCCAGCGGCGGCAAGGGCTGGGGCGCGGACTGTCTGCTTAAAAAAACTACCGCCACAGCAATAACGCCGCCCAAAACAACAAAAGTTAAAATACCCAAAACTAAAAAGCTTATTTTCCTCTCCTTTTTAGGGGCTCTCGCCGGCTTTAAAAACTTATCCGGCATAGTATGAATATCTGCTTCCAAAATTTCTGCCGGCTCTTCGTTATTAGACATCTCGGAGGTAGTTTGAAGATTAGTTTCTTCTTCATTCGCCGCTATATTGTTTTGAGGATTAAACATATTTATTTAAACAATTTAGTATAATTAAAACTCTACTCAAAATTAGCTTCTAACAATTTGCCAGGTCCGTCGGGGTTATAGCCGGCCGTAACTTCAGCGCCATCTAAATAGCCGTCTTGATCGGAATCCGGGTCCAAGGGATTGGTTTTATAAACTTTTACCTCCTCTTTGTCGAACAAGCCGTCGCCATCGCTATCGGGCTCGGCCGGGTCGGTTCCATAAGTTTCTTCTTCCAAATCAGTTAAGCCGTCTTTATCGGAATCTAGGGTTATAGCTTTCTCGGCTGCCTCCGGAGCTGGTTGATTAACCGGGACTTGATTAATGTTTTGGCTGGAATTTACATTAATTATATCATTATTAGTGTCCTGATTCAAAACTTCCGGATCAATTTGATTTAAATTTAACTGGGGGACTTTAAAATCGTTAGAGGCAAAAAATTTACCATAAAAGATATAGCCGCCATAACCAACCACGGCCACCACGGCCACGGCTAAACCCAGGGCTAAAAACCTTTTGCCCCCGCTCTTTTCTTCTTCAACATCATCGGGTAATTTGGTTAACGGCTCTGGCGGCCCGGCCGGTGTTGGGCGAGCTGGCATTTTAGGGGCCAGAGGCGGCTTCTCCGAAGGCGGTTGAGCCATTTTATCAGTTTCGGCAAAAATGTCTTCGGTGCCCGGCATGGTCCCGGCCGGCCTAGCCGTTGCTGATGGCTGCCCGGCCGGCTTTTGATTATTAAATGTCGTTGACTTGAATCCGGCGGTATCATCTAAGGATGGCGGCATAGACTGGACCGGCGTTTTTTTGTCTACATCATCAGACGTAGTTGGGTTAGTTTTATTAGACGAGATAGATTGATTTTGATCGAACATACTTTTTTTAGTTAAGGTTTATATATAACATTGCTATTTAAAATTACTGCTGCGAATCATAAACCTGAAATAAATCGTAACGAAAAGTAGTGTTGGCCCAATTGCCTAAACCGACCTGGCCAGCGCTAAGAATTTTGTCAGAACTGTCATCAACCGCCTCGATATTCCAAATAGTTGGCATTACTGTTCCGTACAGCCACCAGCGGGTTTTTATACTAACCTGACCGTTAATAGTCTTGATATCAAACAGAACCCACCATTTACTACAATTAATGGCATTATCCCAACCTAAATCATCACCCTCTATGCCTTTTTCGCCAATATTGGTCCTTCTGATTTGTGTCTGTGTTGGTTCACTGCCACTATATCCTGGACAAGTAACAGGATAGGTGGGAGATCCAGCGCCAAGATAAAAATCATTCCACCAAGCATAATATTCTTGATCTTCACTGCTAAAATTAGGATTGCGTCTGGCTAAAACCATAGCATCCCAATTATCAAAAGCACCTGGTTCTCCTGGCGTATTGCCAAAATCAATCAAAGTTAAAATAGAAACATTGGCTTGATTAACATAAGTAGTTTTCACCCTATAATCCCTAATATACCAGCCACTGCCTGTATCCACGCTCTCTAGCACCATATTATTTGGGTCATCTGGGTCCAGCACGTTCTGCCAGGTGACCGAACCATCGTCTCCTGAACCTGCATACCCTATCTCCCAATGTTCATCAGTAAAAGTCTGATCTTCAAAATCATCAGTAAAAATAGGTGTACCCAATCCTTCAATGGCCGTACAGTCGGCATTGCAAAAGCCTACCTGGCCATTATATATGCCATCATCGCAAACTTCGCCAGGATTGATAACGCCATCGCCGCAGATGCTATTTATTTCACAGATATCATCAGTTACGGAACAAATCTGCTCATAATCAGGATAAGAAGAACTGGAACAATGATAGCCGTCATCGCAATGAATTTCACAACTTCCTGAATTACAAACCGGGGCGCCATGGCCGCCGGCATAGTTGCAAACCTGGCCGCCGGCGCCGTAACAGCCGCCACAGTTAAAGATATTAATATCGGGATTAACTTCACAGCCGTCGCCGGAGTTGGCATTGCAGTCCAGCCATCCCGTTTCGCAAATAAAGCTACTGCAGTCTGGGTGACAATTTGTATGAGGTGGTGTGCTAGTACCATCGCAAACTTCAGCACAACTGGCTGTGCCTTCTGTGATATTATTGCCGCATTGGCCTTGATAAGGACACCCGCTATCACATATCCTTTCACAAGCAAATAATTGCGGAGTGGATCCACATTGTATTGGTCCGTAGTTTTGGCTAGTACAGCTCCACCCTAATAAACCAGTGTTGCCATCACAGTCTTCATAATTAGCTTGAATGATTTGGTCCCCGCACCAGCCGCCAGTATCCTGGCAGGAAGCGGCGCACTGATACTGTTCCTCTTCAGTTGAATCGCTTGGCAAGCCATGGGCCCAGCCCGCGCCGCTAACGGCGCCTTTATCGCACTCTTCGCCATAAGGAGTTTGCATAGTAGTATCGCCGCACCAGCCGCCAATATCCTGGCAGGAAGCGGCGCCGCTGTTGGGAGCGCCGCAGGCATACTGATCATAACTGGCAGCGCCTCCGCCAAAGCCCTGGTTGCCGGACGGCGCGGAAATATCACAACCTTCCCAAGGAGTATTCAAACTGCCGTTGCCGCACCAGCCGCCGGATTCTTGGCAGTTGCCAGAGCAAAAATACTGGCTGCCGGCGCTGCTGTACTGCGGCTGGCCATTGGCAAAGCCGCTATTAGGAGCTTGCGCATTATAGTCGCATTCTTCATCAACAGAAACATTATATAAAGAAGAAGTATTTAAAACCCCGTCGCCGCAATAGCCGCCGCAACACTGGTTAATGGTCATGCCGCTACAACCAGGAGCGTTGGCAAAGCTTAACCACTGGCAGGAAAGCTGGTCGCAGCCCACCGCTCCCGGATTATACCAATTGTGACCGGGAGCGCAGTAAGCGTAACTCATGCCGATTTCGCACTGCTCGGGCGGAAAAACAAAGCCATCGCCGCACACTCCGGCTAAAACTTGAGAGGTGCAAACAGCCACATTGGTTAGTGATAAATCTATATGGGAATCAATATATTCAATAGAAGCCATATTGGCCGGCAGCCAGTTGATGGTCTCTTCCATTTTGGCAGATAATTGATAGTCAAAAGAAGCTAGATTCTGATAAGCGTAGAAGTAAGAACCCTCATCGCAGGCAAAACCGCCCTGGCCGCCATTGGCTTCCGGGTTCCAGCAGGTTTCGGGGTCGTAACCGCAGTTGCCGCCAGCAGTCTGCAGCACCGCCTCATCAACATAAAAAGCTGCCTGGCCGGTAAAGGAATGTAAATAGATTCTAACAACAGGAGCGGGCTCTATATTCTCTGATGGGGTGATTAAACGATTCTTTAATTGAAACCAGCCGGTAAAATCTGGCGGAGTAAACCACTGGTTGCCATAGTTATCGCCATAATTTGCATTTGCAAAAGTTAACTTAGCTCTATTGGGCGCTTCTAGGTAAACCCAAGCGCTCAATTCGTAAGTGGTGTTAGGAATTAAGGAAACAACATCGCTATAAATTCCCGCATCTAAAGCAGGGGCGGACACCAAAGCTGATTGATTTCCCTCGTGAATAAACTGGGGCTCGGTGTTAATAACTGCTGTGACGCTGGCTTCTGCTGTCCAGCCGGTTAAGGGAGCCGCTTCTTCGAATCCTCCGTTAATCAAAGTCGGCTCCTGGCACTCAATACAGCTATTAAAAATATTAAGGGGGTCTGCGGGCATGCCTATGCCCAGTTCCGGCGCCAAAGCTTGATTCCAAGAGGGCCACTTGCTGGTAGACATGCCCGGCACAAAAGTGCCGGCCAGCAAAGCTGGATAGCTGCCGCTATGGTTAGCTTGATAATTATCCAGAGCATTGGCCACAGCGGAAAGCGCTACTAATCTATTCATATCTCTGATAACTTTTTGTTTGTCTTGGCTGTTATTGATATCAGTGTTAAACTCCCAGCTTTCTAAAAGTTGGTTGATAATTTCCATAGTCTCCGGCGCAGTGTTCTGATTATAGGATAAAAGATAAATATTAGTGTAATAATGATCGTCGCCAAAAATACAGTCGCCGCAATCAGGTGGCGAGTAGGTTTGGGTGCAGGTGTAACTTTGACTAAGGTTTGTACAATAGCCAATATCATCAGGAATGCCATTGGCCGCTCCCACATAAGTTGTCCGGCCGTCTTGAATGGCAGGGTAGCCATCTATGGTTTGAGTAAAAGGACTGCCTTGATTCTCAATGTTTTGCTGATACCAACTTAAGGGGGTAAGATGAAAGGCGTTTTCATAAATTCTTAAACCAATAACATCGCCGGTGGTTGGCACGGGGATTAAATATTCTCTCAATAATTCATCGGCCAAGGGATTATTAGAAAGATAACTACTGATAAACTCGCCTTCAATAAATTGGCTTTCATCCAATGCTGGCAAATCATCGCTGACGCCTGAACCGCCGGCGTCGCGGCAGTATCTTAAAGCAAAACTATAATCGTCATCAATATATTTTGGCGCTTCAATATTGCCTAATTCTCTTTCGGGCCAGGGGTTTTCGCATAAATCAACAATGGCTTTGCCGTCAGCAGTAAGATTATTAGTCTGATAAACCGATAAAAATTCAGCCGTCAAAGTAATAGCGGTTTCGCCGGAATTATTTTGCGCTCCCACTATGGAATAACTCTGTTCATTATCATTATATAAAATACCGGCAATAGCTGGATCGGCCGAAGTCCACGACCAGCTCCAATAATAACCAGCGGGAGGCAGGCCGGCTACCCGAGCCAGCTCCTGGCCATCGCTGTTATAGCCATGGGCATAATAAACTTTATCGCTATCGTAGACAGAATCAAAATTACTATTGCCAGGCTCGGTAACATTATCTGTTTCATCGTCTTCGGGAGTTAAAAAGAGCCACTCATCGGATAAACCAAAATCATCGGTAGCCACCGTAACAAAATCCAGCTCGCAATAAGCGCTGCCGGTTTCAAAGGAATAAACAAAATCATCGCCCTCGTTAGAATTTTCCAAAGGCCAGCCCGCGGCAGATTTAATGCCGGCCGCCCCGCCTTTAACTTTAACCTGAACAGGAGAATCTGCCGGCAGAAACTGGTTTAAATTAAACTTAACCGTGCTGTAAAGAGGACCATTCTCCATTGCCCACTCGCCATATTCATCTAAGGGGCACCAGTAACCGGTATAAACCGGCTGGGCCTGGGCTCTGGGCCAGACAAAGTTATAAATGGAATTGAATAACTGGCCAGCAAAGCTATTAATAAATCTGGCTAATAAAGCATCAAAGATGAAATTCTTTTTCTGATTATTATTCTTATTATAGTTATAAGCAACGGCGGAACAATTGGCCACTTTAGGTAAATTATCAGCGCCCCAAGTTGGAAAACTAACAAATTCCATATCATGGCCATAGGAAGATGAATCAGTTGCTACTGTCCCTTGTCCATCATCCAGCTCCCAAAGCCCCGCGGCATAGCTTGATAAATCAGGAGAAACAGAGTTGGGGTAGCGGTAATTAAAATCAATCAAATCTTCAATATTAGCAGGCAGAGCGTTAACGCCAAATTTGTAAAAACGGACCGCGGCTATAGAGCCGGCAAAACTGCCTTCGGCAACTTCGCCGCGTCCAATCTTGGCATCGTAGTCATTAACTATGCCTTCCAGACCAGCCAAATTGGCTGATTCAGCATCTAATTCTCCATCAAGATATAGTTTAAAAGTATCATCTTTATCTGCCACCGCTACCAGATGATGCCACTCGTTAAGGGATAAATCGCTTCCTGTTTGACTTACCCCATCACCGCCATCGGCTAAACTAAAATAAAGTTTACCCGTAACCGACCGCTTGAGCCGCCAGCCACTTTCTGAATTAGCATAGCCCTTTTTGCCAATAATAACTCTTTCGCCCAAGCCAGTAATTTTCACCCAGGCCTCGACCATAAAATCTTCCAGGCCGGGATTCAAATTGGCAGAACCAGCCGCTGCTATCATCAAATAATCATTAGTGCCGTCAAAAGTAAGAATATTATCCTCCTCGCTAAAGGGATCTGGAGTATTATAGTTGACGGTAAAGGTATCGCTGCTGACTGTTTGCTCATCTAAATGTTTATTGAATTTAACGCTGAGCAAAGAGTTGAGACAAATGTTCTGACTGCCGTCAACCGGTTCGGTCTGGATAACCGAGGGGCCTTTGAGTTTCGGCTCAACTGTTAACTGCGCCGGGGTACTGGTAACATGCTCTTGAATAACTTCGCCTTGACTCATAACCTCATTAATAGTGGCGGTGATATCTGTGGCTACGGTAGTGGTGCCATAAACAGTCCTGGGAATAGCCCCGACCGCATAGCGAAAACGGTCATTATTATAAGGCGGGCTGGTATAAGCGGTTAAATTGGCCACCTCGGGCTTTTCCGCCTGCCAGTCATCCATCTCGTTGGATAAGGGGTTGCTATTGGCAGCATAAGCCGTGGCTTGCCAGCCCACTGTTTCGTCTTCAAAAATAACGGCCTGGGAAGAGGTGGGAATATCTAAAACATTGATATAAATATTTTCTACCGCGCAAAGTTCAGCGCCGGTATTAAAGCTCCAATAGCACTGCTCGCTAGCTGCCGACCAGGATAATCCAGAATTTACACATTCATTCTGACCCAGATGCTTACTGCCGTAAACAGACTCTATGCCGCCAGAGCCGCCTTTAACATAGGCCTGATAGGCAGAGTTAGCCGTTAAATAATCATTGGGTATAAATTCGTATCTTGATCCTCCGCCGCTGACAATCCATTGGCCGCTAACCAAAGCGCCGCTGCCAGCTTCGGTCACCGCATCGGGAAACTGCGGCGGATCGTTGACTCCCGCCTTGATTGATTCGCTGAAATCAATTTTAATTATGGCATTTAAACAAACAGGCGGCGGGCTCTGCGGCTGATGATCGGTGATAAGCAAAGGTTCTAAGGGGCCGCCTGAATCGGTAACCACTTCCACCAGGCCGCTGCCAATATAGCTGTTGGAGCCAATGAGAGCGGCGGCATTAATATTGGTTTGGCCATCGCCTGCCGAAGTTACTGTTTCATACTGATTAATAGAGCCGGCAATTAAAGCCACGCTGGGATCGGCCGAAGACCAGCTCCAATTATTAACGGGCAGACTTAATAAAATACACTGCTCGCCTGCTAAATTAGCAATATAATTTTCGGCCTCGGGAATAATAACAAACTTTTTGTAAGCGGGGAAAATCTGAAGAGAAGATACTTCATCGCAAACTTCATCTCCTGTTTCAAAAGACCAGCTGTTAGGACCGGCCAAGGGCATCTGTTCTAAACTGTAAACATTATTTAAGGTGACTGTATATGCTGAATCGGCCGCCAAATATAAAACGGGATTGGGAGTAAAGGTAAAGCCGTTTAAATTAGCGGTTAGCTGGCCCAAAACCTGATTAGAATCTTGGTCTTCAACAATAATATTGGCATCAGTTAAAGTGGTGATATCCATATCTATGGGCAGGCCCTGGTTATTAACAAAGCGGGCCTGAATAATGGCGTTGCGGCAAACATTGGTTGAGCCGGAATAAGGATTAGGCGAAGGATAAAGCGGCACACTTTCATCACAGCTATTATCAAACTCAATATACGGACTGGGCGGCACAATGTTTAATTCGGCTGTGCCGACTAAAGGCGTAAGCAGGGGCTCAAATTGAGGCGGGTTGCCCGTTTGGTAATGAGTAATTTCGGCTGTTAATGAGCCGAGGTCCGGAAACCTAAGTAAATCATCTGCTGTAATATAGGCGTACCTGTCATCATCAACTGGCGCTGTAATAAGGGTGTATTTTGTGGCCGGCGACTGGGACGAGCCATTAATGGTTTCTTCTGATTGCCAGTCCCATAAAAAGGTATCCGGACAAATAGCGCAAACGCCGCTGTCCTGGCAGCTGCCTGAGTAATTAACCTGGTCATCTCGTTCTATCGGATCAGGTGTATCAGGCCAAGGAGGATTTTCCAGCCTGTAACGCGGATTGACTAATACAGTGTCTGGAGTACAGGCTTCCTCTGTAAGCCTGGTTCTAAAATGCCATTCAAAGGAATCATTCATTGATCCGCCAAAATAATTAAAATTCAAATTATTCTCCATAGGATAGCCCTCGGCCTCGCTGATTAAGCCGTTGGTTAAAATAACCCTGTACCAAAAGCCCGGCAGAAAATCGTTTTGGGGCCTGACCTCTACATACTCCTGTGAATTATTGTCATAAAAAGGATAACCAGCAGCATGATTACCTGATGCCAGAGGACCGCAGACAGCTTCGACAAAAGGTAGATTTTCTTGGGTAGAGTCGCCATTGCACCGCTGGATAATATAGGTAGGGTTAGGACTGCCAATATAGTTATAGGCAAAGCTGGTATCTGCCATATCAGTATTAAACCTGACCCCTAAAACCTGGTTAACATAAGCGGCATTATAGCCCAGTAAAGGTTCCGGGGGCGGTGTCGGCGAAGCTTGCTGATTATTGCAGTTGCCGTTTTCCAAAACCTGGGGCACATAGCAGTCGGCGCAGGTTTCGAACTGCCACTGGTAATAGCCAAAATTGCCGGTAAAGGTCAGTTCGCCTTCTTTAACTATAAAGGACCAGGAGCCTGAAGCAATGGGCTGGCAGGTTCCCTGGGTCAGACCTCCTGGTATTAGGCAGTAAAGATTCTGCTGACATTGATTGTTATTAATACAGGGATCGCCAGCGCCTCCAGTATAGTTTCTTTGAACTAAAACCTCTCCGGTGCTGGCGCCAACAGGAACAGTGAGCTCAAAAATATCAGCTTCACCCACTCCGCCTAGATTGATATTAGTATAAAAGCTTGGATTATTTAAAAATTGTGTTGAAAAATTCACCCAGGAATCTTCAAAATATTCACCAACGATTTCCACAGGATCGCCTTCATAGCCTTCCTGGGGATACAGGCTGCAGATGCCGGGGAATAAAGGAGCATTAGGATCATAGTTAAAATCATCGCTAGAGGTGGCTCTTTCGCCGTCTTCTCTGATTACGGTAATAGGGCCAATAGTCATTAATTGGTCATCCGGAACCTTAACTACAATAAAGTTATCATGCCAAAAGTCAGTACCGCACTCTGCCGGGAAGTCATCAAAGTCAACTGGGATGTTATTGAACTCCACTGAACTTTGACCTGCTATATAGGTGCCAAAATTGCCGCCGTAAATAGTAACATACTGGCCGGCCGGACCGCTGGCAGGTATAAAATTAGTAATAAACGGCTGGCCGCCATAACCAGACGGCTGAACCGCAAAAACCAGAGGGTTGCTCTCTAAACTATTGACAATAACCAAAACAGGGACCTGGCCTTGGCTAAGATTAGGCACGGTTCCTTGGGCCTGAATACCGCTTAAGAAATTTTGATTATTAGCGGGGATATTATTGGGCGGCGAACCAAATTCAATAGATTGAGGCAGTCCGATATTAAGATTATTGCCGTCAAGAACAAAACCGTCTTCAAACTGGCCAATGGCCGGGGTAACCAAACATAAGCCGGGCCGCTGCAGGCCGCTTTGAGTAAAAGTCAGAACCGGGCCGTAGTTATTATTGGTAGTTTCGGTTAAATAAGCAGGCGGAGCATAAGGATTAACCGCTCCTAATTCAATATAGTAGCCATTTGTGTTTTGAGAAATATTAGGCACCACCACAATCACTTGAGTATCTTTCCAATTATCGCTGCAGGCAGGGTTGACTGAATCAGGAAGTTGAGCTGGATAAGAAAGCCCCCCTGGATCCTTATCGACAAAATAAACCTCGCCCGGCGTAGCGCCAAAACCCTGGCCGCTGATGGTGACAAAATTACCCGGCGCTCCGTCGAGCGGGCTGATATCTTGAATAAGGGGCAGAGGGTAGCAAGTGCATTCCTCCGGCTGATTGGCCGGGATACAAACATTGGAAACACAAACAGTATTTTCGGGCAGGCACATATCGGGGTCTGCGGAACAGCTTTCGCCGGCACAGGCCGGGCAGCTGCCGCCGCAATCTGCCGGCTTGGCAGGATCGGTTGTACAACTTTCATCTTCGTTGCAAATATTATCGAAACAATGACCCGGGTATAAAGTAACCTGTTTAACGGACTGGGCTGCGTTATTAGCATAGTCAGTAACTTCTGAACCCAGATGATAAACTTCGCCGGACTGGTAACCAACCGTTGACCAAGGAGAATCCGATTCTCCCGCAAATTGCCCAGCGCCGCCGGGCTGGACTAAAGCGCCCAGGTAAAAGCCGCCTTCTTGTTCAAAAAAATCAATGGTAGCCAGGCCCACGTCATCGCTGGCCAAAGATCTTAAAACAAACTCATCATCATCTGATAAATTAATATTATTACCGGTCCAGGGATAAAGGTTGAACAATGAATCTTCAGCTTCAGTTAAATCAACCGTCGGAGGCAATAAATCAATTAAAGGACCAACTTTAAATTCAAAAGTGCAAGGCGCGCCTAAAGAACAGTCAACCGTATTGCCATTTTGGTCTTGAAAAGAATAAGCTGAATCAGATTCAACAGTTACCTGATACCAATTATTATCATCTATAACGCTGTCATAAGGAAAGCAGGCCAGTTCAGGGTATTGGCCGGGCGGATAACCGGGGCATTCGTATTGAGGATAAGAATTATCCGGCTTGATTTCTGCCCAGGCTAAATTGGAACTATGAGCGCCGACTAAAAATATTTCGTTAGCCGGATCATAAACGCCGTTTTGCCGTTGAATAATAGTAACGCCGTTTACATTGGGCGGGGGCGGGATTAAATTAAGATCGGTTACCTGATGATTAAATTCCAGCTTAACCACCACATTCCTGATGGGCAGCTGCTGGTCGGGAGATGGCGCGCTGCTTGCTAAAATAAAATTATCGCCAAGGGTATAGTCGCAACCGGGCGGCTGCAGAGGATAAAGAATATTACAACTGCCCCACTGGCCGTTGGCGCACTCTCTTCTTAAATCGCAATTTCCCTGGCTGCCGCAAACTTCTACTTGACCATTAACACAAGCAGCGCCGGGCATAGTAGCATCACCCAAAGCTTTAACTAAAAAATTAACAATGGCAAAGGCCGAAAGAATAATTATCAGACCAATCGCGCCGTTAATCAGAATCTTTTTGGCTTTTTCAATTTTATCCGGACTGCCGCCGGCCGTCATCCAGGTAAAACCGCCGTAAAGACAAATCAGCACTGCCACCACGCCTAAAAAGCCCAGCACAACATTGACAATGGCCGCAATAATATCCCGCAAGTCCCGGCTGCCTAAATTTAAAGCCGAGCCATACTCAATGCCTAAAGAAAGGTCCTGGGCCGAAACAAAACTGGGAACTAAAAAAATGCCCAAAACCAACAAAAGGGCTACGAGGAAAAAAAATTTCTTTTGCTGATGAAAAATCATTCGTTTATTTAAATGCTGAAATGATGAATTACGGCCCCACCGGATAGCCGACCGAGGGATCAAAAAAGCAGTTCTGATACATATCCTTGACATCAGAAGTAATGCGGGGGTTATACCTTTCTAAACCGTCTAAATATGGGCTATAGGTATTTAATGTGGCTTTGGTTACCTCTTCTAAAGTTCCAACAGGATTGATTGTTTGCAGGGTTGAATAGTTATTCTTAGAGATGGTAAAGCCGCCTCTGGGGTAAATACAACTGTGCTCAATACTGTAATCGCAGCCAGAAACCTCATCTGGCCAGTCATCAGAATCTATCATAGTATCACACTCATCTGAGCCCCAGTAAAAATCACAAAGAGTTTCATTAAATATCTTAAAGTTAGTGGTATTTAATGTTGAGCTCATGATATATTCATCAAAGATGGCTTTAATGGTTTTATTTCTGGGCACTAAGACTGATTCATCATCAGGGCTTAGTGATTCCTGAATCTCTAAAGCGCCCTGCTCTATCCAGACCGTAATAACCTCCGGCGGGTCTAAGTCCATCTGATTATTGGTATTAAACCGCCACCAGTAGTTATCGTTAAACGTAGAAGTATTAAACTGATCACTCAAGGTAGCTGAATCTGGAGGACGGCCATCTGCCTGGCCGTTTAAATTACAGGTCAGCTCAAGATTAACTTCGCAGAAAGGATCCTGGGCATCATTGGTGTTGCCTATACCGCCGTCTAAAGAGTTGGCCGCGGCATCATTGATTCCGGAAAGCGGATTAGTAACTTCGTGGCTGGTGTTAACCAGAGCTGCTTTGATTAAAGCTGTTATAGTAGCATCGCCCGGCAGACAGTAAGGGGTCAGGCCGCAGGAATTAATTACCAAATTGCCAAATTCATCCAGGCACTGCTCACTGCTGACAAACTCAACGGTCTTAAATAAGTTGCTGATAATTGAGGTCCCGGTTATGACCGGACCAGCGCCAAGGGAAACGCCTGTATCATCAGTTAAAACAATGTTTCCCGGCAGCCCGGCAGCTACTACATTTATGGCTTCATTAAAGTTAATCTGCACGATGGTATTCTTAAAGACTGTCTGTCCGGGCTCAGTCACGGGAATAACATCGGTGATAAAGGGCGGGGTTAAATCCAAGATATTGCTGACCTGGAAGGTCCAGGTATAACCTCCGGCCATAAAAGCACTGAATCCGTTAGCCCTCATAATGGCATCTGACAGATTAACAGAGTAATAAGTATAGCTGTTGGCATTGCCTAAATATTCAATGGGGTCAAAAACGTAGTTTTTATGATCGCTTGAAGCTGTAACTATTACCTGATTATATGCTAAAGAATCGCTGCCTTCGGTTTGATTAACTATCTTGACATTAGGATCTTGGGAATCACCAGCTAAATAGCCGCAAGGCACAGTTATGCCTGAACATTGAGGCGGGTTGCTGCCCGGTTTAATTATGGTATCAATATCCATGGCTTCGTTAAACATCACCATAATCATGGTGTTTCTGGGGATGTTGGTGGCGCCCGGCTCCGGATAAACTGCTTCCAATACGCCGCCGCCCAAAGCGCCGCCGCTGATAGTATAACCAGGTTGCTGGCCAGCGCCCGGCGGACCCATCGTAACCGGCGCCAATTTATTGACAATAAAAGTTACTATGCCAAAAGCCGCTAAAATAATCAGCAGGCCAATAGCGCCGTTAATCAGAATTTTTTTGGCTTTCTCTATTTTGCTCTCATCGCCTCCCGAAGTCATATAAAGATAGCCGCCGTAAAGGATAATCAAGATAGCCGCCACGCCTAAAAAGCCCAGCAGAACATTGATAATGGAAACGACAATTTCTCGCACATCCCTGGTGGCTAAAGACAGCGCTGAACCGTATTCAATGCCCAAGCTAAGCTGTTGAGCTAAAACAACCTGGACTTCTAAACCAAAAACAGCTATTAAAGCAATAAAAAATATAACTCTTATAGCTGTTTTAAAAAACTTGTCAAACCGCTTGGTTGATTTAACTCGAACTTTTTGATTTTGTTGTTTTAATAACTGCATGGGGGCTCTTTTATCCCGCACCTTCCCCGAATACCCCGCAGGAAGGTGCGGGATTTATTTGAGAATTAACAACCAAAAATTAAATAAAATTAAGAGCTTTAGAGCGAAAGCTGGTCTTTTAATAATTTACTCACTAAGCTGCCTTCGGCGCGTCCCGCTAACTTAGCCATCACTTTCTTCATAGCAAGCCCAAAACTCTCGGGGCCGGCTAAATTACCCTCGCTGATTACTGATTGAATAACTTTAACAATCTCTTCTTCCGTTAATTCCTTTGGCAATAGCTCTTTAATAAGCTCGGCCTCGGCCAGCTCTTGGTTGGCTGACTCGGGCTTATGGCCCTGCTGAAAAGCCACAGAGGCCTCGTGGCGTTTTTTTAATTCTCGACGTAAAACTTTAAGCAAATCGGCCTCGGTAAACTCTTTTCCTAATCTGATTCTTTCATTTTTAATGGCTGCTTTAAGCAATCTATAAGTACCCTTAGCCAGTTCATTTCTGGCCCTTAGGGCCTCTGTTAATTTTTGCTCAATTTGTTCTTCGAGTTTTAACATTTTAATTTTTTCTGGCGCCTCTGCCCTTTTTTTTATTTTGCATCCATTCTTCCAGCTTGCCGACTTTCCTTAAGTATTCGCGATAACCCTTTACCTCCTCGCGCTTCTTAGCTTTCTCTTTTTGAGATAAGCTGCTTAAGGGCTTTTTATAAAACATTATCTTTTTGGCCTGGATTAGCTTGCCGCTTTGCAAAGTTTTTTTGCTAAAACGCCTTATTAAGCCTTCAAAACTCTCCCCGTCTTTGCGTTTTACTTCTAACACAAATTCACCTTCCTTTCTAGAAATTATTTAAATTAAAAATTAAATTAGTTTTAAATACCTTAAGTGGATAAAAAAACACTATTTCTAGTATAGTGATAACATATTTTATAAAAATAGTCAAATAAATTCAACTTGAGTTCAAGAAACTAGCGCAAATACCCTGATCAGCCTATATTCTATGAATATGACTAAAAAATATTGCCGTTTAACCTTTACTGAAAGGGAAGAAATCAGCAAGGGGATATTTGCTAAAGAAAGCTTTTCGGAAATA